>NZ_JBIDBN010000009.1:257057-389408 GCF_043203115.1 Streptomyces sp. NPDC048001
CGGGGCGACGCGGTGCGTCGCCCCTCACTCGCAGTGCACGCGTCTCAGCCGCGTCTGCGGTTCACTGTCCCTGCTGTTCATCGCGGCGGCGCTGCCACCGCTGCTCGATGCGGTCCATCACCGACCTGCGCTGATGGTGCTGACGCCGGGTGCCATGGCCGCCTGCGGCCTGCTGCTCGCCCGGTTTGGGGGCCTTGCGCCAGCCGGTGACCGCCAGCACCGCGCAGCCGAGCATCACCAGGAAGCCCACCACGCTGATCCAGATCTGCTGCGCGACCATTCCGGCCATGAGGAGCGCGATACCCACCAGGAAGCCGGCGACCGCCTGGTAGACCCGTCGCCGGGTGTACGTACGCAGCCCGCTTCCCTCGAGCGCTGTCGCGAACTTGGGATCTTCGGCGTACAGCGCTCGCTCCATCTGCTCGAGCATGCGCTGCTCGTGCTCCGAGAGCGGCACGGAGTCCTCCTCGTCGTCGGTCGCGGGGGCGACCGGTATGCGGCCCTTTCAGGATAGGCAGGGTTTCGCCCCCGTGAAACCCGCCCACTCGCCTCACGCCAGTCCGGGCCGCCATGCCCGATCGAAGTCCTGAGGCGTAGATTCCCCAACCTCCGATCCGTCATGCCGGACGGTGTCCCCCGATCATACGGGGCGAACGGCGCGGCCGGGGGGTCGGAGCCGTACTCCGTCTGCCGCTGCGCCGCTGATCAGGCCTGCCTCTCCGCGAGGACGTGCAGCTGGGTGGCGACGGAGCGGAAGGCGGCGAGCTCCGCCGCGGCGGCCTCCAGCCTGAGCAGCGCCTCCAGAGCACCCGGTTCGGTGTCCACGAGCACCCCGGGGACCAGGTCGGCGAAGACCCGCACCCCGTGGACGGCCGAGACCTCGGCACCGGTGGCGGAGACGAGCTCGGTGAGCTGCTCTGCGGTGAACCGCCGCGGCACCGGGTCGCCCTCCCCCCAGCGCCCGTCGGGGTCGTCGAGGGCCCGGTGCGCCTCGGCGAAGTGCCCCGCCAGGGCTCGGGCCAGGACCGCGCCGCCGAGACCGGCCGCGAGCAGGCTCAGCGCACCGCCGGGGCGCAGCGCGTCCACCGTGTTGCGCAGCCCCTCGGCGGGGTCGTCGACGTACTCCAGCACCCCGTGGCACAACACCACGTCGAAGCCCTCGCGGCCGACGACGTCGAAGAGGCCGTGGACGTCGCCCTGGACGCCCCGGACCCGCTCGGCCACTCCGGCCTCGGCCGCGCGGCGCTCCAGGGCGAACAGGGCGTTGGGGCTCGGGTCGACCACGGTCACGCGGTGGCCCAGGCGGGCGAGGGGCACCGCGAAGTTGCCGGTGCCGCCGCCGGTGTCGAGGACGTCCAGCGCGTCCGCCCCGACCGCCTTCGCCCGGCGGTCGATCGCGTCCTGGAGCACGTCCCAGACCACGGCGGTGCGCAGGGACGCACGGGAGGGTCGCGGTGGGGTCTCCCCACCGGAGGCAGGAGAACGGTCCGACACGGCAGGTGGCTCCTCGGGCGGTGTGCTGGCGTTGTGGCGTCCACCCTATTGCCTCCGCCCCGTCGCCTCCGCCGCCCGGTCCCGCGCCGCACCCCGACCCCGGTGGCCCCTCCGCAGGAGGAGGGCACGGGAACGTCCTCGGCGGCCCCGCCCGAGCACGGGGCGCCCCCCGGCCGGATTCAGCCGCCGGGGATCGGACCGGGCCGGTCCGCCCGGGAGCGGGGGACGGCGGACCGGAGGGAGAGCAGGCGCTCCACGACGCGCAGGAACATCGCCGCGTCGCGCAGCAGGTCGTCCGCGTCGCGGGCGGTGGCCGCGCCGGGGATGCCGGCTTCGGCACGGGCGCGGCGTTCGGCGCCCGCCGCGAAGAGCATGCTCCACTCGGCGAGCTCCGGCGCCGTCTCGGGCAGGACCTCCCAGGCGCTGCGTATGCGCCGCCTGCGCCGGGGGGCCGGCTCCGGCCGCCCCCGGACGGCGAGCACGGCCGCGGCGGAGCGCAGGGCGGACAGGTGGGCGGCGGCGAACCGCTCGTTGGGGGCGGACAGGCCCGCGGCCTCGTCCAGGGCGGTGCGGGCCCGGGCGAGCAGGGCGAGGGCGGCGGGCGGAGCGGAGGAGCGCCGCCGCACGGGGTGGACGTCGTGCGCCGGTCCGGTCGATGAGGGGGCGGGGCCGGTGGCGCGGCGCGGGGAAGCGGCTGCTGTCGGGCGGCTGGCCATGACGAGCCTCCTGTCGTCGGGTGACGGAGCGGTAGCCGTCTGCACCCATGGTGAGGGCACCCACTGACAACGGCCCCGACCTGGGGACCCGCCGACCGGGACCACCGCGGGCGGCCGGAGCCGGGGGCCGGCCGCGGCTCGCGGGGCGCCCCGGCCGCGAGGCACCGGGACGGGGGCGGCGCGGCGCGAAGAGGGGGCCGCCTTGCACCCGCCGGGTGCCCCGGGCTACTTTTGAACTGACCAGTCAGTTCAAAGAATGGGTGATCGTGGCGAAGCAGGGGGCGGAACCGCCCGGCGGACCGCGGGGAGCGGGCGTCGGCGCCGAGGACTTCGGGCTGCGCGGCACGCGCGGATGGGCCTTCCGGTCGGTGTCCTTCAGAGCGGAGCCGGGATCGCTGGTCGCGATCACCGGGCCGTCGGGTTCGGGGCGGACCTGTCTGCTGCTCGCCCTGACGGGGCGGATGCGGACGGCCGAGGGCACCGCCGAGGTGGCCGGTCTCGACCTCCCGCGCCGGATGGCGGCCGTACGGCGGATCAGCGCACTGGGCCATGTGCCCGGCGTCAGTGAACTGGAACCGGCGCTCACGGTGGCCGAGCACCTGCGCGAACGCGTCCTGCTCCGGCGCAGGTTCAACGGCTCCCTCAGGGAGCTGCTGCGGCCCCGCAGGGCCCGGGCCGCCACGGCGCGCGCCCGGATCGACGCGGCCCTCGCCGCCGCCGGGCTGGACACCGCGGCGCTCCCCAAGGGGGAGCGGACCGCCGTGCGCGACCTGGAGAGGCTTCAGGGGCTGCGGCTCTCCGTGGCACTGGCCCTCATCGGCGGGCCCCGGCTGCTCGCGGTCGACGACACGGACCTGAAGCTCTCGGACGGCGACCGCGAGGAGGCCTGGGCGATGCTGCGCTCCGTCGCCGCGTCCGGCACCACCGTGCTCGCCGTGTGCAGCGACGCCCCCGAGGGGGCGGTCGTGGTCCGGGCCGGGGTCCCGGCCGGTGCGGCGCAGACCCCGGGCGCCGCGAACGCGGACGCGGTCGACGCGGACACCGCCACCGGCACGGCCTACACGGACACCGACACGGGCACGGGCACCGGCGCGGACGCGCCCGGGGCCGGGCCCCGCCCCGAGCAGGGGGCGGGCCCCCGGGAGGACCGGGCTGACCGGGTTGACCGGCGTCCGAGCGCCCCCGGGAGCGGGGAGAGGACGCAGGCGGACGACGCCCGGGACACCGCCGGGCGGCCCGGACCCGAGGACCCCGACGGGAAGCCCGCGAAGAAGACCGAGGACGACACGGAAGGGGCGGCCGATGCGCTCGCCGAGACTGGCCGCTCTTGAACTGAGGCGCTTCGGCAGGGGCAAGCTGCCGATGGCCGCCCTGATCGCCGTGCTGCTGCTCCCGCTGCTGTACGGGGCGCTGTACCTGTGCTCGTTCTGGGACCCCTACAGCCGGCTGGACCGCATCCCCGCCGCCCTGGTCAACGCCGACGAGGGGGCCACGGCGGACGGCCGCCGCATCGCCGCGGGCGACGAGATCGCCGGGAAGCTGCTCGACAGCGAGGTCTTCGACTGGCACGAGGTGAGCGACGCCCAGGCCCGCGAGGGCGTCGAGGACGGCACGTACTACCTGTCGCTCACCATGCCGGAGGACTTCAGCCGGCGCATCGCCTCCAGCTCGGGCGACACACCCGAGACCAGCGCGCTGCGGGTGCGCACCAACGACGCCAACAACTACATCGTCGGGCAGATCTCGCGGAGCGTGTTCTCCGAGGTCCGCAACGCCGCGTCGACCGACGCCTCGCGCACCTTCCTGGACCGGATCTTCATCTCCTTCTCCGACATCCACGACGCCACCGAGAAGGCCGCGGAGGGCGCCGAGGAGCTCAAGGACGGCGTGGGCAAGGCCAAGAAGGGCTCCAAGGACCTCGCGGACGGGCTGAAGGACGCGAAGTCCGGCAGCACCAGGCTGTCGGGCGGCATCAGCAAGCTGCACACGGGGGCGGGCGAGCTCAGGACCGGCTCGCGCCAGGTCGCCGAAGGCACCCAGCAACTCGCCGACAAGGTCAACGGCGTGGCCGAGGACGTCCGCCCCTATCTGAAGAACGACGGGAAGAACATCCGCAACACGGCCCGCCTGGTGGCCGACTCCTCCCGCGCGGTGCGCCACAACCTCGATCTGCTGGTGAAGGCCGCGCCCGGGACCTCCGTGGTCGCCCACGCCTCGGCCGAGGAACTCGCCGGGATCCACCGCACCCGCTGCGAGGAGGCGGACCCGGACGACCCGGCCTGCCCGGCGCTGCAGCGGGCCAAGGTCACCGCTGCCGACGTGGCGGCCGTCGCCGACGACGTCGAGACGCTGGTGAAGGACGCCGACGGCGATCTGAAGACCATGCGGGACCAGCTGGAGAAGCTGGAGAAGCAGGCCGACGAGCTCGCCGCACGCGGCCCGCGGCTGGAGGAGGACCTCGAGTTCACCGTCGGCAGGATCAACGAGCTCAACTCGGGCGCCCACAAGGTCTCCAAGGGCGCGGCCTCGCTCTACACCGGGCTCACCGAGGCCAAGACCGGCTCGGCCGAGCTGGACAGCGGTGTGGGGCGCCTGAAGAAGGGGGCGGGCGACCTGGACGGGGGGCTGTACCGGCTCTCCGGGGGGTCCGAGGAGCTCGCGGCCGGGCTCGGCGAGGGCGTGGAGAAGATCCCCGACTACGACGAGCGGGACCGCGACCGGCGGACCTCGGTGATGTCCGACCCGGTGCAGCTCGCGGCGCGCTCGCTGCACGAGGCGCCGAACTACGGAACCGGCTTCGCCCCGTACTTCATCCCGCTCTCCCTTTGGGTGGGCGCCATGGTCGCCTACATGATCATCCAGCCGATGAACCGGCGTGCGCTGGCCGCGGGCGGCTCCGCCTGGCGGATCGCCCTGGCCGGCTGGCTGCCGGTCGCCTCGATCGGCCTGCTGCAGGTCGGGGCGCTGATGTCGGTGCTGCACTTCGGCCTCGGTCTCCAGACGGCCAGAGCGGCCGGGACGGTCGGTTTCCTGGCACTGGTGACCTGCTGCTTCGCCGCCATCATCCAGTGGCTCAACGCCCGCTTCGGCGCGGCGGGCCGGATCCTGGTGCTCGCCGTGCTGATGCTTCAGCTCACCTCGGCGGGCGGCACCTACCCGGTGCAGACCTCTCCCGGGTTCTTCAACGCCGTCCACCCGTTCCTGCCGATGAGCTACGTGGTGGACGCCCTGCGGCGGCTCATCACCGGCGGCGGTCTCGGCCCCGTGTGGCAGGCCGTGGCCGTGCTGGCGGCGTTCACCGCCGGGGCGCTGGCCCTCACCGCGCTCTCCGCGCGGCGCCGGCAGGTGTGGACACTGGACCGGCTGCACCCGGAGCTCAGCCTGTGAGCACGGCACGACCTGGGAGAATCACCGGCATGGACAGCACGAGCACGAGACGGCGCGCGACCCGTGCGAAGCTCTACGAGGCCGCGGTGACGCTCATCGCGGAGCAGGGCTTCTCCGCCACCACGGTGGACGAGATCGCGGAGCGCGCCGGTGTGGCCAAGGGCACGGTCTACTACAACTTCAAGAGCAAGACCGAGCTCTTCGAGGAGCTGCTGCGCCACGGCGTGGGGCTGCTGACGGCCTCGCTCCGGGAGGCGGCGGACGCGACCGCGGCACGCGGCGGGACGCGGGTCGAGGCCCTGGACGCGATGATCCGCGCAGGACTGCTGTTCATCGACCGCTACCAGGCGTTCACCCAGCTCTACGTGGCCGAGCTGTGGCGGACGAACCGGGCCTGGCAGGACACCCTGCTGGTGGTGCGCCAGGACGCGGTGGCCGTGGTGGAGAGGGTGCTGCGCGAGGGGGTCGAGGAGGGCGAGCTGAGCGCCGAGATCGACATCCCGCTGACGGCCGCCGCGCTGGTCGGCATGGTGCTGGTCGCCGCGCTGGACTGGAAGGCCTTCCAGCCGGAGCGCTCGCTGGACGAGGTGCACGGGGCGCTGTCGCTGCTGCTGCACGGGCGGGTGAGCGGACGCCGGGACTGAACCCGGCGCACCCGCGGCGGCGGGGACCGGACCCGGCGCGCCCGCGGGGGCGGGCCCGGGCACAACACCCGGCCCGGGCAACACGCGGCCCGGGCACAACACGCGGCCCGGACCGGCTGTCCGCCGGTCCGGGCTCCTCGGCCCCGCTCCCCGTCGCGGGTGGGGCAGCGCGCCGTTCCGGCGCCCCGTGCCGCCGGTGCGGCGCCGCTCCCCCTCCGCGGCCCCCACTCTCCCGCCCCGGACCTCCCGCTCCCATCCGCGCCCCTACTCAACCCGCCGCCTAGGTACGGATACTCAGGGGGATCCGCGGGCAACTCCCCCGCGGCGCGGGCGGGCTGGCTACCATCGTCTCCGTGTCGGTACTCCCCCTGGTCTTCACGAGCGGCTGGGCGAGCGGGATCAACGCCTATGCGGTGGTCCTCCTGCTCGGCCTCCTCGGCGCCGCCGGCGTCAGCGACGACGTGCCCGCGGCGCTCCAGCGCCCCGACGTGCTGATCGCCGCCGGTGTGCTGTTCGCCTGCGAGGCGGTCGCCGACAAGATCCCCTACGTCGACTCCGTGTGGGACTCGGTGCACACCGTCGTCCGGCCGGTCGCCGGGGCGGTGGTCGCGGCACTGCTCGCGGGCCAGAGCGGTTCGCTGCCCGAGCTCGCCGCCGGGGCCGTCGGCGGGGCGACGGCACTGGCCAGCCACCTGGTCAAGGCGGGTACGCGGATGGCCGTCAACACCTCTCCGGAGCCGTTCAGCAACATCCTGGTGAGCATCGCGGAGGACCTCGGGGTCGCCGGGATCGTCACCTTCGCCCTCTTCCACCCGGTGGCCGCGGCATCGGTCGCCGCGGCGCTGCTCCTGGCCGGCATCGCGACCACGCTCTTCCTGGCGTCCAGGATCCGCCGCTTCCTGCGGCGGCGGGCCCGCCGCCGGGAGCGCCGGCCGGCCCCGGCCGGTGTCGCCGCAGGGCCACCGGAATGAGCGTTCCGCCAGGTCGATAGGGTCGGCCCATGGCACGGATTGCGGTGATCGGCGCCGGGATGGGCGCGATGGCGGCGGCGGCCCGGCTGGCCACGGCGGGCCACCGGGTGACGGTGTACGAGCGAGGTGCGACGTACGGCGGCTCGGTGGGCCGCCGTACCCGGGACGGCTTCGCCTTCGACACCGGGCCGGGCCTGCTGCACCTCCCCGCCGTCTGGCGGGACGTCTTCGTGAAGACCGGCAAGGAGCCCCTGGAGCGGTGCGTGACGCTGACCCAGGTGGACCCCGCGAGCAGGCACCTGTTCGCCGACGGCACCTCCGTCCTGCTGCCGAACGCCTCCCGGGCCGGGGTCGTCGCCGCTCTCGACGCCGCGCTGGGCGCCGGCGCCGGGGAGCGCTGGGGCGAGTTCCTGGGGCGGGCCAGGCAGACCTGGGAGCGCGTGCGCCGCCCGCTGCTGGAGGAGCCGCTGCCCGCCGACCCGGCGGCACCGGCCTCGGAGGACCCCTACCCGGCCCCCCGGCGGGGCCTGCTGCGCCGCCGGGCGGCCACCCTGGCCGAGGTCGGCGGCCGGGAGCTGCGCGACCCGCGACTGGCCGCGCTGCTCGACGCGTACGCCGCCGCCTACGGACTCGTCCCGCACACCGCGCCCGCGGCCGCGGCCGTCCTGCCGTACATGGAGCAGACCTTCGGCTCCTGGTACGTGGCGGGCGGGACGCGCGCACTCGCCGAGGCCCTGTACGAGCGGTGCCTGGCCCGCCGGGTGGAGTTCGCCTTCGGCGCGGGGGTGGTGGCGACCGACGTGGCGGGCGGACGCGCCTGCGGGCTGGTGCTCGCCGACGGCACCACCGTGCCCGCCGACACGGTGGTCTCCGGGGCGCCGCTGCCCGTGCTGTCCCGGGAGGGCGCGCTGCCCGGCCGGGAGGCCGGCGGATGGCCCCGGTGCCAGTCGCAGGTGCGGACGGGCCGTGTGACGGTGCTGCTCGCCCTGCGCGGGGAGCGGGCCCCGGACGCCGTGCACCGCACGGTGGTCCACGGGCCGGACGGGCCGGGCGAGTGGCCGGCCCTCGCGGCGGGGCGGCTGCCGGAGCGGCCGACGGTGACCGTCCTGCGCCCGGACGACCCGCTGGTGCGTCCCGACGGCGCGCACGAGGCGCTCACCCTGACCGCCACGGTGCCCGCCGAACCGGCCTCGGGGGCCTGGACGGCGGGCACGGGCGGGGAGTTCGCGGACCGGATGGTCGAGGCCGCCCGGGCCGCGGTGCCGGACCTGCCCGACCGGGTGCTGTGGCGCGAGGTGCGCACCCCCGAGGACACCCGGGCCGACACGGGCTCCGCCGTGGTACCGCCCCCGGCGCTGCCCGGGGTCTCCGGGGCCCTGCTGCCCGCGGCCAACTCCGCGCCCGTGGAGGGCCTCTACGCGGTGGGCGGCTGGGCCCACCCCGGGGGAGGGCTGGCGCACGCGGGCATGTCCGGGGCGCTGGTGGCCGGACTGGTGGTGGAGGGCGCGGGGTTCCGCGGCTCCCGCTGACCCCGCAGGCGTCGGACGCCCGGCGGGGCGGCGGGGCGGCCGCGGCTCAGTAGCGGTAGCGCTGCTCGTCGTGGGCCGGGTCGTGGCCGTAGGGGTCCGGCTGCCCGTCCTGGGACGCGGCCTCCCGGCCGGTCTCCCGCTGCTGGGGGACCCACACGCCGCCGGGCGGGGTGTCGGTGTACGGCTGCGGGTAGGACTGGTACTCCCCGGGGGCGTAGGGGTCCGCGTATCCCTGCGTGCCGTAGTCCTGCGTGCCGTAGTCCTGCGTGCCGTGGTCCTGGGCCCTGTAGCCCTCCGCCGCGGGCGCATGGCCCTCCGCGGGGGTGTAGCCCGCGTACGGGGCGGTGTCGTAGGTGTCCGCGTAGGCGGCGTACTGGTGCTGTCTGTCGCCGTACCCGTAGTCGGAGGAGCCGTACTCGGAGGAGCCGTACTCGGACGAGCCGTGGCCCGGGGACTCGTGCCCGGCCGCACCGTCCTCGTGACGGGTACCGGGCTCGGCGTAGGCGTCGTAGGCGCCGTAGACCCGGCCCGCCCCGTCGGAGTCCGCGTCCCCGGACCGGTCCTCGCCCCAGGCCCCGCTCCCGCGGGCGCCGTACCGGTCGGTGTCCTCCGGCTCCCGCCCGTACGCCCCGGCGTCGCCGTCCGCGGTGCTCCCGGAGGGGTCGTAGCCGCCGTAGGACCCGTAGCCCTCGGCCTCCCCCCGGCCCGCCTCCCCGCCGAAGGGGGAGTCCGCGCCCCCGTGGCCCTCGTCCGTGTCCCCGCGGCTGTCGTCGGAGAGCTCCGAGACCTCCAGCGTGGGGTCCTTGCGGGCCCCGGGGGCGGAGCGCCGGCGGCGGCTGGCGCCGGGCTTCCCGCCGAGCGCCCAGCCGGTGGAGAAGCCGCGGCGGAAGGAGAGCGTCACATAGGTCTGCCCCACCGCGAAGGCGACCCCGCCGACGGCGATGACCGCCCGGGACGACAGCAGCACACCGGCGACCACCGCCAGGAAGCCGACGAAGGCCAGCAGCCGCCAGCGCAGCCGCGCCTTGTACTGGAGCAGCACCTCGCCCAGCAACCACAGCGCGACGATGCCGAACGCGATGTAGAGGACCGTCCAGCCCATGCCCGCCCCTCTCCAGCGGCCGCCGCCCCGTGGCGGGGCGGATACGGCCTGTCACGACTGCCGGTGCAGTCCGAGATTCTCGTGGATCTCGAGTGTGGCGGTGGAGTTGTTGAGCGTGATGAAGTGCAGACCCGGAACATCCTCGGCAAGCAGCCTCGCGCAGAACTCCGTCGCGAACTCGATGCCAATGGAGCGTACAGCGGCCGGATCGTCCTTGACCGAGAGGATCCTGTCTTTCAGTTCCCGGGGGATCTCGGCGTTGCTGAGTTCGGGGAAGCGCTCCAGTTGCCGGACGCTGGTGAGGGGCATGATCTCGGGGATGATCGGGGTCTCGCAACCGGCCGCCTCGGCCCGGTCGCGCAGGCGCAGATAGCTGTCCGGGTGGAAGAACATCTGCGTGATGGCGTAGTCGGCCCCCGCATGGCACTTGTCCACGAAGTGCCGGATGTCCGCGTCCCAGTCCGAGGAGCGGGGGTGCATCTCGGGGAAGGCGGCGACGCCCACGCAGAAGTCCCCGGCCTCCTTGATGAGGCTGACGAGCTCCGCGGCGTAGGTCACACCCCGGGGGTGCCGGACCCATTCGGCCATCGGGTCGCCGGGCGGGTCGCCGCGCAGGGCGAGGATGTTGCGGATGCCGGCGTCCGCATACTGGCCGATCATGTTCCGCAGTTCGGCCACCGAGTGACCGACGGCGGTGAGGTGGGCGACCGGGGTGAGGGTGGAGTCGGAGGCGATCTTCTGGGTGGCCTTCACCGTCCCGGAGCGGGTGGAGCCGCCGGCTCCGTAGGTGACGGAGACGAAGTCGGGTCCCACCGCCTCCACTCTGCGCAGGGCGTTCCACAGGTTGCGCTCCCCTTTGTCGCTCTTCGGGGAGTAGAACTCGAAGGAGTACGTCGTCTCACCGGCTGCGAGCATGTCGCGCACGGTGCGCGCGCGGTCCGTCCTGGTGGAAGCAGTGCCGAGGGCCATACCCGCAGGTTAGCCAGGGTTGGCCGGTCCCCCAACCGGATCAGGGGTTTCCGTCCCGAAATGCCCGGCTGCCGTCCACATGGCGGACTCCCGTGAGACGGCGGCCGGGCCCGCGGGGCACGGCCGCACGCTCCGGGGCGCCCGTCTCAGGCCGCCCGCTCCCGGATCCGCCGGGCCAGTTCGGCGCTCGCCGCCCCCGGGTCCTCCGCCTCGGTGACGGCGCGGACCACGACCACGCGGCGGGCGCCCGCGTCCAGCACCGCGTCCAGGTTGCCGGCGTCGATCCCGCCGATCGCGAACCAGGGTCGCGGGGTCGGGAGCGAGGCCGCGTAGCGCACCAGGCCGAGGCCGGGCGCGTGGCGGCCGGGCTTGGTCGGCGTGGGCCAGCAGGGGCCGGTGCAGAAGTAGTCCACCCCGGGCTCGGCCGCCGCGGCGTCCACCTCGGCCTCCGCGTGCGTGGAGCGGCCGATCAGCACCCCGGAGCCGAGCACCGCGCGGGCCGCGGGCACCGGCAGGTCGCCCTGCCCGAGGTGGAGCACGTCGGAGGCCGCGGCATGGGCCACGTCGGCGCGGTCGTTCACCGCGAGCAGGGCCCCGTGGCGGCGGCAGGCGTCGGCGAAGACCCGCAGGTGCTCCAGCTCCTCCCCCGCCTCCATGCCCTTGTCGCGCAGCTGCACGACGTCGACGCCCGAGGAGAGCACGGCGTCCAGGAACTCGGGCAGGTCGCCCTGGCGCCTCCTGGCGTCGGTGCAGAGGTAGAGCCGGGCGTCGGCGAGCCGGTCGCGGAGCGTGGACATGGGTGGTTCCCCCCGGTGGACGTGCGGGTGCGAAGGGCGCGGTGCCGACCCGGCGGCGGGCGTCGGGACGGCACCGCGCCTCGGCGGTGTCGGGTGCGGCGGCAGCGGCCGCCGCGGGGTCGGATCGCGGATGACTCAGACGGCGAGCGCCTGCGCCCGGCGCTTCACCTCCGTGCCGCGGTTCTCGCCCAGGGCCTGGGCCGGGGTGCCCGGAAGGGTCGGGTCAGGGGTGAACAGCCACTCCAGCATCTCCTCGTCGGTGAAGCCGTCGTCCCGCAGCAGGGTCAGGGTCCCGGACAGGCCCTTGACGACCCGGTCGCCGTCGATGAAGGCGGCCGGCACCTGGAGGGTCCGGTTCTCGCCGCGGCGTACGGCGATCAGCTGGCCCTCCTTGACCAGCTGCCGCACCCGGGTCACCTCGACATCGAGCATTTCCGCGATGTCCGGCAGGTGGAGCCAGGCGGGGACGAGGGCGTCGGTCTTAGCGTCAATCTCGGTCACGGGGACAAGCCTGCCATCCGCGGCGGGCAGCCGGTAGCCGACGCCTGCGCGAGGGCTCGGGGATCCGCCGTCCGGCCGCGCCTGCGGGGACGGCCGTCACAGGACGGCGGACTTCAGCGGGACGGCGGGATCGGCGGCGCGGACCGGGTCCGGCCGGGCACCCGCGGCGATCAGCCTGCGCCCCTGGGCCACGTCGCGCGGCCGGTCCACGGCCAGCACGGCGACGAGCACGCCCTCCCGCAGCCAGAGCGCGGTCCACGCGCTGTCCGCCCACGGGTCGCCGCGCCACAGCAGGGTGTCGGCCGCCGGGTGGTGGCCGGCGTACTGCACGAAGCGGCCGAACTGCTCGGACCAGAAGTACGGCACGGGGTCGTAGGGCTCCGCCCCTCCCCCGGTGATCGCCGCGGCCACGGTGCGCGGGCCCTGGAGGGCGTTGTCCCAGTGGTGGACCAGCAGCCGCCTGCCGTACCGGGCGGACGGGTAGGAGGCGCAGTCCCCCACCGCGTAGACGTCGGGCGCGGAGGTGCGCAGACCCGCGTCGGCCAGGACCGCGCCGTCGGGGCCGAGGGCGATGCCGCTGCCGGCCAGGGCGGCGGTGGCCGGCCGGGCCCCGATCCCCACGACCACCGCGTCCGCGGCGATCCGGCGCCCGGCCCCGTCCTCCGCGCCGCTCCCGGCGAGCGTGACGGCTCCCGGTTCCACCGCGGCGACCCGTTCACCGGTGAGCAGCCGTACCCCCGCCTCGGCGTACCAGCGGGCCATGGGCGCGGCGGCCTCGGCCGGCAGCGAGCCGGCCAGCGGACGGTCGGCGGCCTCCACCACGGTGACGGCGCAGCCCGCCGCCCGGGCCGCGGTGGCGAACTCCGCCCCGATCCAGCCGGCCCCGACGACCACGATCGCGTGCCGGCGTGCGAGGACGGGCCGCAGCCGCTCGGCGTCGTCCAGGGTCCGCAGCAGGTGCACCCCGGGCACGCCCTCCGTACCGGGCAGGGCCACGGGAACGGCGCCGGTGGCGAGGACGAGGGTGTCGTAGGCCACCGGACCGGCCTCGGTGTCCACCTCGTGGTCCTCGGGGCGCACCCCGGTGACCTCGCAGCCGAGGCGCAGCTCGACGCCGAGGGCGTCGAAGTCGATGTCGAAGGCCGAGCCCTCCGCGGTGCCCAGCAGGACCGCCTTGGACAGCGGCGGCCGGTCGTAGGGCTGGTGGGGTTCGGCGCCGATCAGGGTGACGGCCCCGGTGAAGCCGGCCTCGCGCAGGGCGACCGCGGTCTGCACCCCCGCCATGCCCGCGCCCGCGACGACGACCCGCCGCGCGTCCCGTACCCCGTTACCTCCGCCGTGCGTCTGCTCGCTCACCCGGCCACCCTAAGGGCAGCACCCGGCCCGGACGCCGGCGCCGACGGGGCGTCCGGGCGCCGGCTCCTCGACGGCGCCGGTGCCGCGGCCCTCGCGGGACTCCCGCGCCCGCGTCTCGTCTAGGCGCACGCGGCCGGGCGGGAGTTGGGACACCCACGGGCGCGGCGGCCCGCGGCGGTGGTGCCGTCCGTCCCGGGCCGGACACGGCGGACGTCGAGCGCGTCGCCCGTCCGGGTGCCGACCGGCCGGCCGTGCACCGGCTCCCCCACCCGGCCCGGACACGCCCCCGCCGCCGGTGGAGGCGAACCGGGTGCGCGCGCCGACCCGGCCCGGCGCGAGGATGCGCCCGGCGGGCGATCCGGCCGTCGGTGCCCGCTCCCGCCCCGCCCGCCGGGGCCCGGCGGCTGCCTTACCCCGCCCGAGGCCCTGGGTTTAGGGTGGCCACCGTAAGGCACACGCGGGAGCCCGGACGCACCGGGCTGAGAGGGAGGCTGGCCGGCCTCCGACCGTACGAACCTGATCCGGGTCATGCCGGCGAAGGGAGGGGCTGGACGCCCATGTCTCGTACACCGACCGCGCCCGACGTCCTCGTCATCGGGGGCGGCGTCATCGGACTGGTCACCGCCTGGCGGGCGGCGCAGCGCGGGATGCGCGTCACCCTCGCCGACCCCGACCCGGGCGGCGGGGCCGCCCGGGTGGCGGCCGGGATGCTGGCCGCGGTGACCGAACTCCACTACGGGGAGCAGGCACTGCTCGCGCTGAACCTCGACTCCGCCCGCCGCTACCCGGCGTTCGCGGCGGAACTCGAGGAGGCGAGCGGCACGCCCACGGGCTACCGCCGCTGCGGCACGCTCGCCGTGGCCCTCGACGCGGACGACCGCGCGCACCTCAGGGAGCTGCACGACCTCCAGATGCGCTCGGGCCTGGACTCCGCCTGGCTGAGCGGCCGCGAGTGCCGGAGGCTGGAGCCGATGCTGGCGCCCGGAGTCCGCGGCGGGCTGCGTGTCGACGGCGACCACCAGGTCGACCCGCGCCTGCTCGCCTCGGCGCTGCTGACGGCCTGCCGGCGCGGCGGGGTCGAGTTCCGCCGCGAGTGGGCGCGTGAACTGACCGTCTCGGGCGACCGGGCGGCGGGGGCGCTCCTCGCCGACGGCAGCCGCGTCTCCGCGGACCAGGTGGTGCTGGCGGGCGGCAGTCTCAGCGGGCGGCTCGCGGGCGTGCCGCGGGACGTGCTGCCGCCGGTCCGGCCCGTCAAGGGCCAGGTGCTGCGGCTGACCGTGCCGCCGGCCTTCGGGCCCTTCCTCTCCCGGACCGTGCGCGCGGTGGTCCGGGGCAGCCAGGTCTACCTGGTGCCGCGGGAGTCCGGCGAACTGGTCGTCGGGGCGACCAGCGAGGAACTGGGCTGGGACACCACGGTCACCGCGGGCGGCGTCTACGAACTGCTGCGCGACGCCCATGAACTGGTGCCGGGCATCACCGAACTCCCCCTGGTGGAGACCCGGGCCGGGCTGCGCCCCGGCTCCCCCGACAACGCCCCGCTGCTCGGGCGCACCGCGCTGCCCGGGCTGCTGCTGGCCACCGGGCACTACCGCAACGGCGTGCTGCTGACCCCGGTGACCGGCGAGGTGCTGGCCGAGGTGCTGGCGGGCGGCGAACCCCCCGCGACCGCACGCCCGTTCAGCCCCCGCCGCTTCTCACGACAGGAAGTCCCCGCATGAACGTCTCCGTCAACGGCACCCGCCGCGACCTCGCCCCCGGCACCACCCTGGAGGCGGTGGTCGGCTCCCTGAGCACGGCTCCGACCGGGGTGGCCGCCGCGGTGAACGAGACGGTCGTGCCGCGCGGGCGGTGGACCGCGACCCTGCTGTCCGACGGCGACCGCGTCGAGGTCCTCACCGCCGTGCAGGGAGGGTGAGCGCCGTGGCCGACGACCGTCTCGTCATCGGGGGCACCTCCTTCGCCTCCCGCCTGATCATGGGCACCGGCGGTGCGCCGAGCCTGGAGGTGCTGGAGCGCTCGCTGGCCGCCAGCGGCACCGAGCTGACCACCGTCGCGATGCGGCGGCTGGACCCGACCGTGCAGGGCTCCGTCCTCTCCGTGCTGGCGCGGCTCGGCATCCGGGTGCTGCCGAACACCGCCGGGTGCTACACGGCGGGTGAGGCGGTGCTCACGGCCCGGCTCGCCCGCGAGGCGCTCGGCACGGACTGGATCAAACTGGAGGTCGTCGCGGACGAGCGCACCCTGCTGCCGGACGGCGGGGAGCTGCTGGAGGCCGCGGAGACGCTGGTCGACGACGGGTTCACCGTCCTGCCGTACACCAACGACGACCCCGTCCTGGCGCGGCGGCTCCAGGAGGCGGGCTGCGCGGCGGTCATGCCGCTCGGCTCGCCGATCGGCTCCGGGCTGGGCATCCGCAACCCGCACAACTTCCGGCTGATCGTGGAGCAGGCGAGGGTGCCGGTGATCCTGGACGCGGGGGCGGGTACGGCCTCGGACGCGGCGCTGGCGATGGAGCTGGGCTGCGACGCGGTGATGCTGGCCTCGGCGGTCACCCGGGCGCAGGAGCCGGTGCTGATGGCCGAGGCCATGCGGCACGCGGTGGAGGCGGGGCGGCTGGCACGGCGGGCGGGGCGCATCCCGCGCCGCCACTTCGCCGAGGCGTCCTCCCCCGTCGAGGGGCGGGCCGACCTGGCGCACGACCCGGAGCGCCCGGCCTTCTGAAGCCCGCGCGCGCTCCGCAGGCCGCCGGGCGCGGACCGCGGCCGCGCGGGCCCGGCGGGCGCCCCCGCCGGGCCCGACGGGGCCCGGAACGCGGGCGCCGCCGGGCGCGGGGCGGCGCGGCGTGCGTCACAACCGCGCTGCAAGCCCGTACCGGAGCGCCGGGGGCCCGGTGCGCGGCTCGTAGACTCTCCCCGTGGACACGACCCTCCAGGACCCCCTCGTCGGGCAGCTGCTCGACGGCCGCTACCGCATCGAGGCGCGCATCGCCGTCGGCGGCATGGCCACGGTCTACCGGGCCGTCGACACCCGGCTCGACCGGGTGCTCGCGCTCAAGGTGATGCACCCGGAGCTGGCGGCCGACGCGACCTTCGTCGAGCGCTTCATCCGCGAGGCCAAGTCCGTCGCGCGCCTGGCGCACCCCAATGTGGTCGGTGCGTTCGACCAGGGCGCGGAGGGCGCGTACGTCTACCTGGCCATGGAGTACGTCGAGGGCTGCACCCTGCGGGACGTGCTGCGCGAGCGGGGGGCGCTGTCGCCGCGGGCCGCGCTGGACATCCTGGAGCCGGTGCTCGCCGCGCTCGGCGCCGCGCACCGGGCGGGCTTCGTGCACCGCGACATGAAGCCGGAGAACGTCCTGATAGGGGACGACGGCCGGGTCAAGGTCGCCGACTTCGGCCTGGTGCGCGCCGTGGACACCGTGACCAACACCTCGGGGGCGCTGCTGGGCACCGTCTCCTATCTGGCCCCCGAGCAGATCGAGTACGGCACCGCCGATCCCCGGGCCGACGTCTACGCCTGCGGTGTGGTGCTCTACGAGATGCTCACCGGCGGCAAGCCGCACGGCGGCGAGACCCCGGCCCAGGTGCTGTACCGGCACCTGAACGAGGACGTCCCGCCGCCCTCGGCCGCCGTGCCGGGCCTGGCCCCGGCCCTGGACGACCTGGTGGCGGGCGCCACCGCACGCACCCCCGAGGTGCGCCCGCAGGACGCCGTGGCGCTGCTCGCCGCGGTGCGCTCGGCCCGCGGCTCCCTGGACGAGGCGCAGCTGGACGCGGTGCCGCCCGGGGCGGCCGCGCTCGGCGCGGGGGAAGGGGACGCGGAGCGCACGGACGTCCTGCCGCGCACCGTCGCCCGCCGGGCGGCGCCGGAGGCGGAGGTGCACCGCACGGCCCGGCTGGCCGCGCCGGTGCCCGGGCCCCCCGGGTCCGGGCCGGGCGGCCGCGGGGGCCTGCGGGGGCGCTTGCCGCGACGCCCGGCGCTCACCCTGGTGGCCGTGGTCCTCGCGGTCCTGGGCCTCGGCGCCGGCGTGTGGTACATCAACTCGGGCCAGTTCACCCGGGTGCCGGCGCTGATCGGCACCACGGAGGCGCAGGCCCGTGAGCGGCTGGACGCCGCGGGACTGGACGTCCGGGGGGTGAGCCGCGAGTTCAGCGAGTCCGTGCCGCGGGGCTCGGTGCTCCGCAGCGACCCGGGCACCAACGAGCGGGTCCGCGGCAACGGTTCCGTGACGCTGGTCGTCTCGCGCGGTCCGCGGATCGTGAAGGTCCCCGACCTGGCGGGGCGGCCGCTGGAGCAGGCGCAGGAGGCGCTGCGGGAGGCGGGGCTCGCCCCGGGCGTGGTGACGAGGGAGTTCGACGAGACCGTGCAGCAGGGGTCGGTGATCCGCACGGATCCGGAGGCGGGCAGCAGCCGCAGCCCGGACAGCGCGGTGTCGCTGGTCGTGAGCCGGGGCGCGCCCGTCGACGTCCCGGACGTCACCGGCGAGTCGGCGGCCGCGGCGCGGCAGGCGCTGGAGGGCGCCGGGCTGGGCGTGGAGCTCGCCCCCGGGCGGGTGAACTCGCCGCATCCCGCCGGCAGCGTGGCCCGCCAGTCCGCCGCCGAGGGGACCCGGCTCGCCGCCGGCGACACGGTGACGCTGACCCTGTCGAAGGGGCCCCGGATGGTGCCGGTGCCGGATGTGGTCGGCACCCCGGTGGAGGAGGCGAAGGCCCGGCTGGAGGCGGCCGGGTTCGCGGTGGAGGTCCGCAAGACCTTCCCCTTCCTCGGCGACGAGGTCGCGAGCCAGTCCGTCGCGGGCGGCGAGGAGGCGCCCGAGGGCAGCACGATCACCCTCCGGGTCGAGGGGCTGTAGAGGACGTGCCGAGGCGCAACCCTGTGGGCAGCCATGTCCCCGTGGCCGGCGGACTGGCCACGACCGGCCTGGCCTACGCCCGTGAGCTGGGCGCGGAGGCCGTGCAGGTCTTCGTGGCCAATCCCCGCGGCTGGGCCACGCCCGCGGGCAGCCCGGCGCAGGACGAGAAGTTCCGGGCCGCCTGCGCGGCAGAGGACCTGTCGGCCTGGGTGCACGCCCCGTACCTGATCAACTTCGGCTCGCACACCGAGGCGACCGTGGAGCACTCGGTGCACTCGCTGCGGCACTCCCTGCGCCGGGCCGGGGAGATCGGGGCGCTCGGCGTGGTGGTGCACACCGGTTCGGCGACCGGCGGCCGCGCGCGGGCGACCGCGCTGGCGCAGGTGCGGGAGCGGATGCTGCCGCTGCTGGACGAGCTGACCGGCCGGGAGGACCCCTGGCTGCTGCTGGAGTCCACGGCCGGCCAGGGATCCTCGCTCTGCTCCCGGATGGAGGACCTGGCCGCGTACGTGGAGGCGCTGGACGCCCATCCCCGGCTGGGCTTCTGCCTGGACACCTGCCATGTCCACGCGGCGGGCCACGACCTGGCCTCTCCCGGGGGCGCCGGGCGGCTGCTGGACGAGCTGGTGGCGGCGGTGGGGCCGGGGCGGCTGCGGCTGGTCCATGCCAACGACTCCCGGGCGGGGGCCGGGGAGCGCCGCGACCGCCACGCCAACATCGGGGACGGGACGATCGGGGCGGAGGCCTTCCGGGAACTGCTGGCCCACCCCGCCACCGAGGGCGTCCCCTTCGTGATCGAGACACCGGGCGGGACGGCCGGCCACCGGGCGGACGTGGAGCTGCTGAAGCGCCTGCGCTGACGGCGCACGGGCCCGGATGCGGGTGCGGGTGCCGGCGCGGGCGGTGGCCCCGCACACACGACCGGGGTGCGTGCTCGGACAACGTGGCCGTGTCGTGCGCCCGGTGGCGCCCGGACGCACGACCGGGGTGCGTGCCGCGGCCCGGCGGGGGTCAGAGTTCGGGGCCGTCCCCGGGCTCCTCCTGGTAGGAGTAGCGCTGCTCCCTCCAGGGGTCGCCGAGGTTGTGGTAGCCGCGCTCCTCCCAGAAGCCGCGCCGGTCGGCGGTCATGTACTCGATGCCCCGGACCCATTTGGGGCCCTTCCAGGCGTAGAGCTGCGGTACGACCAGGCGCAGCGGGAAGCCGTGCTCGGCGGTGAGCAGTTCGCCGTCCTTGTGGGTGGCCAGCAGCGTCCGCCGCCCGGTGAAGTCGTCGAGGCGCAGATTGGCGCTGTAGCCGTACTCGGCCCAGACCATCACATGGGTGGCCGAGGGCGCGGGCGGGGCGAGGTCCACCACCGTCCGGGCCGCCACGCCTCCCCATTCGGCCCCCAGCATGCTGAACTTCGTCACGCAGTGCAGGTCGCCGACGACCGTGGTGAACGGCAGCGCCGAGAACTCCTCGTGGTTCCAGCAGTGCTTGTCGCCGTCGGCGGTGGCCCCGAAGACCCTGAACTCCCAGCGGTCGGGCTTGAACCGGGGCACCGGCCCGTAGTGGGTGACCGGCCAGCCGCGCTGGATGCGCTGTCCCGGCGGAAGCTCGGACTCCTGTGCTGCGCGCTGTTCCCGGCTCTCCGGCTGACCCATGCCTTCCATGGTGACAGACCGGGAGGGGTGGTCATGACCAGGTCTGGCCCGATTCGGGCAACTCCTACTAAGGGGGAACTTACTGGACGGTCTTTGACCTTGGTGCGAGGATGCGCGGGACCGTCCAGCCACACACCGGAAGGAGCCTCTGCGATGCAGGGCGACCCCGAGGTCATCGAGTTCCTCAACGAGCAGCTGACCGCCGAACTGACCGCGATCAACCAGTACTTCCTGCACGCGAAGATGCAGGAGAACTTCGGCTGGACGAAGCTCGCCAAGTACACCCGGGCCGAGTCCTTCGACGAGATGAAGCACGCGGAGACCCTGACCGACCGCATCCTCTTCCTCGACGGACTGCCGAACTACCAGCGGCTGTTCCACGTGCGGGTGGGCCAGACGGTCACGGAGATGTTCCAGGCCGACCGGCAGGTGGAGGTGGAGGCGATCGACCGCCTCAAGCGGGGCATCGAGGTCATGCGCGCGAAGGGCGACATCACCTCGGCGAACATCTTCGAGTCGATCCTGGAGGACGAGGAGCACCACATCGACTACCTCGACACCCAGCTGGAGCTGATCGAGAAGCTCGGCGAGCCGCTCTACATCGCACAGCTGATCGAGCAGCCGGAGAGCTGAGCCCGGCGGACGGCCCGGCGGACGGCCAGGGCACGGGCAGCGGCAGCGGCACGGGCAGCGGCAGCGCCAGCGGCAGCGGGGGCAGGCGCCCGGGTCAGGCGGCCTCGTCGAGCGCGCGCCCCAGGGCGGCGGCGGCCGGGTGCGGGGCGGGCACGGGCCCCGGCACGGCCGCGGGCTGCACGGAGGCGGGGGCGGGTGCGGCGGTCGGCAGCAGGGATTCCCCGCCCTGCTCCACCAGCTCCCGGCGGGGGCAGGCGCCGCGGCCGAGGAGCCCCTGTATGCGGCGCACACAGGACCCGCAGTCGGTGCCGGCCTTGGAGACGGAGGCGATCTGGCGAGGCGTGCAGGCGCCCGCGGCGGCATGTTCCTTGACCTGCTTCTCGGTGATGCCGAAGCACGAGCAGACGTACACGCCGTTCACCTCCCTCGGGGAATCGGGCGGGAGGCGCCGACGGAGCCGTCCCGGGACGCCCCGCCCGATGCGCCGGACCCGCTTCCCGGGCCCTCCGTGTCGGTGAGGCTAACCTAACCTTACCCGGCGCGCGAGGCGTGCGACAGCCCCGGATACGGCGGTGGGGCGCGGATCACACGGATCCGCGCCCCACCGGTGCCGCTCCGACCGCTACTGGTCGCGGTACATCTCGGCGACCAGGAAGGCCAGGTCGAGGGACTGGCTGCGGTTGAGCCGCGGGTCGCAGGCCGTCTCGTAGCGCTGGTGGAGGTCGTCGACGAAGATCTCGTCACCGCCGCCCACGCACTCCGTGACATCGTCGCCGGTCAGCTCGACATGGATGCCGCCCGGGTGGGTGCCGAGGGCCTTGTGGACCTCGAAGAAGCCCTTGACCTCGTCGAGCACGTCGTCGAAGCGCCGCGTCTTGTGCCCGGAGGCCGCCTCGAAGGTGTTGCCGTGCATCGGGTCGGTCACCCACGCCACGGTGGCGCCGGAGGCCGTCACCTTCTCGACCAGCTCGGGGAGCCGGTCGCGGACCTTGTCCGCGCCCATGCGGACGATGAACGTCAGCCGGCCCGGCTCGCGCTCCGGGTCCAGCCGCTCGACGTACTGGAGCGCCTCGTCGACCGTGGTCGTCGGCCCCAGCTTGATCCCGACGGGGTTGCGGATCCGCGAGGCGAACTCGATGTGCGCCCCGTCCAGCTGCCGCGTCCGCTCGCCGATCCACACCATGTGGCCCGACACGTCGTACAGGTGCCCGGTACGCGAGTCCACCCGCGTGAGCGCCGACTCGTAGTCCATCAGCAGCGCCTCGTGGGAGGCGAAGAACTCCACCGTCCGGAACTCCGCCGGGTCGGTGCCGCACGCCTTCATGAAGTTGAGGGCGTTGTCGATCTCCCGCGCCAGCTGCTCGTAGCGCTGCCCCGAGGGGGAGGACTTCACGAAGTCCTGGTTCCAGGCGTGCACCTGCCGCAGATCGGCGTAGCCACCGGTGGTGAAGGCGCGCACCAGGTTCAGCGTGGAGGCCGAGGCGTGGTACATCCGCTTCAGGCGCTCCGGGTCCGGGACCCGCGCCTTCTCGGTGAAGTCGAAGCCGTTCACCGAGTCGCCCCGGTAGGTCGGCAGCGTCACCCCGTCGCGGGTCTCGGTGGGCTTGGAGCGCGGCTTGGAGTACTGGCCCGCGATCCGGCCGACCTTGACCACCGGCACGGAGGCCGCGTACGTCAGCACGGCACCCATCTGGAGCAGCGTCTTCAGCTTGTTCCGGATGTGGTCGGCGGAGACGGCGTCGAAGGCCTCCGCGCAGTCGCCGCCCTGGAGGAGGAACGCCTCGCCCCTGGCGACAGCGCCCATCCGGGCACGCAGCTGATCGCACTCGCCCGCGAAGACGAGCGGCGGATACGACTCGAGGTCCGCGACGACATCGCGCAGAGCCTCGGCATCCGGGTACTCGGGCTGCTGCGCCGCGGGAAGGTCTCGCCAGGTGTTGCCACCGTCTGCGGTGGTCTTAGCGTTCACGGTCACCCTGTCAACACTACGGGGTCCCGCGGCCTGTCCAGCCCCGCTCTCACAAGGTGAGACGGCACCGGGCGCCCCGCCGCCCGGTGCCGTCGGCGCACCGGAGGGGCGCCGGCCCGGTGCGGGCGGCACCGCGGGCGGATGCGCTAGGGTCGCCCCGTGCCCGCGCAGCAGATCGTGAACCTGGACTGGTGGTGGCCCGCTCTTCGGCGGCCCACCCCCTGATCGCGCGCACCGACCCGATCACCGAGGCCGCCCGAGGGGCGGCCTCGACGCGTTCTCCGCCCCGGGTCCGTCCCGGGCACCGCGGCCGTTCCTCCGCAACGGAAGGAACACCGCATGCACGACCACTCCCCCGCCGCACCGCCCTCCGCGCAGCGGCTCGTCGCCGAGCTGCTGCGCGGCGAGGAGCCCTTCGCCCTGCTCCACCGGCGCACGCCCGGCCGGGACCACGCACGGGCCGAGGTGCTCACCGGCCCGGTGCACCAGGTGCGGCGCCTCGCCGACCTGCCCGTGGGCGAGACGCCCTCCCTGGCGCTGGTGCCCTTCAGGCAACTCGCCGAACGGGGCTTCGAGGTGCACGACGACGGCACGCCGCTGGCCGTGCTCACGGCCCGGACCTACCGCGAGCTGCCCCTCGCCGAGCTGCTGGAGGCGCTGCCCCGCCACCGCGTGCACGTCGAGGACGGCGCCTTCGACACCGGCGACGAGGAGTACGCGCGGACCGTCCGGCGCGTCGTCGAGGAGGAGATCGGCCGGGGCGAGGGGGCGAACTTCGTCATCCGGCGCACCTACACCGGGCGGATCGAGGGCTTCGGCCGGGCCGACGCCCTGGCCCTGTTCCGCAGGCTGCTCGCCGGGGAGCGGGGCGCGTACTGGACCTTCGTGGTGCACACCGGCGAGCGCACCCTGGTGGGGGCGAGCCCCGAGGTGCACGTGCGGATGAACGCCGGCACCGTCGTGATGAACCCGATCAGCGGCACCTTCCGCTATCCGCCCGGGGGGCCGGGCGCCGAGGCGCTGCTGGGCTTCCTCGCCGACCGCAAGGAGCGCGAGGAGCTGTCCATGGTGGTGGACGAGGAGCTGAAGATGATGTGCGCCGTCGGCGACCGCGGCGGGGTGGTCGTGGGCCCCCGGCTGCGGGAGATGGCGCACCTCGCCCACACCGAGTACGAGCTCAGGGGCCGGTCCTCCCGGGACGTGCGCGAGGTGCTCAGGGAGACGATGTTCGCCGCCACCGTCACCGGCTCCCCGCTGGAGAACGCCTGCCGGGTCATCCTGCGGCACGAGCCGCCCGGTGCGGACGGCACGGCCCGGGGCTACTACGCCGGGGCGCTGGCCCTGCTCGGCACCGACGCCCAGGGGCGCCAGACGATGGACTCGCCCATCCTGATCCGCACCGCGGACATCGCCCCCTCGGGGGCCCTGCGGGTGCCGGTCGGGGCGACGCTGGTGCGCCGCTCCGACCCGTACGGGGAGGTGGCCGAGACGCATGCCAAGGCCGCGGGCGTCCTGGCGGCCCTGGGGGTGCGCCCGGCACCCGCGTCCGCCCCCGCGGCGGGGGCCCGGCTCGCCGACGACCCCCGGGTGCGGGCCGCGCTGGACGCGCGCCGGGCCGGGCTGGCGCCGTTCTGGCTGCGGATGCAGGAGCGGTCCGCGCCCTCGGCCGCCCGCGTCCTCGTCGTGGACGGCGAGGACACCTTCACCGCCATGCTGGCGCATCTGCTGCGGGCCTGCGGCCCCGAGGTGGAGGTGGTGCGGCACGACGCGGCCGGTCTTCGGGAGCGGCTGCGCGCCCATCGCGGGCCGGTGGTCCTCGGGCCCGGCCCGGGCGACCCCCTGGACGCCTCCTCGCCGAAGATGCGGCGGCTGCGGGAGCTGGCCCGGGAGCTGCTGGCGGAGCACCGCCACGGCCTGCTGGGCGTGTGCCTGGGACACGAGCTGCTGGCGGCCGAACTCGGCCTGGAGGTGGTCCGCAAGGACGATCCGTACCAGGGGGCCCAGGAGCGGATCGACTTCTTCGGGCGCGCCGAGACCGTCGGCTTCTACAGCAGCTTCACCGCCCGCTGCGACGCGGCGGAGGCGGACCGGCTCGCGCTGCGCCGCGTCGAGGTGAGCCGCGACGCGGCCTCGGGGGATGTGCACGCCGTGCGCGGACCCGGCTTCGCCGGGGTGCAGTTCCACCCCGAGTCGGTCCTGACGCTGAACGGCGCCTCTCTGGTCGCGGGGCTGCTGGCGGGCCTGGTCCCGGTGGGCTGAGACAGGGTCAGGCGGTCGGCGCGGCGGGGACGAGCACGTTCTCGCCGCGCCGGCCGGCCACGTAGTCGTCGACGTTGCGGGCGGTGGTCTCCGCGATCTGGGTGACCGCTTCCCGGGTGTAGTACGCCTGGTGGGAGGTGACCACCACCCGGGGGAAGGTGACCAGCCGCGCCAGGGTGTCGTCGTCGATGCCCTCGACGGACTTGTCGAGGAAGAAAAGCCCGGCCTCCGCCTCGTAGACGTCCAGCCCCACACCGGAGAAGCGGCCCCTGCGGAGCTCGGCGACGAGCGCGTCGGTGTCGACCAGGCCCCCGCGGCTGGAGTTCACCAGGATCGCGTCGTCCTTCATCGCCCGCAGCGCCGCGGCGTCCAGCAGGTGGTGGGTGGCGGGCACCAGGGGCACATGGAGGCTGACGACGTCGGACTCCGCCAGAAGCTCCTCCTTGGTCGCGTACTCCATGCCGAGGGCCTCGCAGGCGGGGTTGGGGGCGATGTCCCAGCCGAGCAGACGCATCCCGAAGCCGTGGGCGATACGGGTGAACGCCTCCCCGATCTTGCCGGTGCCGATCACCCCGACGGTGCGTCCGCGCAGGTCGCGGCCCATCAGCCCGTCGAGCCGGAAGTCGAAGTCGCGGGTGCGGTTCCCGGCGCGGACGATACGGCGGTTCACGGCCATGGCCAGGGTCCAGGCGAACTCGGCCACCGAGTAGGGGGAGTAGTACGAGACCCGGGCGACGGTCAGGCCGAGGCGCTCGGCCACGTCGAGGTCGATGTTGTTGAACCCGGTGGAGCGCTGGGCGATCATCGACGTCCCCCCGACGGCGAGCGTCTGGAGCACCCGGGCGTCGAGCCGGGCGTTGACGCTGGTGGAGACGGCCTCGTAGCCCGCGGCCATCGGGGCGGTGTCGGCGCCGAGGAAGACGTCCGTGCAGTGCAGTTCGTGCCGGCCGGAGAACGCCTCCTCGATGAGGGGCCGTTCGTCGGCCTGGACGCCGAAGGCGAGGACTTCCACGGTCACTCCCAGGGGTGGGGCGGGTGCCGGGCCGGGGGCCCGGGGGGACGTGCCGCATTCTGCCCTCCCGGTCGGGTGCCCGGGGCTCCTCCCGGCGGCACGCCGCCTCCCGGACACGGGGGCGCCGCGGCTCAGGCCTCGTCCAGGCCCGCCTCGATGGCGTAGCGGACCAGCTCCACGCGGTTGTGGAGCTGCAGCTTGCCCAGGGTGTTCTGGACGTGGTTCTGCACCGTCCGGTGCGAGATGACCAGCCGCTCCGCGATCTGCTTGTAGGACAGGCCCTTGGCCACCAGGCGGAGCACCTCGGTCTCCCGGTCGGTCAGCCGCGGTGCCTTGTCCCGCCCGCCCCCGGCCGGCGGCGCGGGCTCCGAGGCGAGCCTGCGGTACTCCCCGAGCACCAGGCCCGCGAGGCCCGGGGTGAACACCGGGTCCCCGGCGGCGGTGCGGCGCACGGCCTCGGTGAGCTCCTCGGTGCTCGCCGACTTCACCAGGTAGCCGGTGGCCCCCGACTTGACCGCCTCCAGCACGTCCGCGTGCTCCCCGCTCGCCGACAGCACCAGGACCCGCAGTCCCGGCAGCGCGCCCACCAGCTCCTTGCACACCTGCACCCCCGGCAGCTCCGGCAGGTTGAGGTCCAGGACCAGGACGTCGGGCGCCGCGGCCTGCGCCCGCCGCACGGCCGCCGCCCCGTCGCCCGCCGTGGCCACGACCTCCATGCCCGCCTCGGAGAGGTCGCGGGCGACCGCGTCCCGCCACATCGGGTGGTCGTCGACGACCATCACCGTGATCGGCCGTGCTTCGCTCATGTGTCCGCCTTCCCCCGGGGAACCGTCAACTCGACCTCCGTGCCCTGGCCGGGCACCGAGAGCAGCTCGGCCCTGCCGCCGAGGTCCCGCAGCCTGCCGCGGATGGACTGGGCCACGCCGAGGCGCCCCTCCCCCTCGGCCTGCGCGAGCCTGCCCTCCGGAATGCCCGGACCGTCGTCCCGCACGGTGACGACCACCTCGTCGGGCCAGTCCTCCACCAGGATCCAGGCGGAGGCCGCGTCACCCGCGTGCCGGCGGACGTTGTCCAGTGCGGCGCCGACCGCGGCGGCGAGTTCCCGTGCCGCCCCCGGCGGGAGGAGGACCGGGGCCCCGGGCTCGGAGAGCGTCACCCGGGCGCCGGCGCAGGGCGCCAGCAGCGTCCGCAGGTCCACCGGCCCGGCGGGCCCGCTCTCCGCGGGGGCGTTCTCCGCGGGGGCGGGTGCGGCCTCCGGGCTGCGCGAGGGGGGCACGAGTCCGCCGGAGACCAGGGTGCGCAGGGCGACCTCCTGCTCGCCGGCCATCCGGCCCAGCTCGGCCGCCTCGCCGCCGAGGGCGGTGCCGCGCCGCTGGACCATCGCGAGCACCTGGAGCACGCCGTCGTGGATGTCCCGGGCCAGGCGCTCCCGCTCCCGGGTCGCGGCCTCGATCTCCAGGGCCCGTGCGAGTGTGCGCTCGGAGGCGCGGGCGACCTCGACCACGTAGCCGATGGCGATCGAGGCGACCCAGACCAGCAGGACGTTGTGGAAGGTGTCGGCGCTCGGCTCGCCCCGTTGGACGATGTTGGCGACGGCCACCAGGGAGGAGGCGAAACCCGCCCAGCGCCAGCCGCCCTTGAGGGCGAAGGCGAGCACCGAGCCCGCGGTCCAGATCGAGGGCAGCGTGGGCCCGTCGTGGGTCTGCGCGTGGGCGTCGGCGAGCGGGGTGAGCAGGATGCCGGTGAGGGCGATGGCGAGGTCGACGGCGAGGAAGGGGCGGGTGCAGCGGGCCGCGCTCGACACCCGGGGCAGGGTGGCGAGCGTCCAGACGGCCATCACGGCGAGGACGCCCACGGCGACGCCCGGGCGCTCGAACCGGTCCTGCCCGAAGACGAAGATCAGCACCGCGTAGACCAGGGTGAGCACCCGGTAGCCGGCGAGCGCGCGCCACAGCGGCAGCTCGACCGACATCCGCACGGCCCGACCGCGACCGTCCATCGCCCCTCCCCTCCCGCTCGGGTACCGCCCGGATCCGCCGGCACGGGCCGCCACGGCCCCGCAGCGCTGCGGTGCTAGGCCGCCGGCCGCTCCGGCCGCGCGGCCTTCTGGGCCTCCCTGCGGGCCTTCTCCGCCTCCTTGTCCGCCTCCTTCTGCGCCTTCTCCGCCTCGGCGATGGCGCGCTTGGCGGCGGTGGCGTAGACGTCCACGTACTCCTGGCCGGAGAGCTTCATGATCTCGTACATGACCTCGTCGGTCACCGAGCGCAGGATGAAGCGGTCGCCGTCCATGCCGTGGTAGCGGCTGAAGTCGAGGGGCGCCCCGATCCGGATGCCGGGGCGCATGAGCTTGGGGACGACCTTGCCGGGCGGCTGGATCTTCTCGGTGTCGATCATGGCGACGGGGATGACCGGTGCGCCGGTCGCCAGCGCCACCCGGGCCAGCCCGCCGGGCTTGCCGCGGTAGAGGCGGCCGTCGGGGGAGCGGGTGCCCTCCGGGTAGATGCCGAAGAGCCCGCCGGACTCGATGACCTCGATACCGGCCTTGATCGCGGCCTCACCGGCGCCCCGGGCACCCGAACGGTCCACCGGCAGCTGGCCGACGCCCTTGAAGAACGCGGCGGTCAGCCTGCCCTTGACCCCGGGGGAGGTGAAGTACTCCGCCTTGGCGATGAAGGTGACCTTGCGGTCCAGCACCGCGGGCAGGAAGAAGGAGTCCGAGAACGACAGGTGGTTGCTGGCGAGGATCGCGGGTCCCTCGGCCGGGATGTGCTCCAGCCCTTCCACCCAGGGTCTGAACGCGAGCTTCAGCGATCCCCCGATGGAGAACTTCATGGCGCCGTAGATCAACTCGAAATCCTCCTGTGTGCTCTCGAACAGACCTTATCCCGTGGCCGCCCCGGCGCCCCCGTCCCGGTCCGGCCGGGAGCGCGACGGCCCTGGTCGGTGTCGGCCCGGTCGCGTACCGTGAGGAGCGACCCCGCCTCCCGCGTACCGGCGGCCTGCGCGCAGCGCCCCGCCCGCGCCTCACGAACAGGAGATCTTGGTGCCGGTCCTCCCCGGAGCCGAGCCCTACCGCCATGAAGGCGGTGAGGTCGGCGTCCTCCTCTGCCACGGCTTCACCGGTTCCCCGCAGCCGCTGCGCCCCTGGGCCTCGTTCCTGGCGGCCCGGGGCCTGACGGTGTCGCTGCCCCTGCTCCCCGGCCACGGCACCCGCTGGCAGGACCTCCGGGTGACGGGCTGGCAGGACTGGTACGCGGAGGTGGACCGCGAGCTGGCGGCCCTGCGCGGCCGGTGCCGGGACGTCTTCGTCTTCGGCCTGTCCCTCGGCGGGGCGCTCGCGCTGCGGCTGGCCGCGCGGCACGGGGACGCGGTCCGGGGCGTCGCGGTGGTCAACCCGGCCAACCGGGTGCACGGCGTACGGGGGCGGCTGCTGCCGGTGGTGCGCCACCTGGTGCCGTCGGGCCCCGGGATCGTCGGGGACATCGCCCGGCCGGGCGCGACCGGGACGGGGTACGACCGGGTGCCGCTGCACGCGGCGGATTCGGCGCGGCGCTTCCTGCGGGTCGTCGACCGCGAGCTGCCGCAGGTCACCCAGCCGCTGCTGCTCCTGCACAGCGCCGAGGACGGCGTGGTCGACCCGGCCGACTCCGCCCGCGTCCTCGCCCGGGTCTCCTCGGTGGACGTCACGGAGGTGCTGCTGGAACACAGCCGCCATGTGGCGACGTTGGACCATGATGCGGAGCGGATCTTCGAAGAGAGCCATGCGTTCGTGAGCCGGCTCGCTCCACGGGCCGGGGCCGTCGGGGCCCCGGCGGCGGAGACCTCGGGAGGGAGTGGGACCGGTGGCTGAGCAGCACGACGCGGACCGTGAGCCGCAGCCGATCGACGAGGAGGCCGCCTGGGCGGCGATCGTCGCCGGGTACGGCGAGGAGCCGGCCGATCCGCCGGGCGCCAAGCCCTTCCGGTCGGTCGAGGACCTGGCCCTGCTGGAGGACGAGACGGAGGGGAAGCCCCCGGCCGAACCGCCCGCCCGGCCGCTGGGCGGCTCGGTCACCTTCGCCCCCGGCGTCGGGGGCGGCCCCCGCGACTACCAGGTGGCCGAACCGGACGGCGGCGCCGCGGACGGGGAGCAGGACGAGGGCGACGAGGGGCACTTCGTGCCGCCGGAGCCCCCTCCGCTGCCGGAGGCGGACGTCACGGCGAAGTTCGCCTGGCTGGCGGTGATCGGCGGGCCGGTGCTGATGCTGGTCGCCGTGCTGCTGCAGTGGGACATGACCTGGTGGCTGACGACGCTGTGCATCGGCGGGTTCCTCGGCGGCTTCGCCACACTGGTGGCCCGGATGTCCTCGGGCGACGACGACTACGACGACCCGGGCCGCGGCGCGGTCGTCTGACCGGGCCCGGTCAGCGGGGTGGCGCGGACGCCGCGGGGACGCGGAGCGCGGCGAGCACGGGCAGGTGGTCGGTGGCGGCCCTCAGGTCGTCCTCGGCCACGCCCGGCAGCCCCCTGGGGACGCCGCAACCGAGCACCTCGACGCCCGGGGTGGTGAAGACCGCGTCGATCCGCCGCCGGGGGGCGGCCGAGGGGTGGGTGGCCTCGTCGCCCCAGGGGCGCACCGCGCGGCAGTCCCGCAGGGTGCCGGCGAGCAGCCGGAAGGAACGGCCCGCGGGCGGCTCGTTGACGTCCCCGGCGACCACCGCATGGGGCGCCCCCAGGGAGGCGAGGTGCTCCAGGAGCATCCGCGCCTGGTCGCGGCGCTCGGCCTCCTGGAGGCTCAGGTGGCAGCTGACGACGCCGAGCCGGGCCCCGGCGACGCGGACCACGGCGGTGGCGAAGCCCCGCCGGTGGAGGCCGGGGGTGCGCGGCAGCAGGATGTCCTCGGTGTGCTCGACGGCGGCCCGCAGCGAGCAGAGCAGCAGCGGGCCGGCCGCGGTCGCGCCCCCGGAGAGCATCACCAGGTCGGTGGCGGCCGCGAGGCGCGCCGCGTGCTTGCGCCAGCGGAAGAACCGGGGCGCCTCCTGGGCGAGGAGGAGGTCGGGGCGGCAGGCCCGCACGACCCGGGCCAGCGCCTCCTCGTCGTCGCGCAGGGAGCGCAGGTTGTAGCTCAGGACCCGGACCAGTGCGGAACCGTCCGGCTCGGTACGGGATTCCGGCAGGTCGGGCAGCGTACGGAGCGGCATGGCGGTCACGATACGGCGGTGCCCGCCGCGTTCGGCCGAGGACGCGGCGGGCACGGGGCGCGGGCCCGGGACGGGCCGGTGGTTCAGCCCTGGCGGGCGAGGTCGGCGGCTCCCACGAGTCCGGCCCTGCCGCCCAGCCGGGCGGCGAGCACCTGGGCGTGCGGACGCCAGTTGCCGCCGATCAGCCAGCGGCGGAAGGACTTGCGGATGGGGTCGAGGACGAGGTCGCCCTCGTCGGAGACCCCGCCGCCGACGATGAAGGCCGAGGGGTCGAAGAGCGAGGCCAGGTCGGCCAGGCCCGCCCCGGCCCAGCGCGCCAGCTCCCGGAAGGAGTCGACGGCCACCTTGTCGCCCTGCCGCGCGGCCTGGCTGATGTGCTTGCCCTGGATCCCCTCGACGGTCCCGTCGCCGAGGCCGAGCAGGACGGAGGCGTGCTCGGGCGTGGCGTTGGCACGCTGCCTGGCGTAGCGGACCAGGGCGCGGCCGGAGGCGTACTGCTCCCAGCAGCCCTGGCTGCCGCAGCCGCACAGCAGCCCGTCGGGCACCACCCGGATGTGGCCGAACTCGGCGGCGACGCCGAAGCGTCCGCGGCGCAGCTTGTTCCCGATGATGATGCCGCCGCCCAGCCCGGTGCCGAGGGTGATGCAGATGACGTCGTCGTGGCCCTGGCCCGCGCCGAAGCGGTACTCGCCCCAGGCTGCGGCGTTGGCGTCGTTCTCCACGACGACGGGGAGGCCGACGCGCTGTTCGACCTTGTCCTTCAGCGGTTCGTGGCGCCAGTCGATGTTGGGTGCGAACAGGACGGTGGCACGCTTGTCGTCGACGTAGCCCGCGGCGCCGATCCCGACGGCCTCGATGTCCTGCCCCTCGCCGGCTCCCGCGACGGCGGTGCAGATCGCGTCGACGATGCCCTCGGGCGTCGACGGCGTGGGCACGGTGTGCGTTTCGAGAATGGTGCCCTCTTCGTCGACCACGCCCGCCGCGATCTTCGTGCCGCCGATGTCGACGCCGATGGTGAGTCCCATGTGTCCCTCAGTATTCGGTCGAGCCCCGCTACGGCCAACCGTACCCGAGGGGCGGCCCCCGTCCGGTCAGTCCAGGTCGATGCGCTCGGTCGGTCCGGGGTCCTCGCCGGGGCCGCGGCCGGGCTCCTGGGGCGCCTGTGGTTCCCGGGCTCCGCGGGTCCAGCGCTGCTCCTGGCCCTCGACGGCGGAGCGGTAGGCGGCGAGCAGCTCGCCGCCCGCGGCGGCGAGGTAGTCGAAGACCTGCGGGTTCCGCTCGACGACCGGCTCCACCACGGCCTTCGCCTGGTCCACGAACTGCTGCACGGCGCTCTGCGCGGCCTTGCCGGGCAGCGAGGAGGGGAAGGCGGAGACCTTGTCGGCGACGGCGTCCAGCAGCCTGCGGAACTCGTCCGCGGCGGAGCCGGGGGGCGTCCCGTGGGTCGCGCGGCGGCGGGCCTGCTCCGCCCGCAGATCCTCCTCGCACGCCGTCGCCCAGGCGTCCTCGTCGACGTCGGGGCGCTGGGTGGCATCGCTCATGGCGTACTCCTGCGGCAGGACGGGCGGCGGGCTGCTGCCCGCTGCTTCGACGGTACCCGAACGGCGGTGCCGCCTTCAGCGGGTGCGCGGCCAGAGGCCGGGGTCGGGCGTGAAGCGGACGCCCAGCACGCCCTCGCGCAGGGCCGCTCCGGACACGGTGCAGCGCCGCAGGGCCGAGGGCAGGGGCACGATCCTGCGGAACGGCCCGACGGTGAGCAGGAGTTCGTCCCCGCGGCGGACGAGCGACAGCTCCTCCTTGACGGCGCCGGGCAGCGGCAGCCGGAGGGTGAGGGTGCCGTCCTCGGTGCGCCGGTCCAGCACGGTCCAGGGCGCGGGCCGTGCCCCGTCCGCCCCGTCCTCGGACGGCGGGCCGCCACCGTCCCGGGCGGGGGCGAGCGGGCCGGTGCCGAGGCTTTCGAGGTCCTCCGGCCCGCGGGGGTCGCGGCCGAGGTGCGGCACCTCGACGAGCGCGGCGCCGGCGGGCCCGCCGGGCGGGACGGCACGCCATTCGGTCGTGCACTTGTGCTGCTGGGCGGCGAGCGAGGCCAGCCAGGGGTCCGGCGAGTCGCCGGGCACGCAGCGGTTGGCGACCAGGGCGTCCAGGCGGTGGCCGAAGAGGCTCAGCCCGGCCCGGCCGGTCCGCAGGGCGTCGGCGGCGGCCGGCCCGGGCTCGGCGACCAGGGCCAGACCCGTGCCGCGGGATGCGACCAGCGCCTGGACCCCGGCGAGTTCGGCGTCCCAGCGCGCGGCCGTCTCGTAGAGCCACTGCGCGGGCATCGGGACCCCGGCCAGCTGGGCGAGGACCGGGCGCAGGGCGCGCGCCGCCTGGCGCTCCGGGGGCAGCAGCCTGCGCAGGTAGCGGCGGAGCTCCTCGGGCAGTGCCAGCGCGGCCAGCGCCTCCGCCAGCGGGGGCATGTCGACGACGAGGACGTCCCAGTCGCCCCGGGAGGCGGCGGCCAGGGAGCGCAGCAGGGCGAAGGCACCGCTGCCGGGGAGCTCGGTGAGTTCGTCCTCCTCCAGCCGGGCCGCGCCGAGCAGGTCCAGGCCCGTCGACAGGCGCTGCTGGAGGTCGAGGAACTCGGCCCGGAAGTCGCCGGCCGGGTCGGTCCGAGCGGCCCAGAGGCGGTCGGCCACGGCGGTGGGCGCCTCGGGAGTGCCCGTCACGGGCCGCTCCAGGGGGACGTCGGCGGCCGGGGACAGCAGCAGGGTGCGTTCGCCCCGGGCGGCGCAGGCGAGGGCCGCGGAGGCGGCCACGGTGGTGCGGCCCGCGCCGCCGAGGCCGGTGACGAGGACCCTGCGCATCAGGCGCCGGCGCCGCTCTCGACCCGCTTCTTCAGACCGGCCAGGGCGCGGTCGATGATGACCTTCTCCGCCTTGCGCTTGATCATCCCGAGCATGGGGATCTTGACGTCCACGGTGAGCTGGTAGGTGACCTCCGTGCGGTCGCCGCCGCCCGCGGGGGCGAGGCGGTAGGTGCCGTCGAGGGCCCGCAGCATCTGGGACTTCACCAGGGTCCAGCTGACCTCGTCGGCACCGTGCCAGGTGTAGGCGAGGGTGTGGTCGTCCTTGATCGCACCGGCGTCGAGGACCAGGCGGACCTGCTCGGCGCGGCCCTGGGCGTCGGAGGCCAGCACCTCGGCCTCCTTCACCTCGCCGGTCCACTCGGGGTAGCGGCCGAAGTCGGCGATCACGCCCATCACCTCGGCAGGAGGCGCATCGATCGTGATGCTCGAACTGGTGTGTTCCGCCATCGCTGCGGCTCCTTGACGGTGCGGTGGTACCGGGGGCGTGTGACGGGGTGCAGGCTATCGCGACCGCGCCCTCGCCCCGGCGCCCGGTCCACCGGGGCGGGGAGCGGCCGGACGGGCCGGGCGGCCGGGGCGGGGAGGCGGGAGGCGGGCCGGGCGGGGGCGCGGCGGGGGGGCGCGGCGGGCGGGGCTCACCACTCCAGCGACCAGGGCCGCCCGGTGGAGGCGAAGTGGCCGACGTTGACGCACTCGGTCGCCCCGATGCGCATCCGGCGGGCCAGCGGCTGGTGGACGTGACCGAAGAGGGCGTAGCGCGGGCGGACGCGGTGGATCGCCTCCAGCAGGGCCCGGCTGCCGCGCTCGAAGCGCCGGGCGACCGTGTCGTAGGTCAGCTCCGGCACGTCCGGCGGGATGTGCGAGCAGAGCACGTCCACCTCGCCGAGGGCCTCGACCTTGGCGGCGTACTCCTCGTCGGAGATCTCGTAGGGGGTGCGCATGGGAGTGGTGAGGCCGCCGCCGACGAAGCCGAAGACCCGGCCGCCGATCTCGGCCCGCTGGCCGTCGAGGACGGTGGTGCCGGGCCGGGCGAACTCCGGCCACAGACGGGGGATGTCGACATTGCCGTAGGTGGCGTACGTCGGTGTGGGGAAGGCCGCGAACAGTTCCGCGTACTGCCGCCGGACGGCGGACTCGATGACCTCGGTGCGGTCGGCTCCGAGCTCCGCCCACAGCCGGCGGCCGAGGACCCTGGCCTCCTCGAACCGGCGGGCCGTGCGCAGCTCCACGATCCGGTGGGCGTTCTCCACGCCGAACAGGTCCGGGAAGATACCGCGCGAGTGGTCCGCGTAGTCGAGGAAGAGCACCAGGTCACCGAGGCAGAGCAGGGCGTCGGCCCCCTCGCCCGCGGTGGCCAGATCCTCGGCGTTGCCGTGCACATCGCTGACCACGTTGACTCGCATCCCTCGCATGGCGGCCAGCCTACGAGGACGCCACCGCCCTCCGACAGAGGCTTTCACCTGCGGTTACTCGGCCGCCATCGGAGAGTGGGATACTTCCCCCGAGGTCCGGCCGGGACCGTGTGACGCGCGGAACATTGGCCGGGAACCCCTATCGAGAACCGACTACCGATGGGTAACGTCCGGGCAGTCCAGTCGTGCTCACCCCCACTGAGCACCTGCCCGACTGTGGACCGCAGCCGGCGCACCACAGAGCCGTGGCGCCGGAGCCCGATGAGGAGCAGCAGTCTTGCGCGAGTTCAGCCTTCCGGCCCTGTACGAGGTCCCCACGGACGGCAACCTGACGGATCTCATCCGCCGCAATGCCGCTCAGCATCCGGATGTGGCCGTCATGGGCCGCAAGGTCGCCGGAGTCTGGACCGACGTCACGGCCGTGCAGTTCCTGGCGGAGGTCCGTGCCGCGGCCAAGGGCCTGATCGCCGCGGGCATCCGCCCGGGCGACCGGGTGGGCCTGATCTCCCGGACCCGCTACGAGTGGGTGCAGCTGGACTTCGCGATCTGGAGCGCCGGGGCGGTGACCGTGCCGGTGTACGAGACCAGCTCCGCCGAGCAGGTCTCCTGGATCCTCGGGGACTCGGGCGCCGTCGCCGTGCTGGTGGAGACCGAGGCGCACGCGGCCGCCGTGGAGTCGGTGCGCGGCAGCCTCCCGGAGCTGCGGCACGTCTGGGGGATCGACGCGGGTGCCGTCGGGGAGCTGGCCGCGGCGGGCGCGGGGATCGCCGACGAGGTGGTCGACGAGCGCAGCTCCGCGGCCCGCGCGGACGACCCGGCGACCATCGTCTACACCTCCGGGACCACCGGTCGCCCCAAGGGGTGCGTCCTGACCCACCGGGCGTTCTTCGCCGAGTGCGGCAACGTCGTGGAGCGGCTGAGGCCGCTGTTCCGCACGGGCGAGTGCTCGGTCCTGCTCTTCCTTCCCGCGGCGCACGTCTTCGGGCGGCTGGTCGAGGTCGCCTCGGTGATGGCGCCGATCAAGCTCGGGTGCGTCCCGGACATCAAGAACCTCACCGACGAGCTGGCCTCCTTCCGCCCGACGCTCATCCTCGGGGTGCCGCGCGTCTTCGAGAAGGTCTACAACGCGGCGCGCGCCAAGGCCCAGGCCGACGGCAAGGGCGCCGTCTTCGACCGGGCCGCCCGCACGGCGATCGACTACAGCCGCGCGCTGGCGACCCCGTCCGGCCCCTCCCTCGGGCTGCGGATCCGGCACAAGGTCTTCGACAAGCTCGTCTTCGGCAAGCTGCGCGCGGTGCTGGGCGGCCGGGGCGAGTACGCGATCTCCGGCGGCGCGCCGCTCGGCGAGCGCCTCGGCCACTTCTTCCGCGGCATCGGCTTCACGGTCCTGGAGGGCTACGGGCTCACCGAGAGCTGCGCGGCCACCGCGTTCAACCCCTGGGACCGCCAGAAGATCGGCACGGTCGGCCAGCCGCTGCCCGGCTCCGTGGTGCGCATCGCCGACGACGGCGAGGTGCTGCTGCACGGCGAGCACCTGTTCTCGGGCTACTGGAACAACGAGGCGGCCACGGCCGAGGCGCTCACCGAGGGCTGGTTCCACACGGGGGACATCGGCACCCTCGACGAGGACGGCTATCTGTCCATCACGGGCCGCAAGAAGGAGATCCTGGTCACCGCGGGCGGCAAGAACGTGGCACCCGCCGTCATCGAGGACCGCATCCGGGCGCACGCCCTGGTGGCGGAGTGCATGGTCGTCGGGGACGGCCGCCCGTTCGTGGGTGCGCTGGTGACCCTGGACGAGGAGTTCCTGGCGCGCTGGGCCGCGGACAACGGCAAGCCCGCCGGCTCCACCGCCGCCTCGCTCCGCGAGGACCCGGAGCTGCTGGCGGAGGTCCAGCGGGCGGTGGACGACGGCAACGCGGCGGTGTCCAAGGCCGAGTCCGTGCGCAGGTTCCGCGTCCTGGCCACCCAGTTCACGGAGGAGGCGGGGCACATCACGCCCTCGCTGAAGCTGAAGCGGGCCATGGTGGCCAAGGACTTCGCGGACGAGATCGAGTCGATCTACGCCTCCTGAGCGCCCCCGGCCCCCGCACGGCCCCGGCGGCCCGCCGCCGGGGCCCGGGCGTACCCGCGCCGGTCCCTACAGCAGCTCCTTCAGCCGCTCGGCCAGCAGGTCCCAGCGCCAGCGCTCCTCCACCCAGGCCCGGCCGCGCTCGCCCATGCGGCGGCGCAGCGCCGGGTCCTCCAGCAGGGCGGTGATCCGCTCGGCGGACTCCTCGGGGGCGCTCCCGCGCACCACCCAGCCCGTCTCGCCGTCGAGGACCGCGTCCGGCGCCCCGCCGGAGTCCCCCGCCACGACCGGCAGGCCGGTGGCCGAGGCCTCCAGGTAGACGATGCCGAGGCCCTCCACGTCCAGGCCCCCGCGCCGGGTGCGGCAGGGCATGGCGAAGACGTCCCCCGCGCCGTAGTGGGCGGGCAGCTCCGCCCAGGGCACGGCACCGGTGAAGCGCACCGAGCCGGCCACGCCCGTCTCCTCGGCGAGCCGGTGGAGCTCCCGCTCGTAGGGGCCCCCGCCGACGACCAGCAGGACGGCGTCGGGGACGGCGGACAGCACGGCGGGCATCGCGCGGATGAGCGTGTCCTGGCCCTTGCGCGGGACCAGCCGCGACACGCACACCACCACCGGGCGGTCGGCCAGGCCGAGCCGGGCGCGGACCTCGTCGCCCCCGGAGCCGGGGTGGAAGGTCTTCTCGTCGACGCCGGGCGGCAGCTGCACCATCCGCCCGGCGGCCTCCGGGGTGAGCGCCGAGGCGATCCTCGCGCGCGTGTACTCGCCCAGGTAGGTGAGCGTGTCCGTGCCCTCGCCGATCCGGCGCAGCAGCCCGCGGGCGACCGGCAGCTGCGCCCAGCCCGCCTCGTGCCCGTGGGTGGTGGCGACGATCCGCCGGGCGCCCGCCCGGCGCAGCGCGGGGGCCATCAGCCCGAGCGGGGCCGCGGCGCCGAACCACACCGAGGTGCAGCCGTGTTCGCGCAGCAGCCCCGCGGCCCGGCGGGTGACCCGGGGCGTCGGCAGCAGCATCGTGGCGCGGTCGCGGACGACGGTGAAGGGCTGCTCCTCGTCGAAGGCCCTGGTCGCCTCCGCGCCCTCCCGGCCCCGCTTCCAGGTGGAGGCGTAGACGACGAGCCGCCCGGGCTCCAGGCGCAGGGCCATGTTGTGGAGGAACGCCTGGATGCCACCGGGCCGGGGCGGGAAGTCGTTGGTCACGATCAGGGTCTTGTCCATCGCCGCCGACAGTACCGAACGCGTCCTCCACGGTCCGCGGGGCCCCGCCCGGCATGATGGGCCGCGGACGGCGGCGCGAGGGGGACGGCATGGCGAGGGCGGCGGTCCCCGGCGGGATGCTCGCACCGGCCGTCTGGGCGGGGACCCGGGCCCTGCTGCTGCTGTGCGCGGCGGGGGTGCTCGTCCTGCCGGGTCCGGACGTCACCAGCGACGTCGACGTCATCTACCGGGGCTGGTACGGGGTGCTGAGCCGGGGCGCCTACCCGGCCGACGACGTCACCTGGCAGTACCCGCCCGGTGCGGCGCTCGCGATCCTCTCCCCCGGCCTGCTGCGCCCGCTGGACTACGCCGCGGCCTTCACCGTGCTGCTGCTCCTGTGCGACCTGGCGGTCCTGGTGCTGGTGCACCGCGCGGGCCGGCGGGCGGGCACCCGGCGCGGCACCTGGACGTGGGTGGCGGGGGTGCCCCTGCTGGGGCCGACCGCCTACACCCGCTACGACCTGATGGTCACCGCGGTCGCGGTGGCGGCGCTCACCGCGGGGGTGCGGCGGCCGCGGGCCATGGGGGCGCTGGCCGCGTTCGGGGCGCTGGTGAAGGTGTGGCCCGCCCTGCTGCTGGTGGGCGTCCCCCGGGGACGGACGGCCCGCCGCTGCTTCACGGCGGCGCTGGTGGTGGCGGGGGCGGGCACGGCGGCGCTGGCGGCCGCGCTGCCGGGCGCGCTGGCCTTCGCCGCCTTCCAGCGGGACCGGGGGACGGAGGTGGAGTCCTTCGGGGCGCTGGTCTTCCACCTGGCACGGCACGCCGGCTGGGAGGGCGAGGTGCTGCTGAACTACGGGTCGGTGGAGTTCGTGGGCCCGTACGTCGGGCTGGTGAGCGGGCTGGCGCTGGCGGCGGCGGCAGCCGCGGGGGCCTGGCTGGTGGTGTGGCGGCTGAGGGCGCGCCGCTGGGGGCCCCAGGGGCCCGCGGACGCCGCCTTCGCGGCGGTGCTGCTGTTCACGGTCACCAGCCGGGTGCTCAGCCCCCAGTACCTGGTGTGGCTGGTGGGGCTGGCGGCGGTCTGCCTGGTGCACCCCCGGACGCGGATGGTGCGCCCGGCGCTGCTGGTGCTGGCGGCGACCGGGGTGACGCTGCTGGAGTTCCCCGTCCTCTTCGCCCATGTGGTGGCCGGCGACGCCCTGGGCGTGGCCCTGCTGGTGGTCCGCAACGGGCTGCTGGCGGCGGCCGCGCTGGGGGCCTGCCGGGGGCTGTGGCGGGCGACCTCGGCGGGGCGGGGCGGCACCGGGGGCGCGCTCAGCCGAGCCGCGCTCGCAGATGGTCGCGCCACTGCCCGGTGAACGCCTCCAGGGTGGTGCCCAGTTCCTGCCGGAGCGCGTGCTCGACGGCGCCCTCCCGGTGCCCGGCGGCGCCGACGGTGCGGTAGAAGGCCGTCAGCCGCTCCTCCCCCCAGCGCTCGGCGATGAGCGTGCAGGCGAGGCGTCCGCCCTCGTAGGCGCGGGCGAGGGCGTCCGCGTCGCCGCCGAAGGCGAAGTCCTCGTCCTCCGGCAGGGCCGCGGGTGTGCGCCCGGCCTGCACGGCCCGGTGCAGTGCGGGGGCGATCTGCGCATCGGTGCGGTCCGAGCCGCGGTAGGCGACCCAGTCGGCGAAGCCCTCCGACAGCCACAGGGGCGTGGCGGCGGAGGTGTCCGCGCGGGTGGCCACATGGGTGGTCTCGTGGGTCAGCACCACCTGCCGCCCGAGCTCGCCGAGGAGTGCGTAGGCCTCGGGGTTGACGACGACGCGGTCGGCCGGGGCGGCGGCGCCGGTCTCGGCCGTGGTGACGGCCGCGACGCCCCGGTAGCTCGCGGAGGGCCCCCCGAGCAGTCGCCCCATGTCCTCCAGCGAGGCGGGGACGAGCACCACGACCCGGCCGTCCCAGCCCTCGGGCCAGGCGTCCTCCACGGCGGGTACCGCCCGGTCGGCCGTCTCGGCCAGCTCCCGCAGCCGCTCCCGGTCCTGCCCGACGCCCAGCACCAGGCTGTCCGCGCCGCGCACGGCCCGTACCCCGCCCTGCTGCCAGAGCTGCTGGGCGGCGCCGGTGGCGGGCCGGTCGGCGGTGATGAGCCAGCGTCCGCCGCGCTCGGTCAGCTCCAGCACCCGGGAGGCGGTCATGGGCGCGGAGTCGTAGCCGTCGAGCCGGTAGCGCAGCTCGGCGTCGGCGACGGCCCTGCCGCCGTCGTGGCGCACACCCGCGAGGCGGTACTCCCAGGTGCCCACGGGCACCTCGGCCAGCCGGTCGAACTCCTCGCCCTGGGCGGTGCGCAGCTGCCGGTCGCCGGGGGCGAGGACCGCGAGGTAGCCGTCGCGGTCGCGGTCGAGGACGGCCTCCGCGCGGGCGTCCAGGGTGCGCTGGACGCCCTCGGCCGCCGGGTCCAGCGGGGACGGGGCGGGAGAGCAGGCGGGCAGGAGCAGCAGCGCGGCGAGGCCGAGCCCCGCCGTGCCGCGGATCACCGCGCGCCGGACGCGCCCCTGACCTGCCACCCTGCCGATCGTACGGAAGCGGCGGCGCGGGGGCCCGGCCCGGGACCGGCCCCGCCACGGCCCGGCCGCTCCTCAGACCCGGGTCACCGCGTGGACGGGCATCATGCCCACCGGGTCGTAGCGCACGGCCGCGCCCGGGTAGGGGGCGTGGACGACCTGCCCGTTGCCCATGTACATCCCGACGTGGCTGGCGTCGCCGCGGTAGGTGACGATGTCGCCGGGCCGGGCCTCGGACAGGGGGATGCGCCGCCCCGCGTTCGCCTGGCCCTGGGAGGTGCGGGGCAGCGCCACCCCCGCCTGGGCGTAGGACCACTGCACGAGGCCCGAGCAGTCGAAGCCGGAGGGCCCGTTGGCGCCCCACACGTACGGGCTGCCGACCGCGCCGCGGGCGGCCGCGGCGGCGGAGGAGGCGTGGCGGGACCCGGAGGCGAGGAGGACGGTCCCGGGCGCGCTCCCGTCCCGTGCGGAGCGCGAGGCGCGCTCGGCGGCGGGCAGCCGCTCCAGCAGCCGCCGCGCGTGCTCCAGCTTGCGTTCGACGCTGCGCTTGTGGCGGGCGACCGCCGAGCGGCTGCGCTCCAGCTCGGTCAGGTCGCGGGCCACCTCGGCCCGCTGCTGGTCCAGCTCGCGCTGCGCGTCCCGGAACTCCGCCAGGGTGCGGGCGTGGCGGTCGCCGAGCCGCTCCAGCGCGGCCGCCCGCTCCAGGTAGCTGTCCGGGTCGGAGGAGAGGAAGAGCTCCAGCGAGGGGTCGACTCCGGAGCGGTACTGCGCTCCGGCGACCGAACCGAGGGTGCGGCGCATCCCGTTGATGCGGTCCTGGCCCCGGGCGAGCCGGTCCCGGGCCCCCGAGACGCGCTCCCGGAGCCGTCCCGCGTCCTCGTCGGCCCGGTGGAAGCGCTCGGTGGCGCGCTCGGCCTCGGTGTAGAGGCGGTCGACCTCGGCGCGGGTGGCCGCGGCCGTCTCCCGGGGCTCGGCGCCCGCGGGGGCGGAGGCCAGGGCGGCGGCCGCGGTGGCCGCTGCCGCGGACAGCACGGTGACCCGGGCGCTCGCTGCGAGACCGGTCTGTGAGGGTCGGCGGTGGGACACCACGGGCCGCGCTCCCTTCCGCACGCGTCGCGGGGACGCAAGGACTGGGCATGTTGCGCGGCAGAGAGTAGCCGGGCCGTGACCCGGCGGCCAACGACCGCCGTGGGCGCGCACGGTGACGCCCCGTCGACGGACCACAGGTCATCGGCGGGGCGGGGCGTCAGCGGGAGGGCGGCGGAATTCGCCCGTTCGGACGGGTGGCGCGTCGGCCGGGCCGGGGCGTCCGCGCCGGACTCCGCGGTGCCTGCGTCAGATGCGCACGCCGAACTGGAACGGCATGTTGTTGATCGACTCGTAGCGCACGTTGGCGCCGGGCTTCGGGGCGTGCAGCACCTGGCCGTTGCCGGCGTAGAAGCCGACGTGGTGCAGGTCGCCGTAGAAGATGACCAGGTCGCCCTGCTTGAGTTCGCTCTGCGAGAGGCGGGTACCGGCGTTGGCCTGGGCCTGCGAGGTGCGCGGGATGGAGACGCCCGCCTGGGCGAAGGCCCAGGAGGTGAGGCCGGAGCAGTCGAAGGAGCTGGGGCCGGAGGCGCCGTAGACGTAGGGCGAGCCGACCTTGGACTGGGCGGCGGCGAAGGCGGAGGAGGCCCGCTGGGAGGCGGGGACGGCCGGGCCGAGGTCGGCGCGCTCGCTGGCGCGGTCGGCGCGGGTCTCCTCCTCGGCCAGGGCGGTCCGCTCGGCGGCGGTGAGGGAGTTCAGGAGCTTCTGCGCGTCGGCGAGCTTGCTCTGGACCTCCTGCTTCTTCTCGCCGAGCTCGGTCCGGGTCTCCTCCAGGTCCTTGAGCTTGCCCTGGGCCTCCTGGCGCTGCTGGGCGAGGATGCGCTGCTTGGACTGGATCTCCTGGATGGCGGCGGTCTGCTTGGCGCCGAGCTGGTCCAGGGCGGAGGCCTTGTCCAGGTAGGTGTCCGGGTCCCCGGAGAGGAAGAGCTGCACGGAGGGGTCGATGCCGCCGGAGCGGTACTGCGCGCTGGCGACCGAGCCGAGGCTGTCCCGGAGGGTGTTGAGCTCCTCCTGGCCGCGGGCCACCTTGTCCTGGAGGGCGTCGATCTGCTCGGAGAGCTTGTCCTGCTTCTCCTTGGCCCCGTTGAACTTCTCGGTGGCCTTCTCGGCCTCCTCGTAGAGCTTGTCGACCTTCTCCTTGACCTCGCTCTTGCTCGGGGTCGGATCGGCCTGGGCGCTCTGGGCGGTGAGGGCGACGGCGGCTGCGGCGGTCGCGGTGAGCACGGTCACTCGGGCGCGGCTCGGCTGCTTGGGACGACGGTGGGACGCCACGAAGGCGAGCTCCTTCTGCCTCGAGCCGCCTACCGGGCCTGCGTGGGGCACCCAGCCCCCGGCGTCCGCACGTCGCAGCCCCGGGACGGAGAGGTCGAACTGTACGAACTCGGCGGTTCCTTCGCTGCCACCCCGGCTGGGTGAGCGACCGCGCGAAGGTTCGAGCCCAGACCCTAGTGACCTTCCTGTGATCACTTCAAATCCTCATCGGGAAAATCTCCCCCGGACACACCATTCTTTACCCTCACCCCACGCGCCGTAGTGGAAACCTGACGCACCGTCCCCCACAAGGCGCACCAATTCGGGCATGTGCGGCGAGAGTTACGAGAGGCGCGAAAGGCGCTTCAGGAGCAAGAGGGACGCGACCGGCCGGGCACCGGCCTTGGCCACCCCGTCGGCCACCTCGCGGTCGGTGGAGGCCACCACCACCGGCCGCCCCGGCGGCTCGGCGCGGACCAGCTGGCGGATCAGCTCGTCGGCGGTGACACCCGGCTTGGAGAAGAGCACCCGCACCCCGCGCGGCGGGGCCAGCAGCACCGGGGCGGCCAGCTCGGCGCCGTCGAAGACGCAGGTCACCTCCGCCCCCGTGCGGGCCGCCAACCCGGACAGGCCGCCCAGCAGCCGGAGCCGCTGCTTCTCCAGCGGCATGGTGGGGTAGCCGGTCTTGGTGACGTTGTAGCCGTCCACCACCAGGTGCGCCTGGGGCAGTTCGAGGAGCTGGTCCAGCAGCGCCGGGTCGGTCTCCGACAGCGCCCGCGCGGCGATGTCCTTGGGCGACATCCGGCCCGGCTCCACCGCGTCCACCGTGTCCGCCGGATGCATGCCCGCCGGGGGCAGCGCCAGCTCCCTGCGCAGCCCCTGGGCGGCGTCCAGGACGGTGTCCAGAAGCAGCCGCAGGCGCATGTCCTCGACGGAGCGCCCCTCGCGGGCCGCACGGCGCCCGGCCTCCACGGCCGCCTCCGCCTCGCCCAGGCGCGCCTTCAGCCGCCGGGTCTCGCTCTCCGCGGCCGACACCTGCGCGGCCGCCTGCGCCCGCACCGACTCGATCTCGGAGGCCGAGCGCCGCAGCGCGGCCTCGCCCCGCTTGACGTCCGCCTGCGCGCTGCGCAGCTTGCGGGCGAGGGAGTCGCCCTCCTTGCGGGCCGCCTCCAGCTCCGCGCGCAGCCGGTCGGTCTCGGACCTGACCTGGCCGCGGGCCTCGGCGAGCTCCGCCCGCAGCCGCTCCAGCTCGCGCCGGCCCTCCTCCTCGACCCGCTCGGCGTCCGCGCGCTCGACCTCCTCGCCCGCGGCCGCGACGAGTTTCACCCACCCGGCGGGGCGCAGCACATAGGCGGCGGCCGCCACGTCCACCGGGTCGGCCGCCCCGGGCGGCGCCCCCGCCTCCAGCGCCCCGGCCAGCTCCGGCTGGCCCTTCGCGAGCCGCTCGGCCACGCGCCGGCGGAAGACGGGGTCGCCGTCGAGCGCGGCCGCCATGGCGTTCCCGGCGAACCTGGCCCTGCGGGTCGGGGTGAACCGGGCGTACTGCCGCAACTGGGGCGGGAGTTCGGCGACGGTCAGGCTGCCGAAGGCGTCGGACACCAGGGCGACGACCCGCCGCCGGACACCCTCGGGCAGCGGGCGGTCGAGGGCCTCCGCGGCGCCTGCGGCCGCACCGGCCGGTTCCGCGTCGCCTGCGGGCTGCTCCACGATCCGTCACCCCTACACCCTCAGGGGGCCGCTCTCTCAGGAAGCGGCGCCCGGCCTGTCCACCAGCTCGATCTGGTCCACCGCGTTGCACCAGCGGCAGCGGACCGACTCGATGGTCTCACTGACCACGTCGCGCTCCTCCACCGTCGGCTCCCCCGCGAGGTCGAGGTGGACGTACTCCACGACCTTGGACGAGCGGGTGACGTCGAAGCGGGTGAGGTTGCCGCAGAGCGTGCAGCGCCACCGGGTGTCGGCCGTCGGCGTGGGAACCGTCGTCATCGTGCCGTCCTTTTCGTCTCACGGTGCCGGGACCCGCGGTGCGCCGTCGAACTGCGGATGTACTCCCTGCAACCCTACGGCCTCACGGGTACCCGCGGTCACGGCGAGGCACGCTGTACCGTTTCCTCCCGCTGCGCCATGCTCTGTCCATGATCGGTCGGTGGCCCCCTGCGAGCGGAGCCGTCACCGGGGCGGTGCGCACCCCGGTGGCGACCTACGCCCTGATCGCCCTGTGCTGCGCGCTCTTCGCCGTCAGCCCCGTCTCCGGGCTGAACCCGGCCCACGGGGGTGCGGAGCAGCTGCTGGAGGCGCAGTCCTCCTACTTCGCCCGCTGGGGGGTGGTCCCCGCGGAGCTGCTGTCCGGTTCGCCCCGGGCACTGCTGACCCCGCTGACCGCACCGTTCGTCCACGGCAGTTGGCTGCACCTGCTCGGCAACATGCTCTTCCTCTACGTCTTCGGAGCGATGACCGAGGAGCGCATGGGGCGCAGCGGCTTCGTCCTGTTCTACCTCGGCACGGGCTATGTCGCCCTGCTGGTGTACGCGGTGGCCAACGCCGAGTCGGCACAGACGCTGGTGGGCGCCTCGGGAGCCATCTCGGCGGTCCTGGGCGCCTTCCTCCACCTCTTCCCCCAGGCACGGGTGACCAGCCTCTTCCCCTTCCTCTTCTTCGTTCCGCTGCGCTTCCCGGCCTGGGCCGTGCTCGTCTTCTGGTTCGCGGTCCAGTGGGTGGCGGCGCAGAACGCCGGGCCCGGCCCGGGCGTCGCCTATCTCGCGCACCTGGCCGGGTTCACCACCGGCTTCCTCTTTGCCTGGGGCCGCTTCCGGCCGGGGGCTAGAGTGAGGGCGTCTACAGCGGCCAGCGAGGGAGAAGGCAAGCCGTGATCACTGCGATCGTGCTCATCAAGACCAGCGTGGACCGCATCCCCGAGATCGCCGAGTCGATCGCCGCGCTGGACAGCGTCAGCGAGGTCTTCTCGGTGACCGGGACGTACGACCTGATCGCCATGGTCCGGGTGGCGCGGCACGACGACCTCGCCGACGTCATCCCCGGGCGCATCAGCAAGATCCCGGGTGTCGAGGGCACCGACACCCACGTCGCCTTCCGGACGTACTCGCAGCACGACCTGGAGGCCGCGTTCGCGATCGGCCTCGACGCCTGAGCCCCGGGAGCCGCCCGGCCGCTCCCGCCCGGCCGGGCCCGGGGCGGGGCGGTCAGCCGCGGTCCGGCACGCAGCGGCTGCCCTCGGTGCGGTAGCGCAGGCGCGCGCCGTCGCGGACCAGTTCCCGCACCGCGGCCAGGAAGCGCGCGATGTGCTCGTCGGGGGTCCCCGCGCCGAAGCTCACCCGGACGGCGTTCAGCGGCGCCGAGCCCCCGGGCGCCGGCTCCGGGGCCCCGCACTCCCCCGCCTCGCCCCGGCCCGCGCCGAGCAGCGTGCGCACCAGCGGATGGGCGCAGAACAGGCCGTCGCGGACGCCGATCCCGTACTCGGCGGAGAGGGCCGCCGCGACGTGGGAGCTGTTCCAGCCGTCGACGGTGAAGGACAGCACGCCCACCCGCGGCGCGTCGTCCCCGAACAGCGACAGCACCCGGACCTGGGGGATGTCCGCCAGCCCCGCGCGCACCTCGGCGACCAGGCGCTGCTCCCGGGCGACGAGGCCGGGGAAGCCCGCCTCGGTCAGCGCCCGGCAGGCGGAGGCGATGGCGTAGGCGCCGATCACGTTCGGCGAGCCCGCCTCGTGCCGGGCCTCGGTGGTGTGCCACTCCACGTCGAGCCCGCCGGCTCCCCCGCCCTCCGGGCGCCGGGCCACGGTGCGCGAGGCGCCACCGCCCGCGAGGTAGGGCTCGGCGGCCCGCAGCCAGTCCGCCCGCCCGGCGAGCACGCCCGAGCCGAACGGCGCGTACAGCTTGTGCCCGGAGAGGGCCACCCAGTCCGCGCCGGTCTCCCGCAGGGACACCGGGTGGTGCGGCGCGAGCTGGGCGGCGTCCAGCACGATGCGGGCGCCGTGGGCGTGGGCGGCGGCGGCCAGCTCCCGCACCGGCCAGAGCTCGCCGGTCACGTTGGAGGCGCCGGTGACGCAGACCAGGGCCGGTCCGTGGGGGTCCCGGTCGGCGAGTGCCCGCTCCAGGGCGCGCACCGCCCCGTCGGGCGTGCGGGGCGCGTCGAGGACGGTCAGCTGCGCACCGCGCCAGGGCAGCAGGGAGGCGTGGTGCTCGGTCTCGAAGACGAACACCCGGCAGCCGGCGGGCAGGGCGGAGGCGAGCAGGTTGAGCGAGTCGGTGGTGGAGCGGGTGAACAGGAGCTGGTCGTCCTCGCGGCAGTCGAGGAAGGTGCGCACGGCCGCCCGGCTGCTCTCGAAGAGGTCGGTGGACAGCTGGGAGAGGTACCCGGCACCGCGGTGGACGCTGCCGTAGTACGGGGCGTAGGCGGCGACGTCGTCCCAGACCCGCTGGAGCGCCGGGGCGCTGGCCGCGTAGTCGAGGGCCGCGTAGCCGATCTCCCCGCCGGTCGCCAGGGGCACGGTGACGTCCCGGCCGAGGACGGCGAGCGGCCCGGGGCGACAGACGCCGCCGTCGGCGGCGGCGGGGGCCGGGGCGCGGCGGGCGGAGGGGGCGGCGGTGGCGGTGGCGGTGGCGGGGCGCACGGACATGGCGGAGTCTCCCGGCGGGAAGGGCGAACGGGCGGCGACGACCCGTCGCGGCGTACGGGGATGCCTCGACGCACACGCGGAAGGGGTGTGCGGAGGGGGCGGGGAGGGAGCCCGGGGGCGCCTCCCGGGCGTGGTTCGAGCGGGCGCCGCCGTCCGCGGCAGGGCGGGACGGGGCCGTCGAACGACGCCCTAGCGCATTCGCTTGCTCACGGGACAGCTCCTCGACCAGGACCCCGGAGCGGTGAGGGGTCCGCGCTTGCCGCAGACCTCGCTGCCTGCGGCCTGGTCTTCACCCGGGGCACCCCGCCACGGACGGAGGGTTGCCGGACAGCGGGCCGGGGCCGTGGTCGCTGTCACTCATGACCTTGGTGAGCATCCTGCCACACGTGCGGGACGCCACGGGCGCGGGGTCCGCCATCCGGACCCCGCCCCCGCACCGCCGCGTCCGCGGACCTCAGGCGTTGCTGGCGGCCACCCAGCGCTCCAGGGCGGCCCGGGCCTCGCCCGAGTCGATGGACCGCGCCGCCCGCGCCACCCCGGCCGCGAGCTGCTCGTCCAGGGTGCCGTCGGTGGGCTCCAGGGCCACCAGCGCGGCCGCCGCGTTGAGCAGCACGGCGTCGCGCACCGGTCCGGTCTCCCCGCCGAGCAGCCGGCGGGCCACATCGGCGTTGTAGGAGGCGTCCGCGCCCCGCAGCGCCTCCACGGGCACCAGGTCGATCCCGATGTCCCGGGGGTCGAAGCGCTCCTCGCGGACGGCGCCGTCCCGTACGACCCACACGCGGGAGGTGGCGGTGGTCGTCAGTTCGTCCAGGCCGTCGTCGCCCCGGAAGACCAGGGCGGAGGAGCCCCGGGCGGCGAGCACCCCGGCCATGATGGGCGCCATGCGGGCGTCGGCGACACCGGTCGCCTGGGCCTTCACCCGGGCCGGGTTGGTCAGCGGGCCCAGGAAGTTGAAGACGGTGCGGATGCCCAGCTCCCTGCGGGCGGAGGCCACATGCCGCAGCGCCGGGTGGAAGCGCACCGCGAAGCAGAAGGTGATGCCCGCCTCCTCGGCGACCTCCGCCACCCGCCGGGGGGTGAGCTCCAGGTTGACGCCGAGCTTCTCCAGGACGTCGGAGGCGCCGCTCGCCGAGGAGGCCGCCCGGTTGCCGTGCTTGACCACCTTGGCCCCGGTGCCGGCGACCACGATCGCGGACATGGTGGAGATGTTGACCGTCCTGGCGCCGTCCCCGCCGGTGCCGACGATGTCGACGGTGCGGCCGGGCACCTCGATCAGGTTGGCGTGCGCGTACATGGTGCGGACCAGTCCGGAGATCTGCTCCACGGTCTCGCCCTTGGCGCGCAGGGCGACGGCGAAGCCGGCGATCTGCGCGTCGGTGGCCTCGCCCCGCAGGATCCGGTCCATGGCCCACGCGGTGGCCTCGGCGCCCTGGCCGCTCTCGTCGAGGACGGCGTTCAGCACGGCGGGCCAGGAGAGGTCCGCCACGCTGTCGCCGCCGTCCGGGGTCACAACGTTCATGGTCCGCTCCTGGGGTCCACAGCCAATGGGGTTCGGGTTCCACCCTATCCAGCGCCGGACGGCCCGAAGGGCCCCGTCCAGCGGATGGACGGGGCCCTTCGGGCGTGTGGCGACGCGTGTGCCGGGGGGTCAGTGGTGGCCGTGGCCGCTGGTGATCTCCCGGTACTCCTCGGACGTGGGCTTGGCGACCTGGTTGTCGCCGCCGTAGTAGCCCTTGTTGAGCTTGACGCGCAGCTTCTCCATGCGCCCGATCTTGCGGCGCACGCCGTTCTCGTCGACCTCGGGACCGAGCTCGGCCGGGGCGTACTGCTCGTGCGCCGTCAGCTTGTAGCGGTCGGCCTGCGAGAGCGGCTCGTGGACCTCGACGAACTCACCGTGCGGGAGGCGCTTGATGATGCCGGACTCGCGCCCGTGCAGCACCTTCTCCCTGTCGCGGCGCTGGAGGCCGAGGCAGATGCGCTTGGTGATGACGAAGGCGAGGACCGGTCCGACGAAGTACGCGATGCGGACGAACCAGGTGATCGCGTTGATCGACATGTGGAAGTGCGTCGCGAAGATGTCGTTTCCACCGCCGAGCAGCATGATCACGTAGGCGGTGACCCAGGCGACACCGAGCGCGGTGCGCGTCGGCGCGTTGCGCGGGCGGTCCAGGATGTGGTGCTCGCGCTTGTCGCCGGTGATCCAGGACTCGATGAACGGGTAGAGCGCGATCGCCCCGAGGACGAGCCCGAAGACCAGCAGCGGGATGAACACGCCCAGGACCAGGGTGTGGCCCCAGAGGTTGATCTCCCAGCCCGGCATCACACGGATCAGGCCCTCGGCGAAGCCCATGTACCAGTCCGGCTGGGCGCCCGTGGACACCTGGTCCGAGCGGTAGGGGCCCAGCGCCCAGATCGGGTTGATCGTGAACAGCGCGGAGATGATCGCGATCAGGCCGAAGACCAGGAAGAAGAAGCCTCCCGCCTTGGCCATGTAGACCGGCAGCAGCGGCATGCCGACGACGTTCTTGTTGGTCTTGCCGGGGCCCGCGAACTGCGTGTGCTTGTGGTAGAAGACCAGGATCAGGTGCGCCACCACGAGGCCGAGCATGATGCCCGGCAGCAGCAGGATGTGCATCGAGTAGAACCGGGCGATGATGTCGTGGCCCGGGAACTCCCCGCCGAACAGGAACATCGAGATGTAGGTGCCGACGATCGGCACCGACAGGATCGCGCCCTGCGTGAAGCGCACACCGGTGCCGGAGAGCAGGTCGTCCGGGAGCGAGTAGCCGGTGAAACCGGTGAACATGCCGAGGACGAACAGCAGGAAGCCGAACAGCCAGTTGATCTCGCGCGGCTTGCGGAACGCGCCGGTGAAGAAGACGCGCATCATGTGCACGAACATGCCCGCGAGGAAGATCAGCGCGGCCCAGTGGTGGATCTGCCGGATGAGCAGGCCGCCGCGGACGTCGAAGCTGATGTCCAGGGTCGAGGCGTACGCCTCGGTCATGCGGATGCCCTGCATCGGCACGTACGAGCCGTGGTACTCGATCTCGTTCATGCTCGGGTGGAAGAACAGCGTCAGGTACACACCCGTGAGGATGATGATGATGAAGCTGTAGAGGCAGATCTCACCCAGCATGAAGGACCAGTGGTCCGGGAAGATCTTCCGCATGTTGGCCTTGGCCAGGGAGTAGATCCCCAGCCGGCCGTCGGCCCAGTCGGCGACCTTCTCGCCGGCCGGTGCCTTCTTGTTGCTGTCTGTTGCCGTTGCAGTACTCATCCGCGCTCCCAGAAGGCAGGACCGACGGGCTCTTCGAAGTCGCCGAGCGCCTCGAGGTTGCCCTCGGCGTTCACACCGATCCGCAGCTGCGGCAGCGGGTGGCCGGCCGGGCCGAAGATGACGCGGGCGCCGTCGGACAGGTCGAAGGTGGACTGGTGGCACGGGCACAGCACGTGGTGCGTCTGCTGCTCGTACAGGCTGATCGGGCAGCCGACGTGGGTGCAGATCTTCGAGTACGCCACGATGCCCTCGTGCGACCACTCGAGCTCGCGCTTGTCCTTGATGTCCTCCGGCTGGATCCGGACGATCATCAGGGCGGCCTTGGCGATCTCGGTGTTGAAGTCGTGGTCGTCCTCCTCCAGGCCCTCGGGCATGGCGAAGGTCAGCGAGCCGACCGTGATGTCCTCGGGACGCAGCGGCTCGTTGGTGTTCATGTTGATGAGCTGCTTGCCCTTGGCCCACAGCGTCTTGCGCAGCTTGTCCTCGGGCAGCGGGCCGAGCTCGCGCAGCAGCACCACGCCGGAGAGCGGGACCATGGCCAGCGCGCCGAACATGGTGTTGCGGATGAGCTTGCGCCGGCCGATGGCGGACTCGCGCGCGCCGTCGGCGAAGTCCGACATGACCTTCGCCTTGACCTCGGGCGCCGCCTCGATCGGGTGACGGTCGTCGGCGACCTCGACGTCGGACATCAGGGTGCGCGCCCAGTGGACGGCACCGGCGCCGATGCAGAACAGCGCGAGGCCCAGGGTCAGGCCCAGCGAGAAGTTCAGCGCGCTGATGTGGCCGAGCGGCCAGACGTAGATGATCTTGTCGATGTCGAAGATCACGAACGAGGCGATGAAGCCGACCGTGGCCAGCATCGACAGCGTGAACAGCAGCGCGACGGTGCGCTCGCTGCGCTTGGCCGCCCGCTCGTCGATGTCCTGGATGCGCGGCTTGTGGGCCGGCAGCCCCGGGTCGGCGAGCGGGTCCTCGTCGTGCTGGACGACGGTCGTGCCGCCGGCGTGTGCCGCGTCGTGCGCGGAGCCCTGCTCTGCGGGCAGGTTCTCTTCAGGATTCTCTTGGCTACTCATGACTTCTTGGCCTTAGCGGTGTGGGCCGCAACCCAGACGGCAACAGCGATCAGCGAGCCCAGACCGAAGATCCAGCCGAACAGACCCTCGCTCACCGGGCCGAGGCCGCCGAGGCCGAAGCCGCCGGGAGACGGGGTGTCGTCGCTGTTCACGGCCTTGACGTAGGCGATGATGTCCCGCTTCTCCTGCTCGGGCATCACGGTGTCCGGGAAGGACGGCATGTTCTGCGGGCCGGTCTGCATGGCCTCGTAGAGGTGCTTGGGGCTGACGCCGTCGAGCGCCGGGGCGTACTTGCCCTCGGTCAGCGCACCGCCCTTGCCGGTGAAGTTGTGGCACTGGGCGCAGTTGGTGCGGAAGAGCTCGCCGCCGTTGGCGATGTCCGCCTCGGCCGGGTCGAACTGCTCCTCGGTCGGAGTGATCGGTCCGGCGCCCAGGGAGGCGACGTACGCCGCGAGCTGGTCGATCTCCGTCTGGGAGTAGATGTTCTTCTTCTTCGGCACCTGCGCGCCGGGCTGCATGGCGGGCATCCGGCCGGTGCCGACCTGGAAGTCGACCGCGGCGGAGCCCACGCCGACCAGGGAGGGACCGTCGCTGGTGCCCTGACCGCCGGTTCCGTGGCAGCTGGCGCAGCCCACGGTGTAGAGCTTCTGGCCCTCCTTGATGGCGAGGGACTGGGCGGTCTCATCGGCCTGCGCCTTGTCCGCGGGTGCGAACGCGGCGTACAGCCCCCCAGTGGCCGCCAGCGCGAGGAGTAGGACGACGACCGCCGCCAGCGGATGGCGTCGTCGTGCGGAGAGCTTTTTCACGGATTACCCCGGTGTCAGGATCTTCTGCGTCGATGCTTCTGGACTGTGTCTGCTTCGGGCGGCTCGGCTCCGGGCCGGCGCCTCCGCCGTTTACTTGATCAGGTAGATCGTGGCGAAGAGGCCGATCCAGACGACATCGACGAAGTGCCAGTAGTAGGACACGACGATGGCGGCGGTTGCCTGCTCGTGGGTGAACCTCCTGGCCGCGTACGTCCTGCCGAGGACCAGCAGGAAGGCGATGAGGCCGCCTGTCACGTGGAGGCCGTGGAAGCCCGTCGTCAGGTAGAACACCGAGCCGTACGGGTCGGACGAGAGGGAGAGCCCCTCGTGCTTGACCAGCTCGGTGTACTCGAAGACCTGGCCGCCGATGAAGACCGCGCCCATCACGAACGTGATGATGAACCACGTCCGGAGCTTCTTCACATCGCCCCGCTCCGCGGCGAAGACGCCGAGCTGGCAGGTGAGTGAGGAGAGCACCAGGATCGTGGTGTTGGTCGCCGAGAACGGCAGGTTCAGCGTGTCGGCCTTCTCTGACCAGAACTCGGCACCCGTCACCGATCGCAGGGTGAAGTACATCGCGAAGAGGGCCGCGAAGAACATCAGCTCGGAACTCAACCAGATGATGGTTCCGACGCTGGTGAGGTTCGGCCGATTGACCGACGGGTGCGCGTGCCCGGTTTCTACTGTCGTTGCTGTCGCCACGACCGACATTATGTCGGTCGCTTATCCCGCCCTCACTCCGGGGGTGCCGTTCGGTGTGTCCGTGGGCGCTGTCCAGCCCGAACGGCCCATCGAAGGGCTGTCCGAACCGGTGTTGACAGCGGGTCGGGGGGAGTAGCATCCGCGTCCACAGGCTCTGTTCGTACGAGGCGGAGGAACCATGCAGTCGAGCGCCACGGTCCTGGTCTACAGCGACGACGCGAACACGCGCGAACAGGTGCGCCTCGCGGCCGGGCGCAGGCCGGCCGCCGACGTGCCGCCGGTGGAGTTCGTGGAGTGCGCGACGCTCCCGGCCGTCCTGAAGGCCCTGGAGCAGGGCGGGGTGGACGCCTGCGTCCTGGACGGCGAGACGGTCCCCGCGGGCGGCATGGGGGTCTGCCGGCAGATCAAGGACGAGATCTACGACTGCCCGCCCGTGCTGCTGCTCATGGGCCGCCCGCAGGACGCCTGGCTGGCCACCTGGAGCCGGGCCGAGGCGGCCGTCACCCTGCCGGTGGAGCCGGTGGAGCTGGCCGAGGCCCTGGCCTCGCTGCTGCGCGAGCGGCTCTCCTCGGGCGTCTGAGGGGGTCCGGGCCGCCCTCGCGGCCTCCGCCCCCCTCGGGCCCGCCGGGCCCGAGGGGGGCGCGCACGGGGCCGTGGAGCGGTCTCCTCCCCGGCCGGACGTCGCGGGCACCCGGGCCGGGCTACAGGGCCACGGGCCGCAGACGGGCCGTGGCGGCGCTGGGACCGGTGTCCTCGGCGGTGCCCCCGGTCAGCGCGGAGCCCTCGCGCCACTTCTCCCAGGACAGGTTCCACTCCCCGAACCCGTTCCCGAACGGGGTCATCATGTCGCCGTAGCTGTTGACGACGGAGACGATGTCCCCCTGGCGGACGGTCTCGAAGAACCACTTGGCGTTCGCCATCGACATACCGGTGCAGCCGTGGCTGACGTTCGCGGCGCCGTGCGAGCCGACCGACCAGGGCGCGGCGTGCACGTACTCCCCGCTCCAGGTGACCCGGGTGGCCCAGTAGACCGGCAGGTCGTAGGACTCGGAGCTGCCCGCGGCGATGCCGATGCTGGTGCTGCGCATCCGGACGTAGGACTCCTTGCCGAGCACCACCTTGACCCCGTTGCGGGTGTCGAAGCCGGGCTTGCCGGTGGTCACCGGAATGGTGTTGATCACTTCTCCGTTCCGCTTGACCACCATGGTGTGGGCGGCGGCGTCGGTGACCGCCTCGATGCGGTCGCCTATGGAGAGTTCGAGCGGCTTCGAGGGGCCGCCGTAGAGCTGGCCGGTCACCTTGACGCCCTTGAGGTTGCTGGAGGCGGTGACCGTCGCCCCGCTGGGCCAGTACTCCCTCGGCCGGTAGTGGAGCGTCTTGTCGTCCACCCAGTACCAGGAGCCCTCCACGGCGGGCCGGGAGGTCACCTTGAGGGCGCGCTCGACGGTGCGCCGGGCGTCCTCGTCCTTGACGGCCAGGCTGAGCTTGGCGGTGACCGGCTGGCCCACGCCGTAGGTGCCGGCCTCGGGGCCGAACTCGGCGGCCAGGAAGCGCTCGGCGGGCTTCGTCTCGAAGGTCAGCACCCGGACGCCGGGGGCTCCGTCCTCGTCCTCGGTGGAGACCCGCACGGTGTAGCGGGCACCGGCCGCGAGCGGGGCCGTGGAGCGCCAGCGGACGCCGTCGGCGGAGAGCTCGCCGGCGAGGAAGCGCCCGGCGTCGTCCGTCACGGTGACGTCGGTGATCCGGCCGCCCTCACCCTTGGCGGTGATCTCCAGCGGCTTGTCCGGGTCGACCTTGCGGCCGTCGGTCTCGGTGTTGAAGGCGATCTGCCGCGCGGCGTCGTAGGGCTGCGCGGAGAGCGGGTGGGCGTCGGGGTCGCCGCACGCGGTCGCGACCGTCCCGAGGGTCACGACCAGCAGGATGCCTCCGACTGCGGTACGGAATCGCGGCGTGTGGTTCATGAGCACACGCTATGGACGGCTGTCAGCAGCGGCGCGCTGGATGACTCCGAACGAGGAGCCCTCAACCACCTTTCCGGAGTGACGAAGGGCCCGGAACCGCCTCGCCGAGCGAGGCGGTTCCGGGCCCTCGGGCCGTCCGACGGGGCGGACGGTGCGCCGTTCGCGGCACCGGGTCTAGGACACGGTGCTACTGGTTCTGGTTCTCACCGCGGTAGTACTCGAACACCCAGCCGAAGATGCCGATCAGGATGACGGGCAGCGAGAAGTAGAGCAGCCACCAGCCCATCGCCACGCCCAGGAAGGCGAGCGCACCGCCGATCGCCAGCGACAGCGGCTGCCAGCTGTGCGGGGAGAAGAACCCGACCTCGCCGGACTCGTCCGCGACGTCGGCCTCCTTGTCGTCCTGCGCCATCTGGTCGACCCGCCGGGCCGTGAAGGCCAGGTAGTAGCCGATCATGGCCGCCAGGCCGAAGGCCAGGAAGAGTGCGGTGGTTCCGACCGGCTCCTTCGACCAGACGCCGTACAGGACGGCGACGGCCAGGATGAAGACGCTCAGCCAGAGGAACATCTTGCCCTGGATCTTCACTTGCTCTCCTCCTTGCCGCCGGCCACGGCCCCGGCCGGGACGCCGCCGTGCTCGAGCTGGTCGAGCGCCGCGATCTCCGGGTGGTGCAGGTCGAACGCGGGCGATTCGCTGCGGATGCGGGGCAGGGTGAGGAAGTTGTGCCGCGGCGGCGGGCAGGACGTGGCCCACTCAAGCGAGCGGCCGTAGCCCCACGGGTCGTCGACCTCGATCTTCTTGCCGTACTTGGCGGTCTTCCAGACGTTGTACATGAACGGAAGCATCGACAGGCCCAGCACGAAGGAGCTGATGGTCGAGATCGTGTTCAGGGCGGTGAAGCCGTCGGCCGCCAGGTAGTCGGCGTAGCGCCGCGGCATGCCCTCCGCGCCCAGCCAGTGCTGGACCAGGAAGGTGCCGTGGAAGCCGATGAACAGCGTCCAGAAGGTGATCTTGCCGAGGCGCTCGTCCAGCATCTTGCCGGTGAACTTGGGCCACCAGAAGTGGAAGCCGGCGAACATCGCGAAGACCACGGTGCCGAAGACGACGTAGTGGAAGTGCGCCACCACGAAGTAGGAGTCGGAGACGTGGAAGTCCAGCGGCGGCGAGGCCAGGATGACACCGGTCAGACCACCGAAGGTGAAGGTGACCAGGAAGCCGATCGTCCAGAGCATCGGTGTCTCGAAGGACAGCGAGCCCTTCCACATCGTGCCGATCCAGTTGAAGAACTTCACACCGGTCGGTACCGCGATGAGGAAGGTCATGAACGAGAAGAACGGCAGCAACACTCCGCCGGTCACGTACATGTGGTGGGCCCACACGGTCACGGAGAGGCCGGCGATCGCGATCGTCGCCCCGATCAGGCCGATGTAGCCGAACATCGGCTTGCGGGAGAAGACCGGGATGATCTCCGAGACGATGCCGAAGAACGGCAGCGCGATGATGTACACCTCGGGGTGGCCGAAGAACCAGAAGAGGTGCTGCCACAGCAGGGCGCCGCCGTTGGCCGCGTCGAAGATGTGGCTGCCGAACTTGCGGTCCGCCTCCAGCGCGAACAGGGCCGCGGCGAGGACCGGGAAGGCGAGCAGGACCAGCACACCGGTCAGCAGCACGTTCCAGGTGAAGATCGGCATCCGGAACATCGTCATGCCGGGCGCGCGCATGCAGATGATCGTGGTGATGAAGTTGACCGATCCGAGGATGGTGCCGAAGCCGGAGAAGGCCAGGCCCATGATCCACATGTCGGCGCCCACACCCGGCGAGCGGACCGCGTCGTTCAGCGGCGCGTAGGCGAACCAGCCGAAGTCGGCCGCGCCCTGCGGGGTGAGGAAGCCGGCCACCGCGATCAGCGAGCCGAAGAGGTAGAGCCAGTAGGCGAACATGTTCAGCCGCGGGAACGCCACGTCGGGCGCACCGATCTGGAGCGGCATGATCCAGTTCGCGAAACCCGCGAACAGCGGGGTGGCGAACATCAGCAGCATGATCGTGCCATGCATGGTGAACGCCTGGTTGAACTGCTCGTTGGACATGATCTGCGTGCCCGGACGAGCGAGCTCGGCGCGCATCACGAGCGCCATCACTCCGCCGATGCAGAAGAACACGAACGACGTGACGAGGTAGAGCGTGCCGATCGTCTTGTGGTCGGTGGTGGTCAGCCACTTGACGACGACGTTGCCGGGCTGCTTGCGCCGGACGGGCAGCTCGTTCTCGTACGAGTCTTCACCTGCCGCGGCGGCACCCTGGGGTTCGTTGAGGATGCTCACAGTTGGTTCTTCTCCGCATTCCTGGCCGGGTCAGACTGCTCGATGCCCGACGGGATGAAGCCGGTCTGCCCCTTCTCGGCGAGCTCCTCCAGGTGCTGCTGGTAGCGCTCCGGGGAGACGACCTTGACGTTGAAGAGCATCCGGGAGTGGTCCACGCCGCAGAGCTCGGCGCACTTGCCCAGGAAGGTGCCCTCCGCGTTCGGGGTCACCTCGAACACGTTGGTGTGGCCCGGGATGACGTCCTGCTTGAACAGGAAGGGGACGACCCAGAAGGAGTGGATGACGTCCCGGGAGGTCAGGACGAAACGGACCTTCTCCCCCTTCGGCAGCCACAGCGTGGGGCCGGGGTTGCCCGTCTGCGGGTTCCGGGTGCCCGGGATGCCCGCGTCGTAGACACCCTCGGCTCCCGCGGGGAAGTCGTTGGTGTACTTGTCCGGGATCGCGTTCAGTTCCGCGCTGGCGGCGGCGTCACCGGTGGCCGGGTCGCCGTCCACGTCCTCGAGGTAGTTGAAGCCCCAGCTCCACTGGTAGCCGACCACGTTGATGGTGTGGGCGGGCTTGTCGGAGAGCTCGAGAAGCTTCGACTCATCACGCGCGGTGAAGTAGAAGAACACCGAGACGATGATGATCGGGACCACGGTGTACAGCGCCTCGATGGGCATGTTGTACCGGGTCTGCGGGGGGACCTCCACCTTGGTGCGGCTACGGCGGTGGAAGAAGACACTCCACAGGATCAGACCCCACACCAGCACGCCCGTGGCGAGCGCAGCCGCCCACGAGCCCTGCCAGAGGGAGAGGATCCGCGGGGCCTCCTCCGTCACCGGGGTAGGCATCCCGAGGCGGGGGAAGTCCTCCCAGTTGTATGAGCAACCGGAGGCGGTAGCCAGGATCAGGCCCGCAGTCAGCACCTGCGGCAGCTTCCGCCGCATCGGGCGCCGCGACGAGCGGTCGGAGCCGTTGGGACTCACGTAGCGCCTTCCCGAGAGTCTCGGCCCGCGCGGCCGGGCTGCGGCCGTCTCGCTGGTCGGTCGCCGGCCCTGACGCGGGCAGGGGTTTGGATGTTTATGCGGACCAAACCCTACTGGACGCTATTTGGGGTCGCGCGGGGAGGGTGCCCAACGCGCCGCCCGACACCCCGAAGGGGTGGAACGCCCCACTCCAGGGCCCATCTGACGCCCTGACTCCGGTCCGGCGCTAGCGTGTCGGCGTGCCCTACTTCGACGCCGCATCCTCCGCTCCGCTCCACCCCGTCGCACGTCAGGCCCTGCTGGCCGCACTGGACGAGGGCTGGGCCGATCCGGCCCGCCTCTACCGCGAGGGCAGGCGGGCGCGGATGCTCCTCGACGCGGCCCGGGAGGCGGCGGCGGAGGCGGTCGGCTGCCGACCGGACGAACTCGTCTTCACTCCATCGGGGACACGCGCCCTCCACACGGGAGTCTCGGGCGCCCTCGCCGGGCGCCGGCGCGTCGGGGCGGGACTGGTGGTCTCCGCCGTGGAGCACTCGGCCGTGCTGCACGCCGCCGCCGCCCACCGGGCGGGCGGCGGCGAGGTGACCGAGGTCGGCGTGGACCGCACCGGTGCCGTGCCCGCCGGCGCCTTCGCCGAGGCGCTGCGGGAGGGCACCGCGCTGGCGTGCCTGCAGTCCGCCAACCACGAGGTGGGCACCGTGCAGCCGGTGGCGGAGGCGGCAGCCGCGTGCCGGTCGGCGGGGGTGCCGCTGCTGGTGGACGCCGCGCAGTCGCTGGCCTGGGGCCCGGTGGACGGGCCCTGGTCCCTGCTGGCCGCCAGCGCCCACAAGTGGGGCGGGCCTTCCGGCGTCGGCCTGCTGGCCGTCCGCAAGGGCGTCCGCTTCGCACCGCAGGGGCCGGGCGACGAACGCGAGTCGGGCAGGTCGCCGGGGTTCGAGAACATCCCGGCGGTCGTGGCCGCCGCCGCCTCGCTGCGCGCGGTGCGGGCCGAGGCGGCGGCGGAGGGCGCCCGGCTGCGGGCCCTGGTGGACCGGATCCGGGAGCGGGTGCCGGTGCTGGTGCCGGACGTGGAGGTGGTGGGCGATCCGGTGCGGCGGCTGCCGCACGTGGTGACCTTCTCCTGCCTCTACGTCGACGGGGAGACGCTGCTGCACGAGCTGGACCGCTCCTCCTTCTCCGTCTCCTCCGGCTCCTCGTGCACCAGCAGCACGCTGACGCCGAGCCATGTGCTGCGCGCGATGGGGGTCCTGTCGGAGGGCAACGTGCGGGTCTCGCTCCCGCCGGGCACCTCGCCCGCCGACGTGGACCGCTTCCTTGAGGTGCTCCCGGGGGTGGTCTCCGCGGCGCGGGAGCGGCTGGGCGCCCCCGCGCACGGGCCGGCGGCGGAGCGGGCCGCCCCGGCGGGTGCGGACGGCGAGGAGGCGGCGCTGGTCGTGGACGCCCTGGGGCGGCGCTGCCCGATCCCGGTCATCGAGCTGGCCAGGGTGATCGGCGACGTGCCCGTCGGGGGGACCGTCACGGTCCTGTCCGACGACGCGGCGGCCCGGCTGGACATCCCCGCGTGGTGCGCGATGCGGGACCAGGAGTACGTGGGCGAGCGGGCCGCGGAGGCCGGGGGCGTGGCCTACACGGTCCGCCGCCGGGTGTAGGCGGCGGGCCCGCCGGGGGCAGGCGGCGCGCCCGGTGCCGCGGGCGGCTCGCGGCCACCGGGGGCAGGGCCCTGCCCGCGCCCCGGCCGGAGCCGCACCCGCGGTCCGGCGGCGGGGCGGCCGTCGCCTCAGGCGAGGTGGCCGCGGACCTCCTGCGCCGCGTCGTCGCCGTACGCCTTGGTGAAGCGCTCCATGAAGTGGGCGCGGCGCAGCGTGTACTCCTGGGTGCCGACGGTCTCGATGACCAGGGTGGCCAGCATGCAGCCGACCTGGGCGGCCCGCTCGTGCCCCACGCCCCAGGACAGGCCGGACAGGAAGCCGGCGCGGAAGGCGTCGCCGACGCCCGTCGGGTCGGTCTTGCACTCCTCCTCGGCGCAGCCGACCTCGATCGCCGGTTCGCCCGCGGCCTCGATGCGCACCCCGCGGGAGCCCAGGGTGGTGACCCGGTGGCCGACGCGCGCCAGGATCTCCTCGTCGCTCCAGCCGGTCTTGGACTCGATGAGGCCCTTCTCGTACTCGTTGGAGAACAGGTACGCGGCGCCGTCCAGCAGTATCCGGATCTCCTCGCCGGACATCCGCGCGATCTGCTGGGAGAAGTCGGCGGCGAAGGGGATCGCCCGGGAGCGGCACTCCTCCGTGTGGCGGAGCATGGCCTCGGGGTCGTCGGCGCCGATCAGCACCAGGTCCAGGCCGCCGACACGGTCGGCGACGGACTTGAGCTCGATCAGGCGGGCCTCGCTCATCGCCCCCGTGTAGAAGGACCCGATCTGGTTGTGGTCGGCGTCGGTGGTGCAGACGAAGCGGGCGGTGTGCAGGACCTCGGAGATCCGCACCGATGCGGTGTCCACGCCGTGCCGGTCGAGCCACGCCCGGTACTCGTCGAAGTCGGCGCCCGCCGCGCCGACCAGGACGGGCGAGGTGCCGAGCTGGCCCATGCCGAAGCAGATGTTCGCGCCGACGCCGCCCCGGCGGACGTCCAGGGTGTCCACGAGGAAGGAGAGGGAGACCGTGTGGAGCTGGTCGGCGACCAGCTGGTCGGCGAAGCGACCGGGGAAGGTCATGAGGTGGTCGGTGGCGATGGAGCCGGTGACTGCGATACGCACGGTGAGGCGCTCCTGGGGCGGGGCGGGCAGTGACGGTCCACGCTACCGGGTCCGGGGCCCTCTTCCGACGCGGAAACTACCCGATAGTAGGGCTTTTTCCGTCACTCTCCGGTGGTTACGGTGCGCTCATGTCGAAGCCCATCGCCGCGAGCGAGTCGCGGGATTCCGAGTTGAGCCTGGCCCAGTTGCGCGGAGACTGCATCCGGATGGCTCCGCACTGGGCCGTCCCGGCCGCCGCGGCGGCCGCGCCGGTGCCGCCGTCGCTGATCCACGGTGTCGTGGTGCCCGCCGCCTCCGCCCGGATGCTCGGGGCGCTCTCCGGGTACGGGGCCTGAGGGGACCGGGCAGCCGGGGCCGTGAGGGCCCGGCGCCGCCCGGTCGGAGTACCCGAGGGAACCGCACGCTCCCCCGCCCCGTCCCATCCGTGCCCTCCGCGGCAGGAGGCCAGGAGACAAGGAGCGATGCGGTGAGCAGCACGCAGGACACGCACGAGAGCACACGCCGTCGGCGTTCCCGGCTCGCCGTCGCCTCGGTGGCGGTGGCGGTGCTGGTCGCGGGCGGGGGCGGGGCCTGGCTCGCGTCGGGCGGTTCGGACGGCGCCGGGGCGCCCTCGGGTGCCGAGGCCGAGACCCGGGCCGGCGAGCCCGCCCCCCTGCTGGCGCTGGACGGGGCCGGGGGCGACCCGGGGTCGATCGCGCCCGGCGAACCGGACCCGAACGGCGGCGGAGTGGTCTACCGGCCGGAGGGCGAGCTGCCCGAGGGCCCGGAGCGCGCGGCGGTGCAGCGGGCCTCGGGCTCGGTGACGGAGGCGGAGGTGTCCCGGCTGGCCGAGGCGCTCGGCCTCGCGGGCCCCCCGGAGCTGGCCGGGCAGGTGTGGAAGATCGGCTCCGACAAGGACGGCTCCGGCCCGGTGCTCCAGGTCGACCGCCAGGCTCCGGGCACCTGGACCTTCGCCCGCTTCGGCCCGAACCCGGGGGGCGACAACTGCCTGAAGGGCAAGGAGTGCCCCTCCGGCGGTCCGTCCGCGGACGGGCCCCGGGAGCCGGGTCCCGCGGTGGGCGAGGAGGAGGCCGAGCGGGCCGCGGCGCCGGTGCTGGAGGCCGTCGGCCAGGGCGACGCCCGGCTCCGCTCGGACCAGCTGATGGGCGCCGTCCGGGTGGTGAACGCCGACCCGGTCGTCGACGGGCTGCCGACCTACGGCTGGTCGACCGGCGTGCAGGTCGGGGCGGACGGCCAGGTGGTCGGCGGGAGCGGGCACCTGAAGGAGCCGGTCCGCAGCCACAGCTACCCGGTCGTCTCGGCGGACGAGGCCGTGAAGGCCCTCAACGAGGAGGGCCGCGGCTCCGGGCGCGTCGGCATCGGCGGCTGCGCCACCCCGGTACCGCACCAGGACGACCTGCCGGCGGACCCGGGGCTGCCGCAGCGGCCCTGCGACCCGGCCTCGGCCACGACGAAGGCCGCCCCGGAGGTCCTGACGATCACCGAGGCGGAGTTCGGGCTGGCGGCGCAGCTGGTCGACGGGCGTCAGGCGCTGGTGCCGTCCTGGCTGTTCCGGGTGGAGCCCGAGAACGCCGGCGACGAGGGCGGCGCGGCGTTCACGGTGGCCCGTACGGCCGTCGACCCGGCCTATGTGAAGGGCCCCCAGCCGCCCGGGGAGGGCGGCGACCCGGAGCCCCCGGGCGGTTCGGACGAGCTGCCGCCGGTGCCGGGCACCTCCTACCGGGCGAGCGGTGACGGCCGCACGCTCACGGTGAACTTCTGGGGCGGTGTGTGCGACGCCTACGCGGCCGAGGCGACGGAGACGGCGGACACGGTGTCGGTGGAGATCACGGTGCCGAACCCCGACCCGGCCCGGGTGTGCATCGCGCTCGCCGAGGAGCAGTCGGTGACGGTGACGCTGCGGGAGCCGCTCGGGGACCGCAGGGTCGTGGACGCGGCGAGCGGCGAGGTGCTGCCGCGCCAGGGCTGAGCGCCCGCCGAGGGCCCCGGCCGGGCCCGGACATGCCGAGGGGGCGGCCTTCCCGGAACAGGGGAGGCCGCCCCCTCGGCACGGGTGCGGGCGTGGGCGCTCAGCTGAAGGAGTCGCCGCAGGCGCAGGAGCCCGTCGCGTTCGGGTTGTCGATCGTGAAGCCCTGCTTCTCGATGGTGTCGACGAAGTCGATCGACGCACCGCCGAGGTAGGGGGCGCTCATGCGGTCGGTGACGACCTTGACGCCGCCGAAGTCCTTGACCACGTCGCCGTCGAGCGAGCGCTCGTCGAAGAACAGCTGGTAGCGGAGGCCGGAGCAGCCGCCGGGCTGAACGGCGACCCGCAGGGCGAGGTCGTCGCGGCCTTCCTGGTCGAGCAGGGCCTTGACCTTGGCCGCGGCGGCGTCGGACAGGAGGATGCCGTCGCTGACTGTGGTCTTCTCGTCCGATACGGACATCTGCTTCTCTCCCGGGTTGTACGGAGACTGCTTGCCGACGGGTGCAACCGGCGTGGCGGCGGTTTCATTCCGGGGCGGCGCTTTCCCTTCACATGCTCGCACACCGGACCGGGTCCGCGGCCATGCTCGCACAAGCCCTGCGAAGAGGGTCCGAGGAGGACACCGGCACGGCGAACGGGGGTGCGTCACATCGACGCTATGGACATCGTCAAAGTGACGTGAAGAGGTTATGATAGATAACGTCATATAGACGAGAAGTCTTCTGCCAGACGAAGAAAGGGTGCGTGTCGTGACCACCGCCCACACCACCACCGAGCTCGACGTCCAGCCGACGCCGCTCGCCCTGCTGCTGCTCGGCCGGGAGGCCGACCCGCGCAGCGAGCGCGGCGTGGAGTGCCCGGGTGACCTGCCCTCCCCCTCCGACCCGGACCTGGTGGAGCGCGCCCGTACGGCCAAGGAGAAGCTCGGCGACAGGGTCTTCGTCCTCGGGCACCACTACCAGCGCGACGAGGTCATCCAGTTCGCCGACGTCACCGGCGACTCCTTCAAGCTGGCCCGGGACGCGGCTGCGCGCCCGGAGGCCGAGTACATCGTCTTCTGCGGCGTCCACTTCATGGCGGAGTCCGCGGACATCCTCACCACCGCCGACCAGAAGGTCGTCCTGCCGGACCTGGCCGCAGGCTGCTCGATGGCCGACATGGCGACGGCCGAGCAGGTCGCCGAGTGCTGGGACGTGCTGACCGAGGCGGGCGTGGCCGAGCAGGTCGTCCCCGTCTCGTACATGAACTCCTCGGCCGACATCAAGGCGTTCACCGGCAAGCACGGCGGCACCATCTGCACCTCCTCCAACGCCCGCCGGGCGCTGGACTGGGCCTTCGAGCAGGGCGAGAAGGTGCTCTTCCTGCCCGACCAGCACCTGGGACGCAACACCGCGGTGCGCGACATGGGGATGTCGCTGGACGACTGCGTGGTCTACAACCCGCACAAGCCCGGCGGCGGCCTGACCGCCGAGCAGCTGCGCGCGGCGAAGATGATCCTGTGGCGCGGCCACTGCTCGGTGCACGGCCGGTTCAGCCTGGAGTCGGTGAACGACGTCCGCGAGCGGATACCCGGGGTGAACGTGCTGGTCCACCCGGAGTGCCGCCACGAGGTGGTCGCCGCGGCCGACTACGTGGGCTCCACGGAGTACATCATCAAGACGCTGGAGGCCGCCCCGGCCGGTTCCCGGTGGGCCATCGGCACCGAGCTCAACCTGGTCCGGCGTCTGGCGAATCGTTTCGCGAGCGAGGGCAAGGAGATCGTCTTCCTCGACAAGACGGTCTGCTTCTGCTCCACCATGAACCGCATCGACCTCCCGCACCTGGTCTGGGCCCTGGAGTCGCTCGCCGAGGGCAACCTGGTGAACCGCATCGAGGTGGACCCGGAGACGGAGAGCTTCGCCAAGCTGGCGCTGGAGCGGATGCTGGCCCTGCCCTAGGTCGCAGCCGCACCCGCACGTGCCCGTCCGCCCCGGGGCGGACGGGCACGTGCGGGGCTGGCGGTCAGTCGGCCCCGGGGCGGACCAGGCCCGACTCGTAGGCCGTGACCACCAGTTGCGCGCGGTCCCGGGCGCCGAGCTTGGCCATGGCCCGGTTCACATGGGTCTTCACCGTGAGGGGGCTGACCTCCAGCCGCTCGGCGATGCGGTCGTTCGACAGGCCGCCCGCCACCAGGACGAGCACCTCCCGCTCGCGCCCGGTGAGCGCCGCGAGCCGCCCGCCGGGGTCGGACCCGCCGTCGCCCGCGCCGTACCCGCCGCCCTGCGCGAGGAACCGGGCGATCAGGCCCTTGGTGGCGGCCGGCGAGAGCAGCGCCTCGCCCCCGGCGGCGACCCGGACGGCGTTCAGCAGCTCACCCGGTTCGGCGCCCTTGCCGAGGAAGCCGGAGGCCCCCGCGCGCAGCGCCTGCACGACGTACTCGTCCACCTCGAAGGTGGTCAGGATGACCACCCGCACGCCGGAGAGCCCCGGGTCGGCGCTGATCCTGCGGGTCGCGGCGAGGCCGTCGCAGTCCGGCATCCGGATGTCCATCAGGACCACGTCGGGCAGCTCGGAGCGGGCCAGCGCCACGGCCTGGTGCCCGTCGGCCGCCTCGCCGACGACCTCCATGTCCGGCTCCGAGTCCACCAGCACCCGGAAGGCGCTGCGCAGCAGCGCCTGGTCGTCGGCGAGCAGCACCCTGATCGTCACGCGTCCTCCCCCGTGCCGGCGGGTCCCCCGGCGGGGACCGGTCGGCCCGCGGCCCCGAGGCGGGCGGCGCGGGCGGTCAGGGGAAGTATCGCCTGTACCCGGAAGCCGCCTCCGTGGCGGGGTCCGGCGGTGAGCACCCCGCCGAAGGCCGTGACCCGCTCGCGCATGCCGATCAGCCCGTGGCCGCCCCCGTCGGGCGGGGCCGCGCCGGTGCCGTCGTCGAGCACCGTGATCTCCAGGGTGTCGCCCACGGACACCACGCTGACCTCGGCCCTCGCCCCGGCCCCCGCGTGCTTGTGCACATTGGTCAGCGACTCCTGGATGATCCGGTAGGCCGCCAGGTCCACGGCGGCGGGGAGCGAGACGCCCTCGTCGGCGCGGGCCACCTCGACGGCCAGACCGGCCCGGCCGAAGGAGCCGGCGAGCTCGGTGAGCAGGCCGAGGCCGGGGGCGGGCTCGGTCGGCGCCTCCGGGTCGTCGCTCTGGCGCAGCAGCCCCACGGTGGCCCGCAGCTCCTCCAGGGCCGAGCGGCCCGCCTGGCGGACATGGGCCAGCGCCTCCCTGGCCTGGTCCGGTCGCCGGTCCATGACATGGGCGGCCACCCCGGCCTGGACGTTGACGAGGGCGATGTGGTGGGCGACGACGTCGTGCAGGTCGCGGGCGATCCTCAGCCGCTCCTCGGCCACCCGCCGGCGGGCCTCCTCCTCCCGGGTCCGCTCGGCCCGCTCGGCCCGCTCCCTGATGGCGTCGACGAAGGCCCGGCGGCTGCGGACCGCGTCCCCTCCCGCGGCGGCGAGCCCCGACCAGGCCAGCACGCCGAGGTTCTCCTGGGAGTACCAGGGAAGGGTGCTGCAGAGCATCGCGGCACCGGTGAGCAGGGCCATGGTCAGCAGTCCCGCCCGCAGGGTGGTGGGGCGGTCGGTGTGCGCGGCCACGGTGAACAGGGCGACGACGGCGCTCATCGCGACGGGGGCCGCCGGGTCCTCGGCGACCAGTTCCAGGACGGCGAGGGCCGTGGTGGCACCGAGCACCGCGAACGGCTTGCGGCGGCGCAGCACGAGCGCCGAGGCGGCGAGCACCATCAGCACGGCGCTCAGCGGCTCCGGGGCGCGGGTGCCGAAGGTCGGCCCGTGCGGCCCGTGCGGGTCGGTGAAGGACGCGGCCGCCATGCAGAGGAGCACGGCGAGGGCGAGGGCGCCGTCGAAGGCCGCGGGATGCCTGCGCAGCCGGCGCCGGGCTCCGGCGCACCGGTCGGCGAGAGAGGTCACGGGGCGCAACGTTACGCGGTGGCGCCCGGCCCGGTGGGGGCTCCGGAGGGGCCGGGACGGGCGAGGCGCCGCCGTGCGGGGCACGGCGGCGCCTCGTGGAGCGGGTGCCGGGGAGCGGGAGTGGAGTGCCGGCCCCGGGCCGCCGGGGCCCGGGTGTCCCGCACCGGGTCAGGGCCCGGGGATCAGGCCGTCGTCGCCGAGGAGCGCACGGACCTCCTCCAGGGTCGCGTCCGGGGCCGGGAGGATCAGCTCCGACGGTTCGAGCAGGTCCTCGGGCAGGGGGGTTCCGTACGCGCGCACTTGGTCGAGCAGCTCGTGCAGGGTACGGCGGAAGCCGGGCCCGTCGCCGCTCTCCATCTCCGCGAGCAGTTCGTCGTCGAGCTTGTCCAGGCCGGCCAGGTGGCTCTCCGCCACCTCCAGCTGGCCCTCCCCCATGATCCGCACGATCATGTCGAGATCCTTCGCTGCCGATACCGGGCCCGGGCGGGCCCGGAGCGCCGTCACTGCTTGTCGAACCGGGGCGTGCCCTGCTGCTGGGCGTCGCCCTCCTGGCGGTCCGCGCCGCCCTCGATGGCCTGCTGCTGGGCCGGACCGCCGGCCAGCTCGGCCTTCATCCGCTGGAGCTCCAGCTCGACGTCCGTGCCCCCGGACAGCCGGTCCAGCTCGGCCTGGAGGTCGTCCTTGGCCAGCCCCGACTGGTCGTCGAGGGCGCCGGAGGCCAGGAGCTCGTCGATGGCGCCGGCCCGCGCCTGGAGCTGGGCCGTCTTGTCCTCCGCCCGCTGGATGGCGACGCCCACGTCGCTCATCTCCTCCGAGATGCCGGAGAAGGACTCCGCGATGCGGGTCTGCGCCTGGGCGGCGGTGTAGGTGGCCTTGATGGTCTCCTTCTTGGTGCGGAAGGCGTCCACCTTGGCCTGGAGCCGCTGCGCGGCGAGGGTCAGCTTCTCCTCCTCGCCCTGGAGGGTCTGGTGCTGCGTCTCCAGGTCGCTGACCTGCTGCTGGAGCGCCGCACGGCGGGAGAGCGCCTCGCGCGCCAGGTCCTCGCGCCCGAGCGCGAGCGCCTTGCGGCCCTGGTCCTCCAGCTTGGTCGACTGACCCTGGAGCTGGTTGAGCTGGAGCTCCAGGCGCTTGCGGGAGGTGGCGACGTCCGCGACGCCCCGGCGAACCTTCTGGAGGAGCTCCAGTTGCTTCTGGTAGGAGTAATCAAGGGTCTCGCGCGGGTCCTCGGCCCTGTCCAGGGCCTTGTTCGCCTTCGCGCGGAAGATCATCCCCATACGCTTCATGACACCGCTCATGGGCTTCGCGCGCCCCCTTCTGACGGACTGGGCTTCGGCACTCCAACAGAACCCACAGTACGGGCCCTGCATCCATTACCGCACTGTTCGGGCGCGGATGCGCTCCTCCCCAAGGACGACTGCGGACGGCGTTGATCCGGCCCAAGGAGTAGAAGACCTGTCAGGGTCCGCCGGCCCGCGTCCGCTGTGTGGTGGTTCCGTCCTGTACGGACGCGTGCCGTTGCGGGATCGTTCCCCGCGGACGGCGGGTCCATGCCCGCCACCCCGTACCCTTGGGTTTCGTGTTCCGTAGCCGTTCCAAGGAAGAGAAGGCCCCCACCGGCAAGGTGACGGCGGACCTCTCCAAGCAGCCCCGAGACCCCGAGGCCCCCAAGGGCCGCCCGACGCCGAAGCGCAGCGAGGCTCAAGGGCAGCGGCGCGCCCGTGCCAACAGCGCGCCGCTGGACCGCAAGGCCGCCATGCGCCGGCAGCGCGAGGCCCGTCGCGCGGACCTGGCGCGGCAGCGCGAGGCGCTGGCCACCGGTGACGAGCGCTATCTGCCACCCCGCGACAAGGGCCCGGTGCGGCGCTTCGTCCGCGACTTCGTGGACTCGCGCTTCTGCATCGCCGAGTTCTTCCTGCCGCTCGCGGTGGTGATCCTGGTGCTGAGCATGGTGCGCGTCGCGCAGCTCCAGAACATCGCCCTGCTGCTGTGGCTGGGTGTGATCGTGATGATCGTGGTCGACTCGGTCGGCCTCGCGATCCGCCTGAAGAAGCAGCTGCGGGAGCGCTTCCCCGACGAGCCGAAGCGCGGTGCCGTCGCCTACGGCCTGATGCGCACTCTCCAGATGCGCCGGCTGCGGCTGCCCAAGCCGCAGGTCAAGCGCGGGGAACGGCCCTGAGCGCCGCTGCCTCACCCGCCCCCGGCCCCGTGGCGGAGCCGGAGCCTGCCCCCGTGGAGGTGCCCGCCGGCAGGCCCCCTGCCGCGGGCGGCCTGCGGGACGCCGTGCGCCAGGAGCTGGTCGCCCGGCAGCTGGAGGAGCAGATCACGGCCCGCTACCCGGTCGGGCAGCGCCTGCGCGTGCTCGACGTGGGCACCGGCCGGGGGGCGCAGGCCCTGCGGCTGGCCCGCGCCGGGCACGCGGTGACCGGACTGGAGTCGGACCCGGCACTGCTGGAGGCGGCCCGCGAGGCGCTGGCCGCCGAACCGGCCGGGATCCGCGCGCGGGTCCGGTTCGTCGAGGGCGACGGCCGGGACACCGGGGTGCACTTCCTGCCCGGCGCCTTCGACGTGGTGCTCTGCCACGGGGTGCTGATGTACGCCGCGGACGCGGACGCCATGCTGGCGGGCCTGGCCCGGATGCTGGCACCCGGCGGCCTGCTGTCGCTGGTGGTGCGCAACGGCGACGCCCTGGCCATGCGCCCGGGACTGGCCGGGAACTGGGCCGCGGCACAGGCCGCCTTCGCCTCGGACACGTACACGGACCGCTTCGGCCTCACCGTGCGCGCCGAACGGCTCGGGGCCCTGACGGCCACGCTGGAGGGGGGCAACGCGCCGCTGCACGCCTGGTACGGCGTGCGGGTCTTCACCGACGGGGCCGACGAGGAGGCTCCCCTGCCGCCCGCGCAGGAGTTCCAGCGGCTGCTGGCCGCGGAGGAGCGGGCCGGCCGCACCGACCCCTACCGCCGGGTGGCGGCGCTGCTGCACCTGTGCGGCGTCCGCCGCGGTTAGGGCGCCGTACCCGGGCAGGGTCCGCCGGGAAGCGGCGTCCCGGCGCTCCGTGGCAGCCGCGCGGCCGCCCGCCCGGCGATGCGGGCGGCATCCCGCCCGCGGCCCCCTGTTCGGCGGCGCACGAGGGGCAGGCCCGCCGCCGCGAAAGGGATACTCCGGGCATGAGCGCTCCCCCGTACCGTGCGCCCTCCCGGCGGCTTCCGGTGGCCGCGGCGGCCGCGCTGGGCGCGGCCGTACTCGCGGCAGGCTGCTCGGCCCCGTCCGTGCCGCAGGCGGCGCCGGCGCCGAGCCGGGGTGCGCAGGCCGCGGCACCGGCCGCCGCGAACGAGCTGGAGGACGACTACCAGTCCGTCATCACCAGGGTCCTGCCGTCGGTCGTGCAGATCGAGGCGGGCGACAGCCTGGGGTCGGGCATCGTCTACGACGACCGGGGCCACATCGTCACCAACGCGCACGTGGTCGGCACCGCGCGCTCCTTCCGGGTCACCGTGGCCACCGGGGACCGGCCGCTGCCGGCGACCCTGGTGTCCGCCTACCCCGAGCAGGACCTGGCCGTGATCAGGCTGGAGACCCTGCCGGACGGTCTGCGCCCCGCGTCCTTCGGCGACTCCGCCTCGGTGGAGGTCGGGCAGATCGTGCTCGCCATGGGCGCGCCGCTGGGCCTGGCCGGCAGCGTGACCCAGGGCATCGTCTCGGCGACCGGCCGCACGGTGACGGCCGACGCCTCCGGCGGCGGCACCGGGGCGACCATCCCGAACATGGTGCAGACCTCGGCGGCGATCAACCCCGGGAACAGCGGGGGCGCCCTGGTCGACCTGGACGGCGAGGTCGTCGGCATCCCCACGCTGGCCGCGCGGGACCCGGGCATCGGCGAGGGCGCCGCGGCGGGGATCGGCTTCGCCATCCCCGCGTCGATGGTGACGACCGTCGCGGACCAGATCATCGCCTCGGGCCGGGTCACCGACTCCGGCCGGGCCGCGCTCGGCATCACCGGCCGCACCGTCCTCGACGACGACTACAACCCCTCCGGGGTCGCGGTGGTCGAGGTGGTCCCGGACGGCCCGGCCGACCGGGCGGGGCTCAGGGCCGGGGACGTCATCACCCGCCTCGGCGACGCCGAGGTCACCACGATCACCACCCTGGCCGAGGCCCTGGCCCAGGAGCAGCCGGGGGACCGGGTGGCGGTCCGCTACACCCGGGGCAGCGCCCAGCGCACCGCCGAGGTCACCCTCGGCGAGGTCTGAGGCTGCCGCTCCCGCGCGGGAGCGGCCCCGCCGGACGGAAGCGGGCCAGGTCGGAAGCGGGCCCGCCGGACGGAAGCGGGCCCGGACGGCGCCGGGCCCGACCCCCGTCAGCGGATCACGCCTCCTCGGCGTGCAGGCTCATCGGCCCGTAGACCACCGCCCCGTCCTCCGAGAGCACGACCCGGTCGGCCCCGCCCTCCTGGAGCTGCTTCCAGTACTCCCCGATCCAGGACTCGGCATCGCCCTGGGTGGTGAACTCCTCGGGCTCCACCGCCGGCGGCACCTCGGTGCCGTCCGCCTTCTCGAACCGCCACGTCCATGCCATGTGCGCCTCCCGGGTACCCGGCTCGTGCGACTGATCACTGTCGTGCTGCCCGCAGCGTAGCCGGGCGCGCACCCGTCGCGGGGACACGGGAGGATCAGGGGCGTGGACGTGACTCTGCTCGGCACCGGCGCCCCCGCCGGCCTCCCCCTCCCCGACTGCCCCTGCGCCGTCTGCGGGTCCGCCCGCGGCACGCAGGCCCGTGCCGCGACGGCCCTGCTGGTGGACGGCGCCCTGCTGCTCGACCTCACCCCCGGCGCGGCGCTCGCGGCCGCACGGGCGGGGCACTCACTGGCCGGTGTCCGCCAGGTCCTGCTGACCCACCCGCACGACGGTCCGGCGGTGGACCTGCCCGCCGGGCTGCCGACCGCCGGACGGGTGCCGGACGGGCGGGTGCTGACCCTGATCAGCGGGCACCGGGTGCGCGCGGTGCCGGTCGACCACCCGGGCACCGGCTACGAGGTCACCTCACCGGAGGGCGAGCGGCTGCTCTACCTCCCCCCGCTGGCCGCGCCCGCCGGGCTCGCCGAGGGCTCGGCCCCCTACGAGCTGGTCCTCGCGGACGTCGCGGGCCGCCCGGACGGCCTCGCCCGGCTGCGGGCCGCGGGGGCCGTCGGGGCGACCACGGACGTGGTCGCCGTACACCTGGGGCACGAGGCGCCCGGGGGGCCCGAGCTGGCCCGTCGGCTGGCCGCCTCGGGCGCCCGGGCGGTGCCGGACGGGACCACGCTCACCGTCGGCGAGTACCACGCCGTGCCGGACGTGCCCCGGCGGACCCTGGTGACGGGAGGGGCCCGCTCGGGCAAGTCGCTGGAGGCGGAACGGCGCCTGGCGGCCTTCCCCGGCGTCGTGTACGTGGCCACCGGCGGTCTGCGGGACGGGGACGCCGAGTGGGCCGCCCGGGTCGGCGCCCACCGCGAGCGCCGCCCCGGCTCCTGGCGGACCGAGGAGAGCTGCGAGCTGGTGCCGCTGCTCGCGGCCGAGGGCCCCCCGCTGCTGATCGACTGCCTGTCGCTGTGGCTGACCGACGCGATGGACCGGGCGGGCGCCTGGGACGACGCACGGTGGGCCGGCGGCGGGGAGCAGGAGCTGCGCGAGCGGACGGCCGGCCTGGTGGCCGCGGTCCGCGCCGCGGAGCGCACGGTGGTCGCGGTGACCAACGAGGTGGGCTCGGGCGTGGTGCCCGCGACCGCCTCGGGACGCCGCTTCCGCGACGAACTGGGCCGTCTGAACGCGGCGTTCGCGGCGGAGTGCGAGCAGGTGGTGCTGGTGGTGGCGGGCCAGGCACTGGTCCTGCGGCACTGAGGGTCCGGCGGGCGGACGCGGAAGGGGCGCGGCCCACCGCGGGGTGCGGTGCTGCCGGTACTGTTCGGCGAATGAGCAGGCTGAATCTCGACGACTTCTCCGATCTGATCGAGCGCCCCGACAGCGGCATCCGGCGTGCGGCCGAGGAACGCCGGGAGCGCCTGGTCGTGCCGGCCGGTGCGCTGGGGCGCCTCGACGAGCTGGCCGAGTGGCTGTCCGCGGCCCAGGCCGAGGTGCCGGCGCGGGCCGTCGGGCGTCCGCGCGCGGTGCTCTTCGCCGGCGACCACGGCGTGGCCCGGCTCGGTGTCTCGGCGCGGGAGTACGGCACGGCGCACGAACTCGTGCGGGCGGTGCTGGAGGGCGAGCGGCCGGTGGCGGTGCTGGCGCGCGCCGAGGGCGTCCCGGTGCGGATCGTCGACGCGGGCCTGGACTGCGACGAGGGGCTGCTGCCCGAGGAGGTCGTGCGCCACCGGGTGCGGCGGGGCTGCGGGAACATCGGCTCCGAGGACGCGCTGACCGTCGAGGAGGCGGAGCGCGCGGTCCGCCTCGGCATGGCGGTGGCCGACGAGGAGGCGGACTCCGGAACGGACCTGGTGGTACTGGGCGACCTGAGCGTCGGCGGCACGACGGCCGCCGCCGTCCTGGTGGCCGCGCTCTGCGGCACCGACGCCTCGGTGGTGACGGGCCGCGGCGGCGTGCGGATCGACGACCTGGCGTGGATGCGCAAGTGCGCGGCGGTGCGGGACGCGCTGCGGCGCGCCCGGCCGGTCCTCGGCGACCAGTTGGAGCTGCTCGCGGCGGTCGGCGGCGCCGACCTCGCCGCGATGACGGGCTTCCTGCTCCAGAGCTCGGTGCGGCGGATGCCGGTGATCCTGGACGGTGTGGTGTCGGCCGCCTGCGGCATGGTGGCGCAGCGGGCGGCCTTCCGGTCGCCCGACTGGTGGCTCGCCGGTCAGCTCAGCGGGGAGCCGGCGCAGGCGAAGGCGCTGGACCGGCTGGCGATGGTGCCGCTGCTGGACCACGGCGTGACGGTGGGCGAGGGCGCGGGGGCGATGCTGGCGCTGCCCCTGGTCCGGGCGGCCGCACGGCTGGCGGCGGAGCTGCCGGAGCGGACCGCGGAGCCGGCCGCCGCGGAGTAGACGGGGCCCGCGGGGAGAGGGGTCCCCGGCCACGAGGGAGGCCGCCCCGGGAGCCGGTTCCGGGGCCTCGGGGCACGACCGGGGCCGTCCCCCGCCGTCCGTCTCCACGGCAGCGGAGCGCTCCGCCGACCCGGACGGCGCACCCCGCCGCGGGGCACGCTCGCGGCGGGCCGCCGCCGGTGCCGTCCGGCCCTTCGCGCCGTGGCCTTCCCCGAACTGCCGGGTGCGGTGGGGCCCGTGAGGCCGGGCCCTGCGCCGCGGCGGCACCGACGGGCATGTCGCCCCGCCCTTCCCCGCTCCGGGGAGACGGGGAGACAGGGATCCGGGGAGACGGGGATCACTCGGGTCGCACTGAACGCCGCGATGTCCGGATCGGTCTTCGGACGGGGCTGCGAACCGGCGCGGGACCGGTGCCGAGGCGGTGGACTGCCTCGGCTCCCTGCTCCCGCGGGTGCCGGACCGAGTCCTGTACCGGGCGCACGCCGTGTGCCGACCGATCCGGGAGCCGCGATCCATGCCGTTCGAGACGTCAGCCGCCCTTCCGCGCACCGGCCTCGCCGCCCGCGCCGAGGGCTTCCGCAGCGCGCCGGGCCTCCCCCGGCGGCTGCACCGTGGCCGCCGGCCGGAGAGCCGGCGGTGAGGTCGGCGGCGGGGCCGCGGAGGAGGGCCGCCGCCCTCGCCCACCGGGAAGGGGGGCCGCTGTACGCGGCCGTGCGCCGGGGGCTGGCCGCCCGGCGCCTGCGCGCGGTTCCCGTGACCCTGGCGGCGGTGGGGCTGACCGGCGCCTGCTATCTGCTCCAGCACACGCCGGCGGGCCTCGGCCTGGTCCGGGGCGCGGGCTTCGTCAGGGCGGAGGACCCCCTCTGGCTCGCGCTGCTGCGCACCCCGCTGTCCCTGTTCGTGCCCGCGCTCGACCTGCCCGTGTGGGGGGCCCTGGCGCAGATCCTGGTGGTCTTCGGGATCGCCGAGATCGCCGTCGGGCGCCGGGCCCTGCTCGGCGTGGCCTACCTCTCGACCCTCGCGGGGTCGGCGTACGCCCGCATCGGTGTGGCGCTCGGCCCGGACGCCCTGCTCGGGCTGCCCGCCGCGGACGCGCGGATCGCGGACACCGGGCCCTCGGCCGCGGTGGTGGGGGTCGCCATGTGGGTCTGCTACCGCTACCGGGCCCGGCTCACCGGGGCCGCGGTGGTCGCCGCCATGGCGGTCGAGGCGGCCGTGAAGCCGAACCTCGCGGGCAAGGAGCATCTGGCGGCGATCGCGGCGGCGCTGGTGCTGTGCGCGGGGGACGCGCTGCGGCAGCGCCGGCGTCAGCGGTCGCCGTCGGGCGCCCCGGACTCCTCGGCGCGGTCCGGCGCCCCGCCCCCGGACTCCTCGGAGCGGTCCGGCGCCCCACCGATCAGGTCCTGGAGGGCACGGCGCGGCCTGGCCCACCTGCGGTCGTGGTGGACGGCCCGCAGCGTGGCCCGCGCCCTGGCCCGCGGCCGGTTGCGGTAGAAGCGGCGGGCCCAGGGCGAGCCGGGACGGGCGAGCCGCACCGCTCCGACGAGGGCGACCAGGGGCACCAGGGTGCCGATGAGCCCGAGGCGGAGCTTGCCCTTGGCGAACGCGACGATGACGAAGACGAAGTTGCCGATCAGCGTGATGATCAGCGAGGCGCGGCCCTGCTCCTCCTCGTCGGTCAGCCCGTCGACGCCCAGCGGGGAGGCACCGCTGAGGGTGAGCAGGGCGAGGGCCGTGGCGAGCACGACGACCTCGACGCTCTGGCGGCCCTGCTCGCTCCAGTACACGTCGTCGAGGTGGAGGATCAGGGCGAACTCGTCCAGGACGAGGCCCGCGCCGATCCCGAAGATCACCGCGCAGACCGCCAGACCCACGCCCTGGCGCGCGCTCCCCACGGCGCCGAAGCCGCCGATGACGGTCAGCACGACTCCGGGGACCACGTGGTGGATGTGCATCCCGCCGGGGGTGACGTTGCGGAAGGGCCCCTTGCCGGCCCGGATCATCCGGACCACGACCCGGGTGACGGCGAAGGTCAGGACGAAGGACGCCAGCGCCAGGAACATGGGGAGCTTCCCCGGCTCGACGATGTTGCGATAGAACCAGTGACCCATACCCTCTGCTCCCGTTTCGCGCGTTATGCGCAACTTACCGTCCGGAGCGGCGGGCTACCCTCGCGCCGTGACTGCACTGCACGGCATCCGCTTCGCCTTCGGCACCCTGACCGTCGTCCCCGTGCGCGTGACGCGCTGGGACCGCACCGCCGCCCGCGCCGGGATGCTCAGCGCCCCCCTCGCGGGCCTCGTGGTGGGCGCGGCGGCCGCCGCGGCGGGCTCCGCGCTCGCGCTGCTGGGTGCCGGCGCTCTCCTGGCCGCCGTCGCCGCGGTGGCCGTCCCGGCCGCGCTCACCCGCGGGCTCCATCTGGACGGACTGGCCGACACGGCCGACGGACTGGGCAGCGGCAGGCCCGCCGAGGACGCCCTGCGCATCATGCGGCAGTCGGACATCGGGCCGTTCGGGGTGGTCACCCTGGTGCTGGCGCTGCTCGCCCAGACCGCCGCGCTCGCGGAGCTGTTCGCCCGGGGCTGGGCGCACGGCGCGGCGGCCGCGGTCCTCGCGGCGGTGGCGGCCCGGCTCACCCTCACCCTCGCCTGCCGGTCGGGCGTCCCCGCGGCCCGCCCGGAGGGTCTGGGCGCGGCGGTCGCCTCGGTCGTCCCCGTGGCGTGGGCGCTGGCCGCCGCGGCGCTGGTGACCGGGGCCGCCGCCGGGGCCGGGGGGCTGCTCGGCGGTCCGGCCGCCGCCGCCCGGGCGGCGGCGGCCGTGCTGGTGGCGCTCGCCGCCGGGCAGCTGCTGCTGCACCGCTGCGTGCGGCGCCTGGGCGGAGTGACCGGCGATGTCTTCGGCGCCCTCGCGGAGACGGGGGCCACCGCCGCGCTGGTGGTGCTCGCGCTGGGGTGACCCCCGGGGCCGGCGGCCCGCCGCCGGTCCCTCAGCAGGAGCCGCCGGTCCCTCAGGAGGACGGGAGCCGCAGGGTGATGGACGACTGGAGCAGGGCGGGCTCGGTCCACGCCGAGCGGGTGCCCGCGTAGGCACTGCCGAAGCCCACGCTGCCCAGGAGCAGCTGCCTGCGGGTGCCCTCGGGCGCGGTGACGGGGACGGCGACGCCGCGCGGGGCCCTGACCGTCACCGTGTCCCCGATCCGGTAGGCCGTGACCTTGCCGTCGGCGAGCGCCCTCTCCCAGGCGGCGCGGCGGGCGAACTCGGCGCCCACCTCCCGCTGACGCGGGTTGACCAGCGGGGTGTTGTCGGCGAAGAGGTCCCGGTGGTCGGCGAGGACGCGGTCCAGCACCGGGTAGAGCAGACGCTCCTCGGCCAGGTTGGACTGGTGGACGTAGTGCGGGCGGGGGTCGTTGGAGACGACGTGGGAGAGCGCGATGCGCGCCTCCTGGGGGACGATGTGGCCGGCGAACCCGGTGGCGGTGTCCAGGGGGTCGTCCAGGCAGGTGGAGGCCGCGTGGGTCTCGCAGATCCCGCTGCCCCCGTCGGCGGCGGTGGTGTAGATCCAGTTGTACTCGTCGGCCATCTCCGCGGCGGTGCCGACGTTGTAGTAGACGTTCACCGGGTGGCGCGGCACGGTCAGCGCCGATCCGACCGGCCGCTGGGCGGGCTCGCGCGAGTTGTCGGAGGCGATCCACCGCACGCCGTTGTCGGCGAGGGCCGGCGCCAGGTGGGGGTTGTCCACGGGCTGCTGGGGCAGGGTCCTCAGCCCGGAGTGCTCGCCCGTGACCAGTTCGGTGCGGTCCACCGGCAGGCCGTGCCGCACCGCCCAGTCGTGGTTGTCGCGGATCTGGCCGGAGATCTCCTCCCGGCTCACCCAGCGGACCGCGCCCGAGGCGTCCCGCTCGCACCTCCAGGGGACCACCGAGACGTCCTGCACGCAGCCGAGGAAGGGGTGGGTGTAGGTGTGGTTGATCCAGCGGTACTCGTGGCGGTCGGCCAGCAGCCGGTCGGTGAGCGGGTCGCTGCCGCCGTGCTCGGCCTTCCAGTCCTCGCCGGCGCCCGCGTTGTGCACCATGTCGAGGGTGAAGCCGGAGGCGCGCTGCCAGTCGGCGGCGTACGCGGCGTCGGCGGCCGTCATCCGGATGTCGGGGACCTCCTGCCCGCCGCCGCCCGCGCAGTCGATGTCGCCGGGGGTGCAGTTGCGCTCGGTGTCCCAGCGGGCGTCCGCGGCGAAGACGTCGTCCACGTGGACGGAGAGGTAGTTGCGGCTCTGCCCGAGGTGGACGCCGCGGGTGAGCCAGTCGACGATGCCGCGGGCGAGGACCCGGAACTGCCGCTGGTGGCGGTTGTAGGCGAAGGTGACGACGAGTTCGCTGCGCCCGTCGTGGGTGTACTCGCCCATCAGGCTGGCCCGGCCGCCCTCCGGCAGGGGCATCTCCAGGAAGCTCGTGTAGCCCTCGCGGCCGCGGGCCGCGTAGCCGTAGCTCTCGTTCACGCCGGGGGCGACGTCCTCGAAGAGGACCGTGCCGTCGAGGTAGCCGAAGGGCCCGCCGCGGCCCTGGGCGGTGACCTCGCTCGCGACGCCGTCGAGCACGCCGGCGTGGCCCCCGGAGTCGATGTAGTCCAGGCCGACGCCCGGGTGCGCCCAGGTGTAGGCGTCCACCTGGCGGATGCCGAAGGTCCGCTCGTAGGCGAAAAGGGCCGCGTTCTCGGCGGCCCCGGTCTCGGAGTAGGCCCCGAAGGGGTCCTCGTCGGGGACGACGACCCCCTGGAAGCGTGCGCGCGGCCGCCCGTCGACGGTGTCGCTCAGGAACGCGGCGTCGACGCGGGGGCGGTCCGGGTCGTTGAGGTCGACGGTGCGGTAGGCGACTCCGGTGGCCTCCAGCTCCGACACGATCGCGTCGACCGTGCCGAGGCCGTCGTCCACGACGAGGACGGTCAGGTCGATCCGCGGCGCGGGCGCGGCCCCGGCCGCCGCCGGCAGTCCGGTCGCCAGCACCGCCGCGACCGCCGCGGTGGCGGCCAGCCGGCCCGTGCGCGATGTCCGCAGGGTCATGTTCCCCCCTTGTGTGCGTCCTCCCCAGGACGCTGCCGAACGCCCTCCACCCGCTCCGAGCAGGGCGGAGGACATGTGAAGACGGAGCGAAGGAGCGGTGGTGCCCCTGCCCGAACGCGCCGATTGTGGCTCAGATCAAGCCTTCTTCGTCCGAAAACGGCGAGAGACACCACGGACGAGTGAACGCCCGCCGCCGTGAGCGCAGGGCGCGACCCCGCGTAGGCTCTCCTGCGGCATGGCGGCGGGATCCGTCACCGTGCCACCTACCAGGGGTCTGTCTTCCGGCCCCGGGCCGCCTGCTGACGCAAGGCCCCGGACGCCCGGAACTGAAGGAAGCGAGATTTCACCACCGTGACTGCTCTCACTCTCAGCACCGCAGGCGCAGCGACGCTGCGCGCCGACGCCGTCGTCGTCGGGGTCGCCAAGGGCGCGAAGGGGCCGGTCCTCGCACCGGGCGCCGAGGCGGTGGACCAGGCGTTCGACGGCAAGCTCGCCACGGTCCTGGAGACGCTCGGTGCGAGCGGGGGCGAGGGCGAGGTGACCAAGCTCCCGGCCCCGGACGGCCTGCGGGCGCCGGTCGTCCTGGCCGTCGGCCTCGGCTCGGAGCCCGAGGAGGGCGACGCCTACGGCACCGAGGCACTGCGCAGGGCGGCGGGTACGGCCGCCCGGGCGCTGAGCGGGTCCAGGAAGGCCGCCTTCGCACTGCCGATAGAGGAGGCCGAGGACGCCGCGGCCATCGCCGAGGGCGCGCTGCTGGGCGCCTACGCCTTCACCGCCTACCAGGAGAACGGCAAGGGCGCGAAGAAGCCGCTGGCCGAGGTCGCCCTGCTGGGCGCCAAGCCGCGCGACAAGGCCTTCAAGGCCGCGGCCGAGCGTGCGCTCGCCCTCACCGAGGAGATCAACCGCGCCCGGGACCTGATCAACACCCCGCCGAACGACCTCACCCCCGAGGCCTTCGCGGCCATCGCCGCCGCGGCCGGCAAGGAGCACGGCCTCAAGGTCCAGGTGCTCGACGAGAAGGCCCTGCTCAAGGGCGGCTTCGGCGGCATCCTGGGCGTGGGCCAGGGCTCGCAGAACCCGCCGCGCCTGGTCAAGCTGTCCTACACCCACGCCAAGGACGCCAAGCACCTCGCGCTCGTCGGCAAGGGCATCACCTACGACTCGGGCGGCATCTCCCTGAAGCCGGCCGGCCACAACGAGACGATGAAGTGCGACATGAGCGGCGCCGCCGCGGTCTTCGCCGCGGTCGTCGCCGCCGCCCGACTGGGCCTCGCGGTCAACGTCACCGGCTGGCTGGCACTGGCGGAGAACATGCCCTCCGGCTCCGCCACCCGCCCCGGCGACGTGCTGCGCATGTACAGCGGCAAGACCGTGGAGGTCCTGAACACGGACGCCGAGGGCCGCCTGGTCCTCGCCGACGCGTTGACCAAGGCCTCGGAGGAGAAGCCGGACGCGATCGTGGACGTGGCCACCCTGACCGGTGCCATGGTGCTCGCCCTGGGCAACCGCACCTTCGGGATCATGGCCAACGACGACGGGTTCCGCACCGCGCTCCACGAGACGGCCGAGGAGGCCGGCGAGGCGTCCTGGCCGATGCCGCTCCCCGCGGACCTGCGCAAGGGCATGGACTCCCCCACGGCCGACATCGCCAACATGGGGGAGCGGATGGGCGGCGGCCTGGTCGCCGGCCTGTTCCTGAAGGAGTTCGTGGGCGAGGGCATCACCTGGGCGCACCTGGACATCGCGGGCCCGGCCTACCACGAGGGCGCCCCCTACGGGTACACGCCCAAGGGCGGCACCGGTTCCTCGGTCCGGACGCTGGTGCGGCTGGCGGAGCGCACCGCGGCCGGTGACCTGGGCTGACGCTCCCGGCCACGGAGGCACCGCACCCCGGCGGGCGCCGTTCCCCCTTGCGGGAAGAACGGCGCCCGCCGGGGCGTTCCCCTCTGCGGGAGTCCGCGGGTACGCGCGGGTAACCGAGAAGGAGCGCAAGCTCACCGTCCCAAGCGGCGGCCCCGCGTCCCACCGTCGGCCGACAAGTGCGAAGATGGGTTCCCGGCAGGACAGGGCCCCCACCACAGGGCCGAAGACAAGCGGCCGCACACCAGCCGACCGGCCGGTCGTCCCCCGCAAGGGAGGGGACCCGGCGAACGGCGCACATGCATGGAGGACGTGACGTGGCGAACGACGCCAGCACCGTTTTCGACCTAGTGATCCTCGGCGGCGGTAGCGGCGGTTACGCTGCGGCCCTCCGCGGGGCTCAGCTGGGCCTGGACGTCGCACTGATCGAGAAGAACAAGCTGGGCGGCACCTGCCTGCACAACGGCTGCATCCCCACCAAGGCCCTGCTGCACGCCGGTGAGATCGCCGACCAGGCCCGCGAGGCCGCGCAGTTCGGTGTGAAGACCTCCTTCGAGGGCATCGACATCGCGGGCGTCCACAAGTACAAGGACGACGTGATCTCGGGCCTGTACAAGGGCCTGCAGGGCCTGGTCGCCTCCCGCAAGGTGACCTACATCGAGGGTGAGGGCCGGCTGTCCTCGCCGACCTCCGTCGACGTGAACGGCCAGCGCGTCCAGGGCCGCCACGTCCTGCTGGCGACCGGCTCCGTGCCGAAGTCGCTGCCGGGCCTGGAGATCGACGGCAACCGCGTCATCTCCTCCGACCACGCCCTGACCCTGGACCGCGTCCCCGAGTCCGCGATCATCCTCGGCGGCGGTGTGATCGGCGTCGAGTTCGCCTCGGCCTGGAAGTCCTTCGGCACCGAGGTGACGGTCATCGAGGGCCTGAAGCACCTGGTCCCGGTCGAGGACGAGAACAGCTCCAAGCTGCTGGAGCGCGCGTTCCGCAAGCGGGGCATCAAGTTCAACCTCGGCACCTTCTTCGAGAAGGCCGAGTACACCGAGAACGGCGTGCGGGTCACCCTGGCCGACGGCAAGACCTTCGAGGCCGAGGTGCTGCTGGTCGCCATCGGCCGCGGGCCGGTCTCGCAGGGCCTGGGCTACGAGGAGCAGGGCGTCGCCATGGACCGCGGCTACGTCCTGGTCGACGAGTACATGCGCACCAACGTCCCCACGATCTCCGCGGTGGGCGACCTGGTCCCCACCCTCCAGCTCGCCCACGTCGGCTTCGCCGAGGGCATCCTGGTGGCGGAGCGCCTGGCCGGCCTCAAGACCGTGCCGATCGACTACGACGGCGTGCCCCGGGTGACGTACTGCCACCCCGAGGTCGCCTCCGTCGGCATCACCGAGGCCAAGGCCAAGGAGGTCTACGGTGCGGACAAGGTCGTCGCCCTGAAGTACAACCTCGCGGGCAACGGCAAGAGCAAGATCCTCAAGACCGCCGGCGAGATCAAGCTGGTGCAGGTCAAGGACGGTGCCGTCGTCGGCGTCCACATGGTCGGTGACCGTATGGGCGAGCAGGTCGGCGAGGCGCAGCTGATCTACAACTGGGAGGCCCTGCCCGCCGAGGTCGCGCAGCTCGTCCACGCGCACCCGACGCAGAACGAGGCCCTCGGCGAGGCCCACCTGGCCCTCGCCGGCAAGCCGCTGCACTCCCACGACTAGTCGGTCACGGGCGCGACAGACCACCACCGCACTTCTGTTAGGAGCAACTGGAACCATGGCGGTTTCCGTAACCCTTCCGGCGCTCGGCGAGAGCGTCACCGAGGGCACTGTCACCCGCTGGCTGAAGGCCGAGGGCGAGCGCGTCGAGGCCGACGAGCCGCTGCTGGAGGTGTCGACCGACAAGGTCGACACCGAGATCCCCGCCCCCGCGTCCGGCGTGCTGGCGTCGATCAAGGTCGCCGAGGACGAGACGGTCGAGGTCGGCGCCGAGCTGGCGGTCATCGACGACGGCAGCGGCGCCCCCGCCGCCGCCCCGGCCCCGGCCGCCGCCGAGGCCCCCGCCCCCGAGGCCCCGCAGGCCGCCCCGGCGCCCGCCGCCGAGGCACCGCAGGCCGCCCCGGCCGGGGCCCCGGCCGCCGGCGGTTCGGCCGAGGGCACCGACGTGGTCCTCCCGGCGCTCGGCGAGAGCGTCACCGAGGGCACCGTCACCCGCTGGCTGAAGGAGGTCGGCGAGGAGGTCTCGGAGGACGAGCCCCTGCTGGAGGTGTCCACCGACAAGGTCGACACCGAGATCCCCGCCCCCGCCTCCGGCGTGCTGCTGGAGATCGTGGTCGGCGAGGACGAGACGGCCGAGGTCGGCGCCAAGCTGGCCGTGATCGGCGCGAAGGGCGCGGCCCCGGCCGCCGCCCCCGCGCCCGCCGCCCCGGCCCCGGCGGCCGAGCCGGCCCGGGTAGAGGCCCCCGCGCCCGCCCCCGCTCCGGCTCCGGCGCCTGCTCCGGCCCCCGCGCAGGCCCCCGCGCAGGCCCCCGCCGCCCCGGCGGCACCGGCAGCTCCGGCGCCCGCTCCGGCCGCCCAGGCGCCCGCGCCTGCCGCGGCCCCCGCGCCCGCGGGTGCCTCGGCGAGCGACGCCTACGTCACCCCGCTGGTGCGCAAGCTGGCCGCGGAGAACGGCGTGGACCTCGGTGCGGTCAAGGGCACCGGCGTCGGCGGCCGCATCCGCAAGCAGGACGTCATCGCCGCCGCGGAGGCCGCCAAGGCCCCCGCACCGGCCCCCGCCGCCGCCCCCGCGGCGTCGAAGGCGCCGTCGCTGGAGGCGTCCCCGCTGCGCGGCCAGACGGTGAAGATGACCCGCATGCGCAAGGTCATCGGCGACAACATGATGAAGGCGCTGCACGGCCAGGCGCAGCTGTCCTCGGTCGTCGAGGTCGACATCACCAGGCTGATGAAGCTGCGCGAGCAGGCCAAGGCCGGCTTCGCCGCCCGCGAGGGCGTCAAGCTGTCCCCGATGCCGTTCTTCGTCAAGGCGGCGGCCCAGGCGCTGAAGGCCCACCCGGTCATCAACGCCCGGATCAACGAGGACGAGGGCACCATCACGTACTTCGACTCGGAGAACGTCGGCATCGCCGTCGACTCCGAGAAGGGTCTGATGACCCCGGTCATCAAGGGTGCGGGCGACCTGAACATCGCCGGTATCGCCAAGGCCACCGCCGAGCTGGCGGGCAAGGTCCGGGAGAGCAGGATCACCCCGGACGAGCTCTCCGGTGCGACCTTCACCATCAGCAACACCGGCTCGCGCGGCGCGCTGTTCGACACGATCATCGTTCCGCCGAACCAGGTCGCGATCCTGGGCATCGGCGCCACGGTGAAGCGCCCGGCGGTCATCGAGACCGCCGAGGGCACCGTGATCGGCGTGCGCGACATGACCTACCTGACCCTCTCCTACGACCACCGCCTGGTGGACGGCGCCGACGCCGCCCGCTACCTGGCGGCGGTCAAGGCGATCCTGGAGGCGGGCGAGTTCGAGGTCGAGCTGGGTCTCTGAGGAGCCCGGCTGTAACCAGCCTCACCTGCGGCGCCCCCCCACGGGAGTACATCCCGGCGGGGGCGCCGCCGTATTGTCTAAGGGCCAGCGCGTTGTCTCAGGGCCGGCGCGGTCAACGCGGCCTGAAGGAGCCCTTCATGACCATCCCCGTCGTCCACTCGCTCCGCGACCAGATCCGCGAGCACATCGTGGAGGGGATCGTCAGCGGCCGCTGGAAGCCCGGGGAACGGATCGTGGAGCGGCGCATCGCCACCGAGCTGGAGGTCTCCCAGACGCCGGTGCGCGAGGCCCTGCGCGAGCTGGAGTCGCTGCGGCTCATCGAGTCGGCCCCGAACAAGGGCGTGCGGGTGCGCAACCTGACGGCGGCGGACCTGGAGGAGAGCTACCCCGTCCGGGCGGGTCTGGAGCAGATCGCGGCGGAGCTGGCGGCGGACCGGCTGGCGGACGACTGCTCGGCCCTGGAGCCCCATGTGGCGGCCCTCTACGAGGCCGACCGGCTCTCCGACGGGACGGGGCAGGTGAGGCACACCGTGGCCTTCCACCGGGAGCTGGTCAAGGCGGCCGGGAACGGTGTGCTGCTGCACACCTGGGAGGGGCTGGGCATCGAGGTGTTCACCGCGCTGTCCATCAGGTGGCTGGGCACCGTGCAGAAGTCCTACGCCGAGGAGCACCAGGACCTGGTGGAGGCGTTCCGGCGGAGGGACCCGGAGATCGGCTCCCTGGTCAAGGCCCACGTGCTCGGCTGCGCCCCCCGCGCCTGACGGGCCCCGGCCCCTCCGGCGGGATCCCGGGCCCCTCCGACCTCCCCGGCCTCTCCGGCCGCTGGTCCGAGGTCCCGCTCCGATGGCGGCCCGGGCGCTCGAACGCGCAGGTCAGCGCCCGTTACACCCGATTTGCGGCGGCACAGCGTGCCCTTTTTTGCGGCACTCGATGCCAATTTCTCCGCAGGCTTTGATCGATCATCGATCAGCGTCTTACAGTCTTCGGCGGGTCCACCGACCCGTTCGCCCTGTCCTGCCAGACACGGCACCCCCCTTCTCCACCCCCCTCCTGTCCGGAAGGCGGCGATCATGACCGACCCCGTAGGCATGCCTCCGAGCGAGCTCGACCAGCTCCCGGACCGCGACGCCGAGGAGACCGCCGAGTGGGCGGCGTCCCTCGACGCCGTCGCGGAGCACGCCGGCTCCCACCGCGCCGCGTACCTGATGCGCCGCACGCTCCAGCACGCCGAGAAGGCGGGCGTGGCCCTGCCCCGCCTGCTGGAGACGGACTACGTCAACACCATCCCGACCTCCGCGGAGCCCGCCCCCGACGGCGACGAGGAGCTGGAGGCCCGCATCACGGCGTGGAACCGCTGGAACGCGGCCGCCATGGTGACCCGCGGCTCCCGGTTCGGCGTCGGCGGCCACATCGCCACCTTCGCCTCCGCCGCCTGGCTCTACGAGACCGGCTTCAACCACTTCTTCCGCGGCAAGGAGGGCGACGGCAGCGGCGACCAGCTCTACATCCAGGGCCACGCCTCCCCCGGCATCTACGCCCGCGCCTTCCTCGACGGCCGCCTCACCGAGGCGCACCTGGACAACTTCCGCCAGGAGGCGGGCGGCGCCGGACTGCCCTCCTACCCGCACCCGCGGCGGCTGCCCTGGCTGTGGGAGTTCCCCACCGTCTCCATGGGCCTGGGCCCGCTCTCGGCGATCTACCAGGCCCGCTTCAACCGCTACCTCACCGGCCGCGGCATCAAGGACACCTCGGGCTCCCATGTCTGGGCCTTCCTCGGCGACGGCGAGATGGACGAGCCCGAGTCGACCGCGGCACTGGCCCTCGCCGCCCGTGAGCGCCTGGACAACCTGACCTTCGTCGTCAACTGCAACCTCCAGCGGCTCGACGGCCCGGTCCGCGCCAACTTCAAGATCGTGCAGGAGCTGGAGGCCCAGTTCCGCGGCGCGGGGTGGAACGTCGTCAAGACCCTCTGGGGCAACGCCTGGGACGAGCTCTTCCGGCTCGACACCACCGGCGCGCTGGTCCGCCGGCTCCGCGAGGTCCCGGACGCCCAGTTCCAGACCTACGCCACCCGCGACGTCTCCTACATCCGCGAGCACTTCTTCGGTGCCGAGCCCGCGCTCGCCGAGCTGGCGAAGCTGCTCACGGACGCCAAGATCTCCGAGTGCTTCCACACCTCCCGCGGCGGCCACGAGGCCCGCAAGGTGTACGCGGCGTACCAGGCGGCCCTCTCCCACAAGGGTGCGCCGACCGTGATCCTCGCCCAGACGGTGAAGGGCTTCACGCTGGGCAAGGGCTTCGAGTCCAAGAACGCCAACCACCAGATGAAGAAGCTGACGCTCGACGAGTTCAAGGGCATGCGCGACCTGCTCGGGCTCCCGATCCCCGACAGCGCCTTCGCCGACGGCCTGGTCCCCTACGGCCACCCCGGTGCCGGCTCCCCCGAGGTGCGCTACCTCGCCGAGCGCCGCGCCGCCCTGGGCGGCCCCGCTCCCGCCCGCCGCGTGCACCCGGTCCCCGCCCTGCCCGAGCCCTCCGAGCGCGCCTTCGCCGCGCTGAAGAAGGGCTCCGGGAAGCAGGAGATGGCCACCACCATGGCGTTCGTCCGCCTGGTGAAGGACCTCATGCGGGACAAGGAGACCGGTCGGCGCTGGGTGCCCATCGTCCCGGACGAGGCCCGCACCTTCGGCATGGAGTCCCTGTTCCCCTCCGCGGGCATCTACTCGCCGCTGGGCCAGACGTACGAGCCGGTCGACCGCGACCAGCTGATGTACTACAAGGAGGCCACCGACGGCCAGATCCTCAACGAGGGGATCACCGAGGCCGGCGCCATGGCCGACTTCATCGCCGCCGCCACGTCCTACGCGACGCACGGCGAGACGATGATCCCCTTCTACATCTTCTACTCGATGTTCGGCTGGCAGCGGACCGGCGACCAGATGTGGCAGCTCGCCGACCAGCTGGGCAAGGGCTTCATCGTCGGTGCCACCGCGGGCAGGACCACGCTCACCGGCGAGGGCCTCCAGCACGCCGACGGCCACTCCCACCTGATCGCGGCCACCAACCCCGCCTCGCTCAACTACGACCCGGCCTTCGCCTACGAGATCGCCGTGATCGTCAAGGACGGCCTGCGCCGGATGTACGGCGAGGCAGCCCCCGGCGAGGACCCGAACGTCTTCTACTACCTGACGGTCTACAACGAGCCGAAGCCGCAGCCCGCCATGCCGGAGGGCGTCGAGGAGGGCATCGTCAGGGGCCTGTACCGGTTCCGGGAGGGCTCCGCGGGCGAGGACGCGCCGCGCCTGCAGCTGCTCGCCTCGGGCACCGCGATCCACTGGGCCCTGGAGGCGCAGGAGCTGCTCGCGGAGGACTGGAACGTGGCCGCCGACGTCTGGTCCGCCACCTCCTGGGGCGAGCTGCGCCGCGACGCGCTGGAGGCGGACGAGGCCCTGCTCCGCGGCGAGCAGCGCACCCCGTACGTGACCCGGGCGCTGGAAGGCGCCCCGGGCCCGGTCCTCGCGGTCTCCGACTGGATGCGGCAGGTGCCCGACCAGATCAGCCAGTGGGTGGAGCAGGACTGGTCCTCGCTCGGCACGGACGGCTTCGGGCTCTCCGACACCCGTGAGGCGGCGCGCCGCCACTTCGGTGTCGACGCCCGGTCGATCACCGTCGCGGCGCTGGCGCAGCTCGCCCGGCGCGGCGAGGTTCCCGCCTCCGCGGTGAAGGAGGCGCGCGAGCGCTACGGCCTGTAGGGGCATGACGCGTCCGGGGCCGGGTGGACCGCCGTACGGCGGTGCACCCGGCCCCGGACGCGTGTGCGGCCGAGGCCGCTCACTCCGCCCGGTGCACGCCGGGCGGCATGGGCTCCGTCTCCTGGGGGTGGCTGCGCAGGCGCAGGATCGCGGCGATCAGCCCGCCCCAGACGATGACGATGGCGACGATCATCATGACGATGGCACTGGCGGACATCAGACGTCCTTCCGGTCGGCGGGGGCTTCCATGTCGAGGTCGATGTCCTCACCGCCGGCCGGCCAGGGCATCAGGGTGAGGATCACGCCGACCAGCAGCGCGCCGATGGCGACGCTCCATCCCGCGGAGAGCAGGAACCCGGTCGAGTAGCCCTCGTAGTTCTCTTCGAACTCCGCCCGGAGGCTGTCGACCATCATCCAGCCGAGCACCAGGGGGGTGATGACGCCGAGGCAGATCCGCCACCAGTGGCCGAGCCGGATGGCGGAGGTGGCGTCGGCGTTCTGCTGGAGCGCGGGCAGCTGCCGCAGCACCCAGGCGATGACGACCAGCGCGACCAGCGAGGCCAGGGCGATGCCGTACTGGTTGATGAAGTGGTCGGAGGCGTCGAGCAGGAAGATGCCGGACTCCGTGGGGAAGAACAGGATCGACACCAGCGCGACGAGGCCGCCGACGCCGAACACCGCCGGCATCCGCCGCATCCCGGTGCGGTCCTGCACGGCCGAGACGACCACCTGCACGATGGAGATCAGCGAGGAGAGGCCCGCGATCACCAGCGAGCAGAAGAACAGCACGCCGAACAGGCCGCCGAGCGGCATCTCGGAGATCACGGCCGGGAAGGCGACGAAGGCCAGGCCGATGCCCGCGCCCGCGACCTCGTCGACCCCGACCCCGGCGGCGGTGGCCAGGTAGCCGAGGGTGGCGAAGACGCCGATACCGGCGAGGATCTCGAAGGAGCTGTTGGCGAAGCCCGCCACCATCGCGGAGCCGGTCAGGTCGGCCCGGCGCCCCAGGTAGGAGGCGTAGGTGACCATGATGCCGAAGCCGATCGAGAGCGAGAAGAAGATCTGGCCGTAGGCGGCCACCCAGACGCTGCCGTTGCCGAGTTCGGACCAGTCGGGCGAGAAGAGGGCGTCCAGTCCGGCCGCCGCGCCGTCGAGCGTGAGCGAGCGGATCACCAGGGCGACGAACAGCACCGCCAGCAGGGGGATGAAGAGCTTGTTGGCGCGCTCGATGCCGCGCCGGATGCCGAAGGCCAGGATGACCAGCACGACGATCCAGACGGCGATCAGCGGCCACACGATGCCGGGAACGTACCCGTCCATGAAGCCGGGGGTGTCCGGCGCCCGCAGGAAGTCGCCGAAGAGGAAGGCCTCGGGGTCGGCGCCCCACTGCTGCCCGAAGGAGAAGCCCACGTAGCGGACGGCCCAGGCGATGATGACGGCGTAGTAGGTGGCGATCACGAAGGAGATCACCACCTGCCACCAGCCGATGGCCTCCACGGGTCGCGACATCCGCCGCAGGGCCGCGGGGGGCGACATGCGGTACTTGCGCCCGATGCTGTACTCCATGATCAGCAGCGGGATGCCCGCGGTCAGCAGGGCGACGAGATAGGGCAGCAGGAAGGCCCCTCCGCCGTTGCCGTAGGCGATGGCGGGGAAGCGCCAGATGTTGCCGAGCCCGACGGCGGAGCCGATGGCCGCCAACAGGAAGCCCGTGCGGGTGGCCCATTGCTCGCGAGGCTGGTCCGTCATGGTGCGCGCCCTTCCGTGTGCTCGTCGCGTCGTCCGGTGCCCGGGGCCCGAGCCGACCGGGGCACCGCCGTCGGCACCGTCCCCGCCGTCCGGGCGCGCGGTAGCGGACCGCGACGGTCCGCCCACTGCACGTTAGCGTCGAACACCCCCTCCGGCCCGGTGGCGGGGCTCCCGGGCAACCCGCGGTACGGCGAACGGGTGAACGGCCCCGCCCGTCCGCGGGACGGGCGGGGCACGGAGCGCCCTGCGGGAGGGGCGGCCCGGGCTCCCGGGTGCCGTCCCGGACGGGCCTCAGGGGGCGGGGGCCCGGCCGAGCCCGGACTGCTGCCCGGCGTGCGCGACGGCCTCGGCCAGCCGGGCGGCCTCGGCGAGCACGTCCTGCAGCGAGGTCAGGCGCCCGAGCACCTCCGCGTGCCCCGCCCGCAGGTCGTCCGCGTCCGCGGCCGGGCCGGCCGCGAGCATGCCGGCGATCCTGGACCGGGCCTTGGCGAGCGAGGCCGCCGCGCGCTCGGCCTCGGCGCGCACCGCGTCGAGGCGCCGGGCGCCCTCCCTCTCCGCGGCCGCCACCTGCTCCCGGGCGTCGGACACCATCTCCCGGGCCCGCTCCTCCGCCTCCCTGCGGCGGCGCTCGGCATCGCGCTTCACCTGCTCGGCGCGGTTCTCCACCCCGCTCAGCCGGGTGCGGGCCTGCGCCTCGAGGGCCTCGATCTCGCGTTCCTTCCGGGCCCGGCGCCTGGCCAGGCGCTCCTCCAGGCCGCCGAGGGCCAGGGCGGCACGCTCCTCCTCCCGGGCGGAGAGCGCGGCAGCCTCCTCCCGGGCGAGGCGGCGGATCTCCCCGCCCTCGGCGCGGGCGGCGGCCAGCACCCGCTCGGACTCCTTCCTGCGCTCCTCCGCGTCCCGCAGCGACGCCTGGTAGATCTCCTGCGCGCCCGCGAGCCGGGCATCCACCTCGGCGAGCCGGGCGTCGACGCCCGCGAGCCGCTCCCGTGCCGCGGTGAGGCGGGACTCCGCCTCCTGCGCCGAGGCGTCCGCGGGGGGCGTGCGGGCGGCGGGCCCCGGACCCCCGGCGGACAGCTCCCGCAGCCGCGCCAGCACCTCGGCCGCGGACCGGGGCCGCTGCCCGGGCGCGACGGCGAGCAGGTGCATGATCAGGGCGTCGAGCCCGGCCGGGAGCGCGGGGACGTGCTCGCGGGGCCGGACCACCTGCCCCTCCTCCAGCCGGACCAGCAGCGCGCCCACATGGTCCACGACGATGGGCGGCCCCCCGGTGACCATGAAGTACAGCAGGCAGCCCAGGGCGTAGAGGTCGGAGCGGTGGTCGACGTCGGTGCGGCCGTGCGCCTGCTCGGGCGACATCCAGTGCAGGGTGCCGATGGGCGCCCCGGAGGCGGTCAGCGGCCCGGAGCGGTCGGTGGCGCCGACGAACTTGGCGATCCCGAAGTCCAGCAGCCTGACGTCGCCGTCGGCCGCGAACATCACGTTCTGCGGCTTGAGGTCGCGGTGGACGATGTGCTGCCGGTGCGCCGCGTCGAGCGCCGTGGCCACCTGCGCCGCCCAGTCGGCCGCGGTGCGCCAGTCGGGCCTCCGCCGCCGGACCGCGTCGGCCAGGGTCGGGCCGTGCAGGAGCTCCATCACCATGTACAGCCTGCGCTCGTCCTCCACGAGGGCCTCGCCCCAGTCGTGGGCGGTCACGGTGTGCCGGCCGGGGAGGCGCGCGACCGCCTGGACCTCGCGCCGGAAACGGCGGCGGAGCTCGTCCGAGCCGGCCTCGTCCCTCCGCCTGCCGTACAGCAGCTTCACCGCGACCTGGCGCTCCATCCTCATGTCGCGGGCGACCCAGACCTCGCCCATGCCACCGCGACCCAGCCGCTGGAGAAGCTCGTACCGGCCGTCGAGGATCTCCCCCTGCATCCCGCGTCCCCCTCCCGTGAAACGACTGTTCCCCAGTATGCCGTTCCACCTGCGCCTTGCGTGTTCGCGCGGTCACGCTCGGCTCCCCCGGGCGGGGCGTGGACCGGGGCGGAGGGCGGGCCCGGCACCGGCCCGGTGGATGCTTGACCCTCACACCGTGTCAGGCCGTGCACTGGGAGACGTCATGTTCACCATCGGAGACTTCGCCCGGCACGGCCGCGTATCGGCCCGGATGCTGCGGCACTACGACGCCGTGGGGCTGCTGCGCCCCGAGCGCACCGACCCCTTCACCGGCTACCGCTACTACACCGCCGCCCAACTCGCCCGCCTCAACCGGCTCGTCGCCCTCAAGGACCTCGGCTTCACCCTGCAGCAGGTGAAGCAGATCCTGGACGACGACGTGTCCACGGAGGAGCTGCGCGGGATGCTGGCGCTGCGGAGGGCGGAGCTGGAGGAGGCGATGGCCGCGGCGGCGGCCCGGCTGGCCCAGGTCGAGGCGAGGCTCCGGTCCATCGAGAGCGAGGGACGCATGTCCGGTCAGGACGTCGTCGTCAGGAACATCCCCGCGGTACGGGTGGCCGAGGTGTCGGCGACCGCGCCCGGATACTCCCCGGAGCACATCGGCCCGGTGATCGGCCCGCTGTACGAGGAGCTCCACCGGCGCCTCGCCGCGGCCGGGATCACCCCGACCGGACCCGGGGTCGCCCGCTACGAGGACGCCCCGGAGGGGGGCGGCGCGGTACGGGTGCGCGCCGGGTGCCAGGTCGCGGCCGGCACGCGGTCCGGCGAGGGCTTCGAGGTGCTGGACGTGCCGCCCGTGGAGCGCGCCGCGACGGCGGTGCACCGCGGGCCGATGGACACGGTCCTCGCCACCGAGCAGGAACTCGCCCGATGGGCCGAGGCGGGCGGACACCGGACCGTCGGCTACGCCCGCGAGGTCTACCTGGAGTGCCCGCCGGACCGGGAGGGGTGGGTGACCGAGATCCAGCAGCCGCTGGCCTGAGCGCGGCGCCCGGCCGGGTGCGGGCGGCCCCCCCGCCGCACCCCGCCGGGGGGTGCGCCACGATGAGGGCATGCGCGCTGCCCGCCTGATCAAGATGGTGCTGCTGCTCCAGTCGAGACCCGTGATGACGGGCGCGGAGCTGGCACGGGAGCTGGAGGTGTCCGAGCGGACGGTGGCCCGGGACGCTCTCGCGCTGTCGGAGGCGGGGATCCCGGTCTACGCGGACCGGGGGCGGGCCGGGGGCTACCGCCTCGTCGGGGGCTACCGCACCCGGCTGACGGGCCTGGCCCCCGAGGAGGCCGGGGCGCTGTTCCTGTCCGGATTGCCGGAGGCCCTGCGCGAGCTGGGCCTGGCGGACGCCGCCTCGACCGCGCGGATGAAGGTCGAGGCGGCGCTGCCGCCCGCGGCGGGCGACGCGGCCGGTTCGGCCGCGCGGCGCTTCCACCTGGACGCCCCGGGCTGGTACCACGCGCCGGCCACGCCCGGGTTGCTGCGCCCGATCGCCGAGGCGGTGTGGGGCGACCGCAGTCTGCTGGTCCGCTACCGCCGCCGGGGGACGGAGGTGGAGCGGCTGCTGGACCCCCACGGCCTGGTGCTGAAGGCGGGGGTCTGGTACCTCTGCGCCCGCACCGAGGGGGTGTTCCGGGTCTACCGGGTGGACCGCTTCACGGCGGTGGAGCCGGCTCCGGCGGACCGGGTCGGCGGGGCCTGCTTCCGGCGGGACACGGGCTTCGACCTGCCGTCCTTCTGGGCCGAGCGGTCGGCGGAGTTCGCCCGCTCCCTGCTGCGCGCCGAGGTGGTGGTGCGCCTCTCGCCGGCCGGTGCGCGGCGGCTGCCCTCGGTGGTGGACCGCCGGGCGGCCGAGGAGGCGCTGGCCGCGGCCGGGGATCCGGACGCCGGTGGGTGGCTGACGCTCACGCTGCCGGTGGAGTCCGCGGAGGTGGCCTACGACCAGCTGCTCCGCCTCGGGCCCGAGGCGGAGGTGGTGGCCCCGGCGGAGCTGAGGGAGCGCTTCGCCCGGGCGGCCGAGGGACTGGGCCGGCTCTACGGCTGACCGGGCCGGCGCTACGGCTGAGGCGCCCGGGGCGCCCGCGGGTGCCCCGGGCGCCCGCCCTCAGCGGTAGTCGTCCGCGGACGGCGAGCCGCCCGCCTTCTCGGCGCGCATGTAGCCCCAGACGTCCGGGCGGCTGCCGTCCGCGTCGGTCAGCCCGTACTCCCGCGCCAGCCGCCCGCTGTCCAGCGAGGTCCCGTTCCAGCGGTCGCGCCGCGGGTCGGAGGCGAGCGCGGCCACCCCGCGGCCCAGGTACACCGGCGACTCCGAGAGCTCCCAGTAGCGCTCCCGGCCGATGCCGTCCCGCCAGGTGTCCTCGGTGAGTCCGAAGATGTCGAGCATCTCCTCGGACCGCAGGAAGCCCGGGGTGACCGCGACGGCGCTCGCGCCCACCTGCCGCAGCTCCTCGCCCAGGATGCGGGCCATCCGCAGGGGGGCGTTCTTGGCGAGGTCGTAGTAGAAGTTCTCCCGGAAGTCCCGGTTGCTCTCCTCGGTGCCGTCCGTGACCTCCACCAGCAGGCCGCCCGGGTGACGCACCAGCAGGGGCAGCGCGATGCTGCTGGTGATGATGTGGGTGCGCACGCCGAGGTCGAGCATCCGCAGCCCGCGTTCGAGGTCGACGTCCCACATGCGGGTGTCGAAGTCGAGCAGCGGGTTCCCTCCCCAGACGTCGTTCACCAGGACGTCGAGCCTGCCCCGTTCGCGGTCGATGCGTGCCACCAGGTCCCGGACCCGGTCGGGGAGCAGGTGGTCGGTCGGCACGGCGATCCCCTCGCCGCCCGCCGCGGTGACCAGCTCGGCGGTCTCCTCGATGGTCTCCGTCGGGCGGCCCAGTTCGCTCGTGCGGGTGCGCGTGGTGCGCCCGGTGGCGTACACGGTCGCCCCCGCGGCCCCGAGCTCCACGGCGATGGCCCGGCCCGCCCCCCGGGTCGCCCCGGCGACCAGGGCGACCCTCCCGGCGAGCGGTCCCCCGGCGGGGCGCGGGGCGGGGGCGGCTGCGGTGCGGCCGTCGTCGGCCGCGGTGTGGTTCTTCGTCATGGGGCGACCGTCGCACGGATACCGGACATCTTCTGTCGGGCTTCCCGGACCGCACGGGCGGCTCTCGCTCCGGGGGCGGCGGTGCCGCGGAGGCGGCTCGGCATGCGCCAGAACCCGCCGGCCGCGATGCTGGGTCCGTGATGGACGAGACGGAGTTCTGGGAGATCGTCGACGGGGCCCGGGAGGCCTCCGGGGGCGACCCGGAGGACCAGGCGGACCTGATGGTCGAGCGGCTGCTCCGGCTCGACCCGGAGTCGGTGGTGGACTTCGCCCGGCACTTCGAGGCGCGCTGGAACCGCGCCTGGACCTGGGACCTGCGGGGTGCGGCGGCGCTGCTGCTGGGGGGCGCGTCGGAGGACGCCTTCGACTCCTTCCGCTGCTGGCTGATCGGCCAGGGCCGCGCGGTGTTCGAGGGCGGGGTGCACGACCCGGACTCCCTCGCGGAGCTGCTGGACGGCTTCGACGAGGACCTGGACGGCGACGGCGAGGAGCTGGGGTACGCGGCGGACGAGGCGTACGAGCAGCTGACCGGTGCCGAGACGCCCGACCTCGGGGTCCCGGTGCAGCCGGCCGAACCGGAGGGCACGCCCCTGGACCTGGACGACGACGCGGCCCTGGCCGCCCGGCTGCCCCGCCTGTGGGAGCGCTACGGCGCGTGAGCGGTGAGCGGCCGCCCCATCAGGACGTCGTCCACGTACTGCCCGCCGATCAGGAACTCCCCGGGCAGCACGCCCTCGACCCGGAAGCCCTCGGCCTCGTACAGGGCGCGGGCGGGCCGGTTGTGCCCCAGGACCCGCAGGGTGACCCGGTGGGCGCCCTGGCGTACGGCCTCCGCGCAGGCGGCCCGCAGCAGCGCCCTTCCGACGCCCCTGCCGCGGGCCCGGACGGCGACCGCCAGGCCCTGTATCTGGCGCACGTGCCGGTTGCTGGGCAGGGGCGTCGGCGGTACGAGCCGGATGTAGCCGAGCAGGCGCCCGTCCTCCTCCGCGACGAGGAAGTCGGCCGGGCGGTGGGCGGCGTCGAAGAACGGGGGGTACGGCGGCAGGGGCCTCGGGTACACGGCGTGCAGCGTGGACCAGGCCTCCCGGTCGAGACGGGCGAGCGGCTCCTCGTCCGAGGCCCGCGCCGGGCGCACCCCGAAGGCGGCCGGGCGGACCGCGGCGCCGGGCCGCGGGGCGCCCTCCGGGCCGGCCGGGGGCGGGACGCGGGCGGGCTGCGGGGCGGGCGCACCGGGGCCCGCGGCCCCGGGCCCCGTCCGCTCGTCGGGGGTCTCGGGCATGGGGCAACTGTTCCACGCGCCCGTGAGAGCGCGGTAGCAGGGGGCAGGATGGGATCATGGAGAGTTCCCGCATCGCCGTCACCGGTTCCTCCGGACTCGTGGGCAGCGCCCTGGTCCGCTCGCTGCGCGCCGACGGGCACCGGGTGGTCCGCCTGGTGCGCCGCCCGGCCCGCTCGGCCGACGAGGTGGAGTGGGACCCGGGGCGCCAGTACGTGGACGCGGCCGGGCTGGCCGGCTGCGACGCGGTGGTGCACCTCGCCGGGGCCGGGATCGGCGACCACCGCTGGACCGGCGCCTACCGCAGGGAGATCCGCGACAGCCGGGTGCTGGGCACCGCGGCCGTCGCCGAGGCGATCGCCTCCCTGGACCGCCCGCCCCGGGTGCTGGTCAGCGGGAGCGCGGTCGGCTACTACGGCGACACCGGCGGCCGGGCCGTGGACGAGGACGCCCCGCCCGGGGAGGGCTTCCTGCCCGAGGTGTGCGTGGCCTGGGAGGAGGCGGCCGCCCCCGCCCAGGAGGCGGGGGTGCGGACCGCGTTCGCCCGCACCGGGCTGGTGGTCTCCCGTGAGGGGGGCGCCTGGGGCCGGATGTTCCCGCTCTTCCGGGCGGGGCTCGGGGGGCGGCTCGGCGACGGGCGGCAGTACTGGAGCTTCATCGCGCTGCACGACGAGGTGGCCGCGCTGCGCCACATCCTGGACACCGGGTCCCTGTCCGGTCCGGTGAACCTGACGGCACCGGAGCCGGTGACGAACCGCGAGGTGACCGCGGCGATGGGGCGGGTGCTGCACCGCCCCGCGGTCTTCGCGGTGCCGACGCCGGCGCTGCGCCTGGTGCTCGGGGAGATGGCCTCCGAGGTGCTGGGCAGTCAGCGGGTACTGCCCGCCCGCCTGCTGGAGTCGGGCTTCTCCTTCGCGTTCCCCCGGATCGACGGGGCGGTCGCGGCGGCCCTGCGGTAGCACCGGGCGGGCCGCGCCCCGCCCGGTGCACCCGCCGGTCGCCGCACGCGCGTCGCGGGGCGGACGTGCGCCCCCGGCGCTCCGGTGCCCCGGGACGTGCGCGACCACACGGCGCCGGGCGGCTGCCTAGGCTCGGTGCGAACTCGGGTATTCCTCGGGCCTGTTGGGGGCATCACCCTCCCACCAGCCGCGCCGACCTCGGGGAGGGGCACGTGCTCACCACCGCTTTCCAAGCGGACGACGCACCACACGCGGACCGCACGGACCGCGCAGAGGGTGCGGAGAACACCGCACAGGCCGAAGACACCGCGCAGGCGCCGTGCGCCTCGGACACCGCGCAGGCGGAGCACACCACACGGACGGGGAGAAGCGAAGGGCCCGTCGGCACGGAACGGGCCGGCCACACGGACGTGGTCATCGTCGGGGCCGGACCGGCCGGGCTGGCAGCGGCCCACCGGCTCACCGGCGCCGGGGTGACGGTCCGGGTCCTGGAGGCCGGACCGTGCGTCGGCGGGACGATGACCACCGAGCACGTCGACGGCTTCCTGCTGGACCGCGGAGGGCGCCTGCTCAGCACGGCGCTGCCGGAGCTGCGGCGGACCCCCGCGCTGCGGGACGTGGAGCTGCGGCTCTTCGCCCCCGGGGTGCTGGTGCACGACGGGGAGCGGCTGCACCGCACCGGCGAGGTGGGCGCATCGCCTCTCGCCCTGCGGGCGGCGCGGATGCCGAGGAGCACGGGGGTCGCGTCGACCGTGGCGCGCGCCCTCGCGAACGCCCCCCGGCCGCGCCAGCTCGACCAGGCCCGGCTCGGCGCCTCGCTGGCCCGGCTGGCGGCGACCCCGGTCTCCCGCATCCTGGCCCGGCCCGAGCGGCCCGTCGCCGAGGTGCTCTACGCCCGCGGGCTGCCCGCCCGCACGGTGCAGGGCTTCCTGCGGCCGCTGCTGGCCGCGCTGCTGCACGACCCGGAGCTGACCACCTCCAGCCGGGTGGCCGACCTGGTGCTGCGCGGCTACGCCCGGGGGCGGCTGTGCGTGCCCGCGGGCGGGGCGGGCACGGTGCCGCGGCTGCTGGCGGCGGGGCTCCCGGAGGGCGCGGTCCTGACGGGCGTCACGGTCACCGAGGTGGCGACGAACCGGGTCACCACGGCCGGGCACGGCGTGTTCACCTGCCGGGCGGTGCTGGTGGCGACGGACGCCCGGTCGGCGGCCCGGCTGCTGCCGGGGCTGCGGGTGCCGGCCTTCCGGCCGGTGACGGTGCTGCACCACGCGGCGCCCCGGGCCCCCCTCGCCGAGCCCGCGCTGGTGCTGGACGCCGAGCGGGGCGGGCCGGTGGCGTACACCGCGGTGATGAGCGAGGTGGATCCGCTGCGTGCGCCGGACGGGCGGGCGCTGGTGTCCTCGACGGTGCTCGGCGCACCGCCGGAGGACGTCGACCGGCGGGCGCTCCGGCAGTTGTCCCGGCTCTACGGGACGCCGACGGACGCGTGGGAGCTGCTGGCCGTCCACCACGACGCGCAGGCGGTCGCCGCGATGCCCCCGCCGCACGACCACCGCCGCGCGGTGCGCCTGCTGTCGGGGCTGTACGTCTGCGGCGGCCACCGGGACACGGCCACCCTCCAGGGCGCCCTGTTCTCGGGCCGCAGGGCGGCCCACTGGATCCTGACGGACTTCGGCATCCGCCCCGAGTACGCCGCGACTCCCCTGCCCGCGGCGGCCTGACGCCCCCGGGGCCGGCGCCTGCGCGCGGACCCCGGGGAAGGTCGGCGGACCCCGGCCACGGGGCGGGTTCCGCCGACACGGCACCTGCCCGGCCCCTTCCCGCGGGCCGGGCAGGACCGTGCACCGGGGCGCGTGCCGCCCCGTGCGCTCACCTCAGTGCGGAGACCCGGTCGCGATAGGTGCGTACCGGGCCCGCGTCCCGGTAGGGCTCCAGGCGGCGCTCGAAGTCGCGGACGTACTCCGTCGCCCGCACCGAGCGCATCTCGGAGGCCTGGAGCGCCGCCTCGGCGCCCAGGGCGCAGGCCTGGTCCAGTTCCCCGACGGCGAGCCGCGCGGTGGCCAGCACCACCCGGCACAGCAGCCGGCTGCGGGCGTAGGCGGGCGGGCTGAGCTGGAGCGCGCGCTCCGCGTGGCGGATCGCCGAGCGGTACTGCTGGAGGTCCCGGTGGCAGTGGCCGACCTCCGCCGCGAACCGCCCCTCGTCGAAGGTCCGGGCCCAGTGCGGGGCGTCCTCCCCGGGGCGGGCCGACTCCAGGGCGCGTTCGGCGCGGGCCAGGGCGGCGTTGCAGGCCCGGGCGTCGCCGAGGACGCCGTGGCCGCGCGCCTCGGCGGCGTGCAGCAGCGCCTGCACCAGGGGCGGGGCGGCGGCCCCGACACCCTGCTGGGCCACCCGCGCCAGCTGGACGGCCTCCCGTCCGTGCCCCAGGTAGACGGCCTGGCGGCTCATGGTGACGAGGACGTAGGAGCCGTACGCCCGGTCCCCGGCGGCCTGCGCGAGCCGCAGCGCCTGTACGTAGTACCGCTGGGCGAGCCCGTGGGCCGCGAGGTCGTAGGAGGTCCAGCCCGCCAGCCGGGTCAGGTCCGCGGCCGCGGCGAAGAGCCGGCGGCCCAGGTTCTCCCCGTAGGTGCCGCGCAGCATGGGCTCGGCCTCGTGCTCCAGGTAGCGCACCAGGGCCTGGCGGGCGTGGCCCCCGCCGTAGGCGTGGTCCAGCGCGCGGAAGAGCTCGCCGACGGAGCGCAGGGCGGCCACGTCCCCGCCGGACACCTTCTGCCCGGGGCCCCGCTCGGCCCCCCGCTGCCGGGGCACGGCCAGCCGGGCGCCCTGCTGCGGGACCCGCCCGGACCCGGCGTGCAGCGCGGCCGGCGGGGGCTCGCCCCGGCCGACGCGCTCGTCGGCGCGCCCGATGAGCCAGTCGCGGCTGGGCACGACCAGCCCCGCGGGGGTGAACGCGATCTTCCGGAGCTCCGCATGGCTCCCGGAGTCCTTGCGCCAGAGCCCGCTGACGATGTCCACCGCCTCCTCCGGGGTGGCGGCGAACTCCAGGCCCGCGTAGACCGGGGCGCAGGCGTCCAGCCCGAGGTCCTGGGCGGACAGGCGGCGGCCGAGCCGCCGGGTGAAGACCTCGGCGATGAGCGCGGGCGTCGTCCCGCGCGGCTGCTGTCCGCGCAGCCAGCGGGTGACCGAGGTTTTGTCGTACCGCAGGTCGAGTCCGTGTTCGAGGCCGAGTTGGTCGACTCTGCGGGCGAGCCCCGCGTGGGAGAAGCCCGCCTCCGCGATGAGCGCGGCAAGCTGCCGGTTGGGGGTGCGCTGTGGGGCTCGTTCCGTCATCTGCTGTCAGGTCTCCTGCCTTCCGGGCCGGGAGCAGGCCTCAAGGAACGGCGCGAATGTAGCCGCCCGAGCGGCCCATTCCGTCGGCTTCGCCCCACATTCATCCGATCGTGTGAGTATTGGCGGCAGTACTGACCACCGCGCTGACGGGAACCGGCCGGTAGCGACCTGCCCGGACGGTCCGCGCGGAGCGGCCGTACAGTGGCGTGGGCCCGGATGACTGCTGGGCGGAGTTCGAGGGAGGCACAACCGTGAGTGAGCTGCGGTTCGTCCGACTGGGGTTCGGCGCCGAGGCCGTCGAGTACCAGGAGGCCTGGCAGAGGCAGCGCGAGGTCCACGCCGCCCGCTTCGCCGACGAGATCCCGGACACCTGCCTGCTGCTGGAGCACCCGCCCGTCTACACCGCGGGGCGGCGCACCGAGGACAGCGAGCGCCCCCTGGACGGCACCCCCGTGATCGACGTCGACCGCGGAGGCAAGATCACCTGGCACGGGCCGGGCCAGCTGGTGGGCTATCCGATCCTGAAGCTGCCGCGCCCGGTCGACGTCATCGCCCACGTCCGGCGCCTGGAGGACGCGCTCATCCGCACCTGCGCGGAGTTCGGCGTCCACACCACCCGGATCGAGGGGCGCAGCGGTGTGTGGGTCCTGGGCGACGCGGTCGGGGACCGGCCCGCCCCGGCGGCGGCCCCGGGGCTCTCCCTGGACTTCGACCCGCGGCTCGCCGGACCGGCCGGACCGGAGGCGGACGAGGAGTTCGACCCCCGGCTCCGGGGCCCCGAGTACGCGCCCTCCAACGCGGGCCAGCGCCGCGAGGACCGCAAGCTCGCGGCGATCGGGATCCGCATCGCCAAGGGCGTGTCCATGCACGGCTTCGCGCTGAACGTGAACCCGGACAACACCTGGTTCGACCGGATCGTCCCGTGCGGCATCCGGGACGCGGGCGTCGCCTCGCTCGCCGGCGAGCTCGGCCGCGACCTCGCCATCGAGGAGGTCCTGCCGGTGCTGGAGCGCCACCTGCGGGAGGTCCTGGAGAGCGCCGACCCCCGGCCGCGCCCGGTGGCGCCCCCGGCCGAGAAGGCCACCGCCTGACGCCGTGCCCGCCCCGGCCGGGGAATGCGCACCTCAGGCCATGGGTTGGCCAAGCGTAGGGCCACACTTTTAACGGGCGTACCCTGGTGTTCGCCGAAGAATCGAAGCTGTAGGGAGCTGGTCGTGTCCGCAGTCGCACCCGACGGACGCAAGATGCTGCGCCTGGAGGTCCGCAACAGCCAGACCCCCATCGAGCGCAAGCCCGAGTGGATCAAGACCCGGGCGAAGATGGGTCCCGAGTACAACCAGCTCCAGAAACTGGTCAAGAGCGAGGGGCTGCACACGGTCTGCCAGGAGGCGGGCTGCCCCAACATCTTCGAGTGCTGGGAGGACCGGGAGGCCACCTTCCTCATCGGCGGAGACCAGTGCACCCGCCGCTGCGACTTCTGCCAGATCGACACGGGCAAGCCGCAGGCCCTGGACCGGGACGAGCCGCGGCGCGTCGGCGAGTCGGTCGTCACCATGGACCTGAACTACGCCACGATCACCGGCGTCGCCCGCGACGACCTGGAGGACGGCGGCGCCTGGCTGTACGCGGAGACGGTCCGCCAGATCCACGCCCAGACCGCGGAGCGGGAGGCCGGCCGCACCAAGGTCGAGCTGCTGATCCCCGACTTCAACGCGGTGCCCGAGCAGCTGGCCGAGGTCTTCTCCTCGCGCCCGGAGGTGCTCGCGCACAACGTGGAGACCGTGCCGCGGATCTTCAAGCGCATCCGCCCCGGCTTCCGCTACGAGCGCTCGCTGGAGGTCATCACCAGGGCCCGGGAGGCCGGACTGGTGACCAAGTCGAACCTGATCCTCGGCATGGGCGAGACCCGCGAGGAGGTCAGCGAGGCGCTGCAGCACCTCCACGACGCGGGCTGCGAGCTCATCACCATCACCCAGTACCTCCGCCCCTCGGTACGCCACCACCCCGTGGAGCGCTGGGTGAAGCCCGAGGAGTTCGTGGAGCTGAAGGACGAGGCCGACCGGATCGGCTACTCCGGCGTGATGTCGGGGCCGCTGGTGCGGTCCTCCTACCGGGCCGGGCGGCTCTTCCAGCAGGCCATGGAGCGGCGGGAGCAGGCCGCGGCGTAGCCCGGTGACCGTGTGAATCCAGGCACAAGGAATTACCGGCCAGTAATGGCCGAGACGGGTGCGGCCCGCACTCCCCCGCAGGTCGGGGTGGGGTGCGGGCCGCACCCTCGTGTACGGCAGCCGGTGGGATCTGCGCCGGGACGTTTCATCGTGGTTTGACCGACCGGTCACGCCCTGGTAACACCGAACTGTGACGCTGGATGCACGCACAGCTCCCATACCGCCCACCCCGCCACGAGGGGAAGTCCCGCCCATGCACGCCGCTCCGGCACGTCCCGTGACCGCCACCGCCCTCCCCACCGTCACCGGAACACTGCGTGCGGTGGAGGCCCTGCTGCTGGGCAGCGGGCAGCGCACGGCCCGCCGCAACGCCTGGACCGCGGTCCTGGAGGACCGCCGCCGCGCCAGGGACCGCGTCGAGACCGAGCATGTACTCGAGGCCGTTGCCGCCCGCACTTCCTGGGGCACGTAAACTTCCCCGTATGGCGAGGAAGGCAAATTCAGACAGCAGTGATGCTGCTGCGAACCCCGGGCGACTGAAGCAGATCGCCCTGACGTACAAGATGACCCGCAAGGCCGACCCGAAGGTCGGTCTGGTCGTCGCGGGTGTGGGAATCGTCACCTTCGGTGTCTTCCTCGGGATCGGCTTCCTGATCGGCCACCCCGTCTATCTGGCGATCCTGGGCTTCCTGCTCGCCTTCCTGGCGATGGCGATCATCTTCGGCCGGCGGGCCGAGACGGCGGCGTTCGGGCAGATGGAAGGGCAGCCCGGCGCGGCGGCGGCCGTCCTGCAGAACGTCGGGCGCGGCTGGACCACGACCCCGGCGGTCGCGATGAACCGCAACCAGGACGTGGTGCACCGCGCGATCGGCAAGGCGGGCATCGTGCTGGTGGCCGAGGGCAACCCGAACCGGCTGAGGAGCCTGCTCGCGGCCGAGAAGAAGAAGATGAACCGTGTCGTCGTGGACGTGCCGGTGCACGACATCATGGTCGGCGACGGCGAGGGGCAGGTGCCGCTGAAGAAGGTGCGCACCACCATGCTCAAGCTGCCCCGCGTGCTCACCGGTGCGCAGGTGACCGCCACCAACGACCGGCTCCGCGCCATGGGCGACCTGATGAGCAACATGCCGCTGCCGAAGGGGCCGCTCCCCAAGGGCATGCGGATGCCGCGCGGCGGAAAGATGCGCTGAGCGCGCCGCGGGTACGGCGAGGGGGCCGGGACATCGTCCCGGCCCCCTCGCCGTACCCGCGGTCCTGCCTGCGGGGCCCTGCCTGCGGGTGCCCTGCTTCGCACGGCGGTGCGGGAGGCGCCCCGGCGGGCCCGCCGGATCCTGATCCGCACCCACCGCACCGCACCGCACCGCACCGGATCAGGATCCGGATCCGCGCCGGTCAGATCCTGATCTGCACCGCGCGGGCCAGCCGGTCGTGCAGCCCGCGCCCGTCGCGGTCCCACACCAGGGCCGGCAGCGCCAGGCACAGCAGGACGCTGCGCACCAGCACCCGCCCGAAGCCCAGGCGGCCGCCGTTCTCGCCGACCACGCGGAGGCCGAAGATCCGCTTCCCCGGGGTGGAGCCGATGGTCCCGACGGTCAGCACCGCCATCACCAGGAAGACGAGCAGCGCCCGGTTGGAGGTCGCCTGCTGGCTGCTCCCCGCGAAGAGGCCGTACGCGATCAGGAAGCACATCCCCCAGTCGAGGAACAGCGCCCCGAAGCGGCGCCCCAGGGGCGCCACCGACCCGGGCCCGCTCTCCGGCAGGCCGAGGCGCTCGCCCCGGTAGCCGAAGTCGACGCCCATCTCCTCGGCCGCCGCGCGGGGCCCGGAGAGCCACGATCCGATTGCTTGCCTGTTGTCCACGCGACCACGGTACTGTGCCCCCTTCGGATCACTTTGCCCCGGGTACCCGGGGCACTCTCCCGGCGGACACCCACCGCCGCGCCGGTTAACGTCGCCGAAACAAATGGGTCATGCTTGAGAAATCCGGCCTGCCTAAGGTCGGGTCTGCGTGTGCCACCGCACTGGCCGCACGAACGAGCAGCAACCCCACCCCTCCCCCGGGTGGGAGTAGGAGGAGTTGGATGTTCCAGAACGCCGACGAGGCCAAGAAGTACATCGCCGACAACGACGTGAAGATGATCGACGTCCGGTTCTGCGACCTTCCGGGCGTCATGCAGCACTTCTCGATCCCGGCGACGGCCTTCGACCCGGCGGACGAGCTCGCCTTCGACGGCTCCTCGATCCGCGGCTTCCAGGCGATCCACGAGTCGGACATGGCCCTGCGCGCCGACCTGTCGACCGCCCGGCTCGACCCGTTCCGCCGTGACAAGACGCTGAACATCAACTTCTTCATCCACGACCCGATCACGGGCGAGCAGTACAGCCGCGACCCGCGCAACATCGCCAAGAAGGCCGAGGCCTACCTCGCCTCCACCGGCATCGCGGACACCGCCTACTTCGGCCCCGAGGCGGAGTTCTACGTCTTCGACTCGGTGCGCTTCAACACCTCCGCCAACGAGGGCTTCTACCACATCGACTCCGAGGCCGGCGCCTGGAACACCGGTGCGGTCGAGGACAACCGCGGCTACAAGGTCCGCTACAAGGGCGGCTACTTCCCCGCCCCGCCGGTCGACCACTTCGCCGACCTCCGCTCCGAGATCTCCCTGGAGCTGGAGCGGGTCGGCCTCCAGGTCGAGCGCCAGCACCACGAGGTGGGCACCGCCGGCCAGGCCGAGATCAACTACAAGTTCAACACGCTGCTGGCCGCGGCCGACGACCTGATGCTCTTCAAGTACATCGTGAAGAACGTCGCCTGGCGCAACGGCAAGACCGCGACCTTCATGCCGAAGCCGATCTTCGGCGACAACGGCTCGGGCATGCACGTCCACCAGTCGCTGTGGCAGGGCGGCTCCCCGCTCTTCTACGACGAGCAGGGCTACGCGGGCCTCTCGGACACCGCCCGCTACTACATCGGCGGCATCCTCAAGCACGCCCCGTCGCTGCTGGCCTTCACCAACCCGACGGTGAACTCCTACCACCGCCTGGTGCCCGGCTTCGAGGCCCCGGTCAACCTGGTCTACTCGCAGCGCAACCGCTCCGCCGCCATGCGCATCCCGATCACCGGCTCGAACCCGAAGGCCAAGCGCGTCGAGTTCCGCGCCCCGGACCCGTCCTCCAACCCCTACCTGGCGTTCTCCGCGCTGCTGCTCGCGGGTCTGGACGGCGTCAAGAACAAGATCGAGCCGGCCGAGCCGATCGACAAGGACCTCTACGAGCTCGCCCCCGACGAGCACGCGGGCGTCCCGCAGGTCCCGACCTCGCTCCCGGCCGTCCTGGACGCCCTGGAGGCGGACAACGAGTACCTCCAGGCCGGCGGCGTCTTCACCGCGGACCTGATCGAGACCTGGATCGACTACAAGCGCACCAACGAGATCGCCCCGATCCAGCTGCGCCCGCACCCGCACGAGTTCGAGCTGTACTTCGACATCTAGAGATCCGGCCCGGGCAACCTGGGCGGGACAGCCGAAGCAGTGGCCGTCGAGCACACGTCTCGGAAGCTCCCGCCGACACCCGGCGCAATGAGGGCCGCCACCCCGGACGGGGTTGCGGCCCTCGGCCGCTTGCCCCAGGGGCAGCCGCAGTCATGGCCGGGGGCGGGTCGCGGACGCATATCCGCGGGTATCCCCCGGACCGTGTGCAATCACCCGGCCGCGGTTCGTCATGTTCGACCAGAACTCACGCCGCTCGCGGGTCGGTGCCCCGAAGGATGTACAGGTCGTCCCCGAACACGGCCGAGATCTGGATGTGCCCGCCCAGCGCCGCCACATACCGGGCGACCGCCTCCACCGTGGCGACCTCGCCTCTCTCGATCTGCGACACGCGGCTCTTCGTCACTCCCATGCGCTGTCCGACCTCGGCCTGGGACAGCCCCAGTGCCTTGCGTCGTTCCGTCAGCCGGTGCCCGTCGATGTACGCCTGGTTGCGCCGCCGGGCCTCGGCCACCTTCTCCTCGCCACCGGCCTCGGCGACGAACTCGTCGCGCACATCGCTCCACTTCTGGTAGCCCGTCACTGCTCTCCCTCCTCCGCCTCTCGCTCCTTCAGATACTCCGCGTACAGCTCCTCGGCCCGAGGAACGGCTCGCTTGTACCAGCCCGACCAGTTCCCCGACTTGTCCCCGCCGAGAAGGAGAATGGCCGACCGCCATGGGTCGAACGCGCAGGCCACCCCACCGCACGGCCGCCACACGCGGGGTCCGGGCGCCGTCGGGGGCAGTCCGGGGTGCGCACGTCCGTCGGCCCGCAGGCCCCCACGCCCCCGGCACCGTCCGCACGGTGCGCGCCCGGTACTACGATCGCGCCATGGGGATCACAGTGCAGAGGCTGACCTACTACCCGGTGAAGGGCTGTGCCGGGATCGACGTGGACCGGGCCGCCGTGGGGGCGACGGGGCTGGAGCACGACAGGACGTTCATGGTGGTGGACGCCGCGGACGGTGCCTTCCGCAGCCAGCGCACCCACCCCGTGATGGCGGCGGTCCGGACGGCGGTCCTCGACGGCGGCGGTGTTCTGAGGCTGGCCGCCGAGGGGCTCGGGGACCTGGAGGTGAAGGTGGACCCCGGGGCGGAGCGGCGCCCGGTGAGCCTCTTCGACAAGCCGGTGGGACACGGCGTGGACCAGGGGGACGAGGCGGCCGCGTGGCTCTCCGAGGTGCTCGGGGCCCCGTCGCGGCTGGTGCGGGTGCCGGAGGACTTCGACCGGGACGGCTGGGGCGACACCCCCGGCAAGGTGGCGTTCGCCGATGCCCACGCGGTGCTGGTGGCCTCGCAGGCCTCGCTCGACGGCCTGAACGCACGGATCGGGGCCGCCGGGGCGGCGCCCGTGCCGATGGACCGCTTCCGGGCCAACATCGTGCTCGCCGGGTGCGGGCAGGCCCATGACGAGGACCTGATGCGGCGCCTGCGGATCGGCACGGTGGAGCTGGCGCACTCGGTGCGGGCGACGCGGTGCGCGGTGCCGATGGTGGACCAGGCCACCGGGTTGCGGGCCGGGCCCGAGCCGGTGCGCAGCCTGTCGCAGTACCGGCGCGAGCCCGTGTACGGCAACAAGGTCAGCTTCGGGGCCAAGGCCGCGGTGCTGCGCACCGGCACGCTCGCCGTCGGGGACGCGGTGGAGGCGGAGTGGTACGAGGGCGGCTCGCCCGACCCTCGGCGCCCGGCCTCCTGAGCCCCGCGGCGGCCGCGGGCGCTCCGGGCGCCCGCGGCCGTGGGGATCAGCGGTCGTAGCGGATCAGGGTCCTGACCATGCGGCAGGTCGTGTCGGACGGTGCGTGGACGCCGATGCGCTCGGCGGCGGCGCGTATCCGGCGGTTGTCGGCGGACGCCGGGTGGTACACCCCGGAGTCGAGCAGGGCGATGGTCAGGCGCATGGCCTTGAGCCGGCGGTTGTGGGAGACGTACCAGTCGCGGGGCTGTCCGGCGGGGAGCGGCTTCCTGTCGAGAGCGGGCGGGGGGTTCGTCGTGAGTGCGGTTGCGGCCATCGAACGACCTCCTGGCGCGGTGGCGGGACCTTCCCGAACTGCCTCCCATTCTACCGGCGGGGACTGACAATTCCCCCTGGCCAGAAGGGGTTTGGGCGGGCATGGCGGTACCGTGGACGGCATGGAGATCTGGATCAACCCGGCCTGTTCGAAGTGCCGCGGAGCACTCGGTCTGCTCGACGCCGAGGGCGCCGGGTACACCGTGCGGCGCTATCTCGACGAGGTCCCGACCGAGCAGGAACTGCGCGAGCTGCTCGACCGGTTGGGCCTGGAGCCGTGGGACATCACCCGCACCGGGGAACCGGACGCGGAGGAGCTCGGCCTGGCCTCGCTGGCCCGGGAGCCCGCGGAGCGCGAACGCTGGATCGCCGCGCTGGCCCGGCGCCCGCGGCTGATCCAGCGTCCGATCATCACGGCGGACGACGGCTCCGCGGTGGTGGCCCGCTCCGAGGAGGCGGTCCGGGAGGCACTGGAGCGGAGCCGGGGAGCCTGAACCCGGGTCGGCTCCCCCTGCTCCTCCCCCTCCGCACGCGCCCCTCCACCGGCGCCGCGAACCTTAAGGAACGTTAAGGAAGTCGCGGCCGGGGGGCTGAGCGCACGGGCTCCGGCGTCGCGTATGTAACGGCACACGCAACCAACCGGCCGCCCCCGCGGCCGGGGACGGGAGCCCTACGTGTCACGCAAGAAGACCCTCAGCGGCAAGAAGAAGCTCGCTCTCCTGGTCGGCGCCGCGGCGATGGTCGGCGGCACTGCGATTGTCATGACCGGCACAAGTCAGGCCAGTGTGGCCTGCGACGGGCTGGCCCAGGCGATCCGCAACAACGAGAACTTCATCGCGGGCCAGCGCGCCAACCCGGACGCCCAGTCCGCGGCCCGGATCGCCAACCGCGAAGCCGTGATCGCGCAGATCAGGGTGCAGCAGGAGGCCGCGGGCTGCGCCTCCGGCGGGGGCGGCGCGGACCAGGCGGCCCCGCCCGCACAGCAGGCGCCCCCCGAGGGCGGCGCCGGGGAGCAGGACGGCGCCGGGGAGCAGGGCGGCGGCCAGGAGGCCGGCGCGGGGCAGGGCGGGAACGCGGGCGGGGAGGTGGTGTGCGCCGGATCCACGGTCACCCTGTCCGGCGAGGGCGGCGCGCCCGCGGCCTCCAGCGGCGAGTTCCCGGTCGGCACCCGGCTGAAGGTCACCAACCTGGACAACGGCAAGTCGACCACGGTCGAGGTGACCTCGCCGTCCGGCAGCTGCGCCCTGCTGAACAACGCGGCCTTCGAACAGGTCAGGGAGCCGGGCAAGTTCCTCATCCGCAACGCACGGATCGAGCGCGTCGGCTGACGGGCGGCGCGGTCGCGCACCCGGGGCACCGGCCGCCGCCACCGGGCACGGCCACGCCCCGGGTGCGCTGCGAACCCGTGCCCCGGACCGCCCGGGCACCGGGGGCGGGACACCGGGCCGTCAGCCGGAGAGCGCCGCCTCCGCCTGCGCCAGCAGCTCGGTGATCCGCAGTCCGAAGCGCACGTCGCACGGGTGCGGACGCCCCTCCCGGGCGGCCCGGCGCAGTGCGTCCACCGCACTGCGGAAGGAGTCCACCGGGTCCCCCCAGGCCTCCGGCAGCTCGGCCCGGCCGTGCTCCCCGAGCAGCACCAGGCCGGCCCCGGCAGCCCGTTCCGGTGCGCCGAGGCCGACGGTCACGGTGCTGGAGGCCCCGCCGGCGTGGCGGAGCACCAGGTGCGCGGTGCCCGCGGGGCCCCGTCCGCCGGAGAGCCCGGTGACGTCACCGAGCACCGGCAGCAGGACGGAGAGCAGATGCGGGCCCACGTCCCACAGCCCGCCCTTCTCACGGCGCCACGCCGAGGCCGCGAAGGGGCTCTCGGAGCCCGGGACGTGGAGCGAGCCGAGCCAGTGGCCGTGGGCGGTGAACCAGCCGCCCGCCTCGCGCTGTGCGGCGATCCACCCGGCGGTCGGCGCGGCGAACCGCAGGGTGCAGAAGACGACCGAGGCCACCGCCGCCTCCTCGGCGGCCCTCGCCACGGCCCGGGCGCCCTCGACCGAGGTCGCCACCGGCTTGTCCAGGAGCAGGTGGCAGCCCGCCTCCGCGGCACGCGCGGCGAGGGGTGCCTGGACGTCGGGCGGGACGGAGAAGGCGACGGCGTCGCTGGAGGCGAAGAGGGCGCTCAGCCCGTCCTCCCCGGTGAACGCGGCGGTCCGATGGGCGTCGGCGAGCAGGGCGGCGGCCTCGGGGCGCCGACCCCACACACCCGAGAAGGCGACGCCGGGGTGCCCGGCGAGCGCGGGCGCCTGGGTCGCTCCGGCCCAGGGGCCGGTCCCGACGAGTCCGATGCGCAGCAGGGTGTCCATGGCCACCAGTGTGCCCGCCGGGGCGCCTCCCGGGGCGGTGCCGGCCTGTATACGACACGGTGCGGACGCGGCGGCGGCGACCGGTGCACCGGCCCCCGGATCCCCTGCGGCATGGGGCCGGACGCCGCGTAACGCGGGGTTCACATATGGGCAACGGTCGGGAAATCGCCGGTTGCGAGGCTTCGCGGCATACCGCTGCACCCGCAAAGGATGAGGCCCCGTGAGCATCAAGGCTGAGTACATCTGGATCGACGGCACCGAGCCGACCGCCAAGCTCCGCTCGAAGACCAGGATCCTGCCGGCCGGTTCCGCGACCGGCCTTGCCGACCTGCCCGTCTGGGGCTTCGACGGTTCCAGCACCAACCAGGCGGAGGGCCACGCCTCCGACCGCGTCCTCAAGCCGGTCTTCGTGTGCCCGGACCCGATCCGCGGCGGCGACAACATCCTCGTGCTCAACGAGGTGCTCGACATCGACATGACCCCGCACGCGTCCAACACCCGCGCCGCGCTGGCCGAGGTGGCGCAGAGGTTCGCCGCCCAGGAGCCGATCTTCGGCATCGAGCAGGAGTACACCTTCTTCGAGGGCGAGCGCCCGCTCGGCTTCCCGGCGGGCGGCTTCCCGGCCCCGCAGGGCGGCTACTACTGCGGTGTCGGCTCGGACGAGATCCACGGGCGCGACGTGGTCGAGGCGCACCTCGACCACTGCCTCACCGCGGGCCTGGGCATCTCCGGCATCAACGCCGAGGTCATGCCGGGCCAGTGGGAGTTCCAGGTCGGCCCGCTGGCGCCGCTGGAGGTGGCGGACCAGCTGTGGGTCGCGCGCTGGCTGCTCTACCGGACCGCCGAGGACTTCGGCGTCTCCGCCACCCTGGACCCGAAGCCGGTCAAGGGCGACTGGAACGGCGCCGGTGCGCACACCAACTTCTCCACCAAGGCGATGCGCGAGGGCTACGAGGCCATCATCACCGCCTGCGAGTCCCTCGGCGAGGGCTCCAAGCCGCTCGACCACGTGAAGAACTACGGCGCCGGCATCGACGACCGCCTCACGGGCCTGCACGAGACCGCCCCGTGGAACGAGTACAGCTACGGCGTCTCCGACCGCGGCGCCTCGGTGCGCATCCCCTGGCAGGTCGAGCAGGACGGCAAGGGCTACATCGAGGACCGCCGCCCGAACGCCAACGTCGACCCGTACGTGGTGACCCGTCTGCTGGTGGACACCTGCTGCTCCGCGCTGGAGAAGGCCGACCAGGTCTGATCCCGCTCCCGCCCGGGTACGAAGGGGCGTCCGCCGAGGGGCGGACGCCCCTTCGCGCGTTCCCGGCCGGGCTGTGGGCCCCGGGCCGGGGAGGCCGCGGTACGCGCCGCCCGGCAGTCCCCCCGGCCGGCTGCCGGGCAACCGGCGGCCGGCCCGCTGCGCTGTCCGCGCGTACAGCGCCGCGCCCTCCGGCGGCCCTCGCAGGGAGGGCCTGGGCGCCCGCGGACGGTCGCGTCCGCTGTGCGCCCTATGCGGCCGTATGACGCTGGAGCTTCCCACGAATCACCGGGGGCGGTGAACGCCCCGCACGCCCCACCCGTATGGAACGGCGCGCTTCTCCCTCTGCCGGGACCCCCTATTTACCCCCTTCCCATCCCTTGCGCCCCCGGCAACGAAGCAGAGGAGTTCCATGGGACGCACATCAAGAAAACGCTCGAAACTGGCCAACCGGGCGATCGCCGCCTCGGCTGCCCTGATCCTGGGCGGGGGTGGGCTGCTCGCGGTCAACTCCTACGCCTCCGCCGGTCAGGGGTGGTGGCCGAGCGGGCACGGCAAGCAGAACAAGATCCGGGCTGCCGCCGGACAGCAGGTCTCCACGATCGACTGCCCGGACGTCGGCGACTCGTTGGAGGTGGTCCCCGACGACCAGAGGTTCGCGGTCGACCGCCAACTCGCCACGCTGGACAACCAGATCACGGCCGCCTACCAGCGCTTCGCCCAGAACCGGCAGCGGGTGGTGGCGGACCGGCGGTACGGCGAGAACCAGATCCTGGCACCGCTGCGCAACGAGCGCCTGGTGATCATCCAGCGCATCGTCGCACTGATCGACCGCTCGGCGGAGCGGCCCAAGGGGCTGGAGAAGATGGCCCCCTGCACCCTGCGCGCCGATGACAACGGCGGCGGCCAGAACGGCAACGACCAGAACGGGAACGACCAGAACGGCAACGACCAGAACGACGGCGGGCAGAACGGGAACGACCAGAACGGCAACGACCAGAACGGCGCCGGCCAGGCGGGGAACGGCCCGGTCGCGGGCGACTTCGTCCAGATCGAGAACGTCCAGCCCAACGTGCGGGAGCCGCGCAACCGACGCGGCGCCTCCCGGGGCACGTTCACCACGGAGTGCGGGGTGAACGCCAACGGCAAGTTCAACCCGGACAACATCATCGTCGCACCCGGCGTGGCCAACGGCGCACACCATATGCACGACTACGTGGGCAACCAGGCCAACGACGCCTTCGCCAGCGACGACGACCTCGCGGCAGGCGACACGACCTGCCGCAACCAGGGCGACCGGTCAAGCTACTACTGGCCCGTGCTGCGCCTGCAGAACGGCCAGCAGGAGGCCGACGCCAACGAGGACGGTGGCGGCAACGACCAGAACGTCGGCGAGATCCAGACGCCGTCCGAGGTCACCCTGACCTTCGTCGGCAACCCGCGGAGCAAGGTGACGGCGATGCCGCGCCTGCTGCGCATCATCACCGGTGACGCCAAGGCATTCGTGAACGGCGATGCCAATGCCAACGCCTCCTGGAGCTGCACGGGCTTCGAGAACCGACAGCTGAAGGACAAGTACCCGATCTGCCCCGAGGGCAGTTCGGTGGTGCGGACCTTCAAGTTCCAGAGCTGCTGGGACGGCCAGAACATCGACAGCGCGAACCACCGCACCCATGTGGCCTTCGCCGACGGGAGCGGGCGGTGCCCGAACGGCTTCCGTGCCATCCCGCAGCTGGTCCAGCGCATCGTCTACGACGTGCCGGCACCGGACTTCAACAGCGGGAACCCGGTGGTGTTCGCGGTGGACTCGTTCCCCGAGCAGCTGCACAAGCCCATCACCGACCACGGCGACTTCGTCAACGTCTTCGACGAGCGGCTGATGAGGACGGTGGTGAAGTGCATCAACGGCGGCCGCTCATGCCGCTGATCCGCCAGGGGCGGGTGGTCCGCTAGGACCACCGGCGCCCGCGGAACCGCCAAGGGGCCGGGGCCCGGCTGGAGTACTCCAGCCGGGCCCCGGCCCCCGTGCGTGCGGACGGTGCCGTGGGCAGCGGTCCTTCCGGGCCGGCCCGGAGGTCCTCCGGGCCGGCCCGCTCGGGCCTGTTCTCCGGCCTCGGGCCGGCTTCTGCGCTCCGCGGGGTGTACTACCCGCCGTGACCGCCGTCCTCGTGGTCCTCCCCGTGACCGCCGTCCTCCGGGCCCCCGCTCGGGGCGTCGTGGCCGGAGCCGTGGCCGGAGCCGTGGTCGGCACCCGTCTCCACCGTCCCGCCGAGCCGCCCCCTCAGGGCCGCCACCACGGTCTCGTCCCCGACGGCGACCCACTTGCGGCCCACCAGGTAGGTGCCGCCGTAGTCGTTCGCCTCGTTGATCCACTCCCGCTGGCCGCGGTCGGTGGCGAAGGTGGTCAGGATGTACCGCCCGTCGGCCGTGGTGCAGTTGGCCTGCCGCAGCTCCTCGGCCTCGGCCTGGATGTTGGGGTCGCAGTCCGCCTGGCGTGCCAGCTCCTCCAGGCTTCCGGAGGCCTCCTCGGGCACCTCGGCATCGCCGCCCGAGGAGCAGCCCGCCGCCAGCAGGAGGGCCCCGGCCGCCAGTGCCGCCCGGACCGCGCGTCCCGTGTGTGTTCTCTTGCTCGTCCGCATCCGGCCATCGTGCCGCTTCGCACCCCCTCCCGGGGCCCGAACCGCGGGTAAGGCCCGCACGCCGCACCTCCCGCGACGCCGCCGGGTTGGCGTGTCGGGGTCGTGCCGGCAAGGCCCCCGCCCGGCGCGGCACTAGATTCCGGCGTATGAACGCCATCCCCTCCACCACCGTCGCCAACCTCCGGGATCTGGGCGGCATCCCGCTGCCGGACGGGCAGCGGGTGCGCGAGGGGGTGCTCTTCCGGTCCGGGCAGCTGGACCGGCTCGACACCCGGACCGATCCCGCGGTCGCCTCGCTGGGGGTGCGCACGGTCGTCGACTTCCGCACCCGCGGGGAGCGGGAGGAGCGTCCCGACCGGATCCCCCCGGGGGCGCGGCTGCTCTCCGCCGACGTGCTCGCGGACCAGATCGCCGCGGGTCTCCTCCCGGCTGCCGCCCGGCTGCGGAGGCTGCTCGTGGACCCGGTGGCGGCGGAGCGGGAACTCGGCGACGGGCGGGCCGCGGAACTCTTCGGCGCGATCTACCGCGGCTTCGTGACGACCGCGTCGGCGAGGGCGTCGTACCGGGTGTTCCTGGAGGAGCTCGCCCGGCCGGAGGCGGTGCCGCTGCTGTTCCACTGCACCGCCGGCAAGGACCGCACCGGCTGGGCGGCGGCGGTGGTGCTGATGCTGCTCGGGGCGGAGCGCGAGGTGGTGGAGGCGGAGTACCTCGCCGTCAACGCCGCGGTGCGCGAGGCGCTGGCGCCCCTGGTGGAGGGGTTCACCATGCAGGGCGGCCGCCCCGAGACGGCCCTGGCGCTGATCGGGGTGGTGCCGGAGTACCTGGCGGCGGGCCTGGACGAGGCCGAGTCCCGGTACGGGTCGATGGAGGGCTACGTCCGCGAGGGTCTCGGGGTGTCCCGGGCGGACGTGGCGGCGGTGCGCGAGCGGCTGGTCGCGCCGGCGGACGGCTGACCCGCGGGCGGGGGCAGGGGGCCGGTCCGAACGGCTCCGGCCGAGCCGCGGGCGCGGGTGACCGGGTGACCGGGAGGGGCGGTCCTCGTTCTGCTGGACGTGCACCCGCAGCAAACGAACACCGCGTCCGCCGTGCCTCCGCAGCGCCCCTCCCGGAGGGGTGCCGCCGCATCCGCTCCGGTCGAGGACTACCCCCTGCTGGTGCGGTTCGCCTACCTGGTGCTGCCCTCGGCGGCGGGGCGCGGGCGCCGGGTGCTCGCCGCGCATGCGCTGGTCCAGCGCGTGCTGGCGCCCTCCGGGTCCGGGGAGCACCCGGCCCGCGGCACCCGCGACGGGGGCGGGCGCGAGGGGCTCCCGGCCGGTGGTGCCGGGCGGGGCCGGGCGGCGGGGCTGCCGCGTGCCCGGCAGCCGGAAGCGGGAGGCGCGCACCCGGGGCCGGGAGGCGCGCACCCGGGGCTGGGGGGCGCGCACCCGGGGCCGGGCTACGCCGGGGCCCGCGAGCGGCTGCTGCGGCACGCCCTGCGCACGCCCCGGTTCGGCACGCGGCCGCCGTGGCTGCTGCCGCGGATCTGGGGGCTGCGGGTGCTCCCCCACCCGGGCGGCTGTGCCGAACTGGCGCTCGACCAGCGTCTCGCGGCCCTCTCCCCGCAGGGCAGGGCGGCCTGTGTGCTGCGCGGTCTGGACGGGCTGGACGACGCGGGCGCGCACCGGGTGCTGGCCGCCGCGGGGGCCGGTGACCCGGCCGCCGCCCTGGCGGAGGCGGACGGGGTCCCGCTGCGGGAGTACGGGCCGGAGCTGTTCCGCTCGCCGGAGTTCGACGCCTGCTCGCTGCGGGTGCGGCCGCCGGACCTGGCGCGGCGGCGACGGCGCCTGAGGACGGGTGCCGCGGCGCTCGCGGCCGCCGCCGTCTGCGGACTGCTGCTGGGCCCCCCGGGGAGCGGCGGGACGGCCGGGGGCGGGGCGTCGGGGGCGGCGGTCGATCCGGCCCGGCTGGTGCGGGCGGCACCGGCGGCGTGGGAGACCGCCGCGCGGCGGGACTTCTCGGTCTGGCCGGCCCGGGGGGCCCTGGTCGGCGACACCGCGCTGCTGCGCAGGGCCCTTCAGGCGTGGGCCTCCCCGGGGGAGCGGGTCACGGTGTCGGCGGCGCCCGGAACGGCCTCGGGGCCGCCGTCGGGCCCGGCCCGCCTGCTGTTCGCCGGGGAGGTGGGGCGCGCCCGGGTGGTGCTGCTGCACGACGGGCTGCGGGCCGTGCGGTACAGCGAGCCCCTGCGCGAGACCTCCGGCGCCCCCGCGCTGGACTTCGCCCGCACCGACGCCGCGGACGCGGTGTCGGCGGCGGCGCTGGTGGTCGGGCGGGCGGGCGGCCGGGTCCGCTACCTCACCGCACCGTGGGTGCGGGAGGTGTCCGCGGGCGACCTGCTCGCCCCCGGGGCACCGGACCGCGCCCTGGTCCGGGACGCCTCGGGGGTGACGGCCCCGCTGCGCGGTGCGGCCCGCGGGCGGGGGTGCTCGGCATGGCCGGTGCTGGCGGTGCGCGATGCGGAGGGCGGGCGGCGGCTCCTGACCGACCTGGGCGAACTCACCCCCGCCCGGCTCACCTTCGGGCCGCCGGACGCCCCCGCCGACGCGACCGGCCCGGAGGCGGGGGACCTGTGGGCGCGCACGGCCTGCGCCCTGCCGGGGCTGCGGGCGCACGGTGTCCGGGAGGTCAACGCCTGGGCGTACGCGCGGCAGCGGCTGCCGGAGGCGAACGGGACGGCCACCTGGCTGTGCACCCGCGCGGAGACCTGGCGGGGGGACGGCGTGCGGGTGAGCGCCCGGTTCCAGGCGCCCGGCACGCGGACCGGAGTCCCGGCGGCGGTCGTGGCCGAGGCGGAGGACTCCCCGGCCTGCGGGGCGCGCACGCCCCGGGTGCTGGCGGGGGTGATGTGGCGGTCGCGGGCGGGGCAGTGGTACGCGCTGGCCGCGGGCGGCGGACCGTTCCGCTCGGTGGCGCTCTCCGGCGGGGTGCGGGGCGAGGGCCCGGGCCCGGTGCTGGCCGTCCGCGCTCCCGAGGGGGTCCGGGCGGAGCCCAACGGGGTTCTGGCGGACGGTACTCGGGTCGGTGCGCTGCGCTGAGCGGCTCCGCCGCCGCACGGACCGCGGGGGCCGCCGGGGCGGCACGGCGGGTGCCTGTTGCGGGCGCTCGATAGGGTGTACGCATGACGACCGGGGTGCGCAGAAGGATGGGCGTCGAGGAGCGCAGGCGGCAGCTGATCGGCGTGGCGCTGGAGTTGTTCGGCAGCCGCTCCCCCGACGACGTCTCGATCGACGAGATCGCGGCCGCGGCCGGGATCTCCCGCCCGCTGGTGTACCACTACTTCCCGGGCAAGCAGAGCCTGTACGAGGCTGCGCTGCGGCGGGCCGCGGAGCAGTTGGCGGCCCTGTTCGAGGAGCCGCACGAGGGCCCGCTCGGCGCCCGTCTGCTGCGGGTGATGGGGCGGTTCTTCGACTTCGTCGACGAACACGGCCCCGGTTTCTCGGCGTTGATGCGCGGCGGCCCGGCGGCGGGGTCCTCCGCGGCCAGCGCGATGGTCGACGAGGTGCGCCAGGCCGCGTACACGCAGATCCTCGCGCACCTGGGGGTCGCCGAACCCTCGCCGCGGCTGGCGCTGGTGGTCCGCTCCTGGGTGTCGCTCGCCGAGTCGACGGCGCTGCTCTGGCTGGACGGCCGGGAGGTCCCCCGGGCCGAGCTGGAGCTCCAACTGGTGCACGACTTCGCGGCGTTGACGGCGGTGAGCGCCGCGTACGACGAGGCGATGGCGGCCGTACTGGTGGACGTGCTGGCCGGGGAGCCCGCGGACGGGCCCTTCGGCGAGCTGGTCGGCCGGCTGGCCCGCCTGGCGCCCGCCGTGCTCGCGGTCCCGCCGCAGCGGACACGGTAGCCGGGCGCCACGGGGCGGGGCGGACGACCGGCGGGCGCGGGGCGGGCGCGCCCCTGCGCGGGACGCCGGCCGGTGCCGGGCGGTGTGTGCACGCGCCGGGCGGACCGGTACAGTCCAATCCGTGACCGCACCCGCACGCCTGGCCGACATAGCCGCCCAGGCGGGGGTCAGCGAAGCGACGGTGAGCCGCGTCCTCAACGGGAAGCCGGGAGTCGCCGCGACCACCCGCCAGTCCGTCCTCGCCGCGCTCGACGTGCTCGGCTACGAGCGCCCGGTGCGGCTGCGCCGACGCAGCGCCGGTCTGGTCGGGCTCATCACGCCCGAGTTGGAGAACCCGATCTTCCCGGCGCTCGCGCAGGTGATCGGGCAGGCGCTGACCCGGCAGGGGTACACCCCGGTCCTCGCGACCCAGACACCCGGCGGCTCCACCGAGGACGAGCTCACCGAAATGCTGGTGGAGCGGGGTGTTTCGGGCATCATCTTCGTCTCGGGGCTGCACGCCGACACCACCGCGGACATGGACCGCTACGCCCGGCTGCGGGCCCAGGATGTGCCCTTCGTCCTGGTCGACGGCTTCTCGCCCCTGGTCAGCGCGCCCTTCATCTCGCCCGACGACCGCGGTGCGATGCAGCTGGCGGTCGCGCATCTGGTCTCGCTCGGGCACACGCGCCTCGGACTGGCCGTCGGGCCCCGGCGCTTCGTCCCGGTCCAGCGGAAGATCGAGGGCTTCGTCCGGGCCGTGGGGGAGCAGCTCGGCGGCGATCCGGCGGAGGTCGAGCGGGAACGGATACAGCACTCCCTGTACACACTGGAGGGCGGCCAGGCGGCCGCGGCGGCACTGATGGACCGCGGGTGCACGGCGATCGTGTGCGCCAGCGACATGATGGCCCTGGGGGCCATCCGGGCGGCCCGGCAGCGGGGGCTCCGGGTACCGGGGGACGTCTCGGTGGTCGGCTTCGACGACTCCCCGCTGATCGCCTTCACCGATCCTCCACTGACCACGGTGCGCAAACCCGTTCCCGCGATGGGCCAGGCCGCGGTCCGCGCGCTGCTGGAGGAGATCGGCGACGGCGGCCCGGCCGGCGGCGGGCGGCGGGCTCCGGTGCACGGCGAGTTCGTGTTCATGCCCGAGCTGGTCGTCCGCGGCTCGACGGCCTCGGCACCGCGCGGGGCGTCCCTGCCGCACCCCCGGGACACCCGTCGTCCGTAGGGTGGACCGGGTGCGGTCCGGACCCACCGGAGGGATGATCAGAGTGGGCCGTGTTTCTGGCAGACTCTCGTCCCATGGGTGAAGCGACCGTGAAGACTCTGGACAGCCGGACGGCGACCCCGTCACCCACGGTGGGCGACGAGGCCGCTGCGGAGTCTGCCCACGGGCGCGAGGAACGCCGCACCGGGTGGTCCCGCCCCCCGCGGGCCCCGCGGCGCCCCCGGATCTGGTTCGAGATCCTGCTGATCGCTGTCAGTTACTGGACCTACTCGCTGATCCGCAACGCGGTACCGGAGCAGCGGGCCTCCGCGCTGCGCAACGCCGACTGGATCTGGGAGGCGGAGAAGGCGCTCGGCATAGCGGTGGAGCAGTCGGTCAACCATGCCGTGAACTCGGTGACATGGCTGGTCGTGTCGATGAACTACTACTACGCGACGCTGCACTTCGTGGTGACCATCGGCGTGCTGGTCTGGCTCTACCGGCGCCACCCCGGCCGCTACGCCGCCGCCCGGACGGTGCTGTTCGCCACCACCGGTGTGGCCCTGGCCGGTTACTACCTGTATCCGCTCGCTCCCCCCCGGTTGATGAACGGGCAGAACTTCATCGACACCGTGCTCGTCCACCAGACCTGGGGCTCGATGGCCTCGGGCAACCTCAAGAACATGTCGAACCAGTACGCGGCCATGCCCTCGATGCACATCGGCTGGTCGCTGTGGTGCGGAGTGATCATCTGCGCACTGGCGGCCGCTCCCTGGGCGAGGATCCTCGGCGCGCTGTACCCGGTGGCCACGCTGGTGGTCATCGTGGCCACCGCCAACCACTTCTGGCTGGACGCGGTCGGCGGCATGCTCTGCCTGGCCTTCGGCTTCGCCGTCTCCTACGCCTGGTACCGGGCGCTGCCGCACCGGCTGCCGCAGCTGGTGGCGGCCGAGGACGCGAACCGCCCGCGGCGGCCGGGGGCCGTCCGGCTCGGGCGGCTGCGGCACCGGGCCGCCGCCCACTCCGGGGGCCGCTCCGAGTAGACCCGAGCCGGGCCCCGGTCATGCGGCGCTCGGCACGGGGGCGTGGCACCCGGGGGCGACGCGGGGCCGTGTCAGGCGGGCAGGCGGAGGGCGCGCCGGACGAAGGCGTCGAAGGCCCGGTCGGGCAGCGCGGCGCGGGCGGCGATCATCGGCTTGGCACCGAAGCCCACGGCATAGCGGGTGCGCGGGCGCCGGGCGGTGGCGGCCTTGGCGACCGCCTCGGCGATGACCGAGGGCGGCGAGCTGCGCCGCGGCCCGGCCTCTCCGGCGAGCACGCCGGCCATGGCGGTCGCCTCGCGCGCATAGGCGCCCTCCCCCGAGGTGGCGCGCAGGCCGTCGGCGGCGATGCCGCCCCACTCGGTGCGGATGCCACCCGGCTCGATCACCACCACGTCGATGCCGAACGGGGCGACCTCGGCGCGGAGGCTGTCGCTCAGCCCCTCCAGGGCGAACTTGGTGGCGTGGTACCAGCCGCCGAACGGCATGGCGAGCTTGCCGCCCATGGAGGAGATGTTGACCACGCGGCCGCTGCGCCGGGCCCGCATCCCGGGCAGCACCAGCTGGGTGAGCCGGGCGGCGCCGAAAACGTTGACCTCGAACTGGCGGCGGGCCTCGTCGAGGGGCACGTCCTCGACGGCCCCGTAGGAGCCGTATCCGGCGTTGTTCACCAGGACGTCGACGCCGCCCGCCTCGGTGGAGATCCGGTCCACGCCCGCCCGGAGGGAGGCGTCGTCGGTGACGTCCATCGCCAGGACGTGCACCCCCTGCTCGGCGAGCGGGGCCATCCGGTCGACGCGGCGGGCCGCTCCGTAGACGGTGAAGCCGCGGGCGGCGAGGCGCAGGGCGGCGGCCTCGCCGATGCCGGAGGAGGCGCCGGTGACGAGTGCGACCTTGGGAGCCATGGGGAGTCCTTCGTCGGGATGGGAGGGGGGCCACGAGCCGGCGGTTAAAGTGAACCGCCACTCAGGTTTATCATGAACTCGGGTTCATCTTCTTGCAACCCCCGGAGGCCCGCACGTCGGCACGGGCGGCCCCGGCCGGCGTGAAGAGGGTGAACTACCCTTCACTTCCGGATACCGCCGCGCCGGGCGTCCCCTGGGCGGGGCCGAGCAAGCGGCAGCAGCGGTGGGACAGGAGGAAGGCATGGACCGGGCCCGGCCGATGCGCGCCGACGCCGTCCGCAACCGGGCGCGGATCCTGTCGGCCGCGCGGGAGCAGATCACCCTGCTGGGCCCCGACGCCCCCATGGACGCCATCGCCGAGGCCGCCGGTGTGGCCGTGGGGACCCTCTACCGCCACTTCCCCACCAAGACCGACCTGGTCGGGGCCGTGATCGCGGAGCACACGGCGCGGATGGCCGCGGACGTCGAGGCCGCCGCCGACCGGGTGGACGGCGGCGCGGGGGCACTCGCGGAGATCACCGCACTGGTCCACCGGGTCGTCGAGAGCGCGGCGGCGGACCGCACGGTGAAGGCCGCCGCGCGGGAGCTGGGCGCCACCGGCGGCGCCCAGCCCTACGAGGAGCGCGGAGGCACGGCGATGGGGCGGCTGATCGCCGCCGCCCGGGCGGAGGGGGACCTCCACCCCGACGTCACGGTGGAGGACTTCCTGCTGCTGCTCGCCACGGCCCCCACCGACCAGGGCCCGGCGGTGCGCCGCCGCTGGCTGGAACTCTTCCTCCCCGGTCTCACCACCCGGGGCCGCCCGACGGTCTGAGGGCCGGGGGCCTGCGGGCACCGGCACGGCGGGGCCGGGACCTGCGGCACCCGTCCCCCGCACCCCGCGCGTCCCGCCGGGCACAGCGGCCCCGTCAGGCCTCGTGGAACGGCCCCGTGTCAGGCCCCGTCAGGCCCCGTAGAAGAGCTCCTCGACCACCGCGCGCGCCCGGCGGGTGGTCCTGCGGTAGTCGTCGAGCATGTCCCCGGCGTGGCCCGGCCCGTAGCCGAGGTAGCGCCCCACGGCCGCGACCTCGCGGCGGTCCGAGGGGAAGGTGTCGCCCGCCCGGCCCCGGACCAGCATCACCGCGTTGCGCACCCGCGTCGCCAGCACCCACGCCTCGTCGAGGACGGCCGCGTCCTCCGTGGCGATCAGCCCGGCGGCCTGCGCCGCGGCGAGGGCCTCGCGGGTACGGGTCGTGCGCAGGCCGGGCTCGGCCCAGCCGTGGCGCATCTGGAGCAGCTGCACGGTCCACTCGACATCGCTGAGGCCGCCGCGCCCCAGCTTGGTGTGGAGGGTCGGGTCGGCGCCCCTCGGCAGCCGCTCCGACTCCATCCGCGCCTTGAGCCGCCGGATCTCACGGACCGCGTCCTCACCGAGGCCCTCCACGGGATACCGCAGCGGGTCGACGAGGTCCATGAAGCGCCGGCCCAGCTCCGCGTCCCCCGCCATCGGGCGGGCCCGCAGCAGCGCCTGGCTCTCCCACACCAGCGACCAGCGGCGGTAGTAGGCGCCGTAGGAGGCGAGGGTGCGCACCAGGGGCCCGCTCTTGCCCTCGGGCCGCAGGTCGGCGTCGATGAGCAGCGGCGGGTCGGCCGTCGGGAGCTGGAGCAGCCGCCGCATCTCGGCGACCACGGTGCTGGCCGCCCGCGCGGCCTCCTGCTCGTCGACCCCCTCCCGAGGCTCGTGGACGAACAGGACGTCGGCGTCGGAGCCGTAGCCGAGCTCCCCGCCGCCGAAGCGGCCCACGCCGATGACGGCGAAGCGGGTCGGCAGGGTCTCGCCCCAGGGGCCGGAGACGGCGGCACGCAGCGCGCCCGCCAGGGTCGCCGCCGTGAGGTCGGTGATCGCGCTGCCCACCCGGTCGACCAGCGCCCCGGGGTCGGCCTCGGCGGGTGTGTCCTCGGTGCCGTAGGAGCCGATGAGGTCCGCCGCGGCGGTACGGAACAGCTCCCTCCGGCGCACCCCCCGGGCCGCGGCCACGGCCGCCTCCGCGGTTCCGGCCCGGCCGACCGCGGCCAGCACCTCCTGCTCCAGGTGGTCCCGGCCGCGCGGCCCGAGGCCCTCCGGGTCACCGAGGATGGCGACCGCCTCGGGGGCGCGGAGCAGCAGGTCCGGGGCGAGCCGCCCGGCGGACAGCACCCGGGCCAGGTTCTCGGCGGCGGCTCCCTCGTCGCGCAGCAGACGCAGGTACCAGGGGGTCTTGCCGAGGGCGTCGGAGACCTTCCGGAAGCCGAGCAGGCCGGCGTCGGGGTCGGCGGAGTCGGCGAACCAGCCGAGCAGCACGGGCAGCAGGGTCCGCTGGATGGCGGCCTTGCGGCTGACGCCGGAGGAGAGGGCCTCCAGGTGCCGCAGCGCCGCCGCGGGGTCCGCGTACCCGAGGGCCTCCAGCCGCTGCCTGGCCGCCTTGGCGCTGAGCCGGGTCTCGCCCGGGGCGAGTTGCGCGACGGCGTCCAGCAGCGGCCGGTAGAACAGCTTCTCGTGGAGCCTGCGGACCACGGCGGCGTGCCGGCGCCACTCGCGGTTGAGCGCGGTGACTGGCTCGGTGCGCAGCCCCAGGGACCGCCCGAGGCGGCGCAGGTCCTCCTCGCCCTCCGGCACCAGATGGGTGCGGCGCAGGCGGTGGAGCTGGATGCGGTGCTCCAGGGCGCGCAGGAAGCGGTACGCCTCGTCCAGCTGGGCGGCGTCGACCCGCCCGACGTAGCCGCCCGCGGCGAGGGCCCGCAGGGCGTCCAGGGTGGTGCCGCTGCGCAGGGTGGCGTCGCTGCGGCCGTGCACCAGTTGCAGGAGTTGGACGGCGAACTCGACGTCGCGCAGGCCGCCCGGGCCGAGCTTGAGTTCGCGGTCGATCTCGGCGGCGGGGATGTTGTCGACCACCCGGCGGCGCATGCTCTGCACGTCGGCGACGAAGTTCTCCCGCTCCGCGGCCTGCCAGACCAGGGGTCCCAGGGCCTCGATGTAGTCCTCCCCGAGCGACAGGTCCCCGGCGACCGGGCGGGCCTTCAGCAGGGCCTGGAACTCCCAGGTCTTCGCCCAGCGCTGGTAGTAGGCCAGGTGGCTGGAGAGGGTGCGAACCAGGGGCCCGTTGCGGCCCTCGGGCCGCAGGTTGGCGTCGACGGGCCAGATGGCGCCCTCGACGGTGGTCTCGGAGCAGATCCGCATCAGATGGGAGGCGAGGCGGGTCGCCGCCTGGAGGGCCTTGGCCTCCTCGGTCCCGCCCAGCGGCTCCGCCACGAAGATCACGTCCACGTCGGAGACGTAGTTGAGTTCGTGGCCGCCGCACTTGCCCATCGCGATGACGGCCAGCCGGCAGGCGGCGGCGTCCTCGGGGGCGGCGGCGCGGGCGAGGGCGAGCGCGGCGCGCAGCGTGGCGGTCGCCAGGTCGGCCAGCTCGGCCGCCGCCTCGGCCACGCCCGTGGTCCCGCACACGTCGCGGGCGGCGATGGCGAGCAGGCAGCGGCGGTAGGCGACACGCAGCGAGACGGGGTCGACGGCCTCGGCGAGCCCGCGCTCGAACTCGGCGACGCCCGGATGGAGGTCGGCGGACTCGTAGGTGAGCAGCGCCTGCCAGTCGCCCGGGTGCCGGGCCAGGTGGTCGCCGAGGGCCTCGGAGGAGCCGAGGACGCCGAGCAGCCGGTCGCGCAGGGGCTTGGCGGTGACCAGGGTGTCGAGGAAGCGGCGCCGGGCGTCCTCGTCCCGGTGGGCCTCCACGACGCGCACCAGGGAGCGGAGGGCGAGGTCGGGGTCGGCCGTGCCGCCGAGCGCGTCCAGCAGGACCGGGTCGCCCAGCACCGGGGTCATCTCGGGCAGGGCCAGCAGCCGTTCGGCGGCGGACGGGTCGGTGAAGCCGAGTCTCAGGAGCCGGATGAAGGTGCTGCTTCTGCGCCCCGGCACGGTCATCCCGTCCCTCCGTCCTCGCCCCGGCCGCTCCGGCGGTCCGGGCGGCTGCCCGCGGCGGTCCGGACCGTCCGGTCGCACTGGGCTCCGAGCCTAGTTGCTCCGCCCCGCGAGGTTGTGGAGAGGTGAGCCGTCCGCGGCGGATTCGCGCGGTGGCGGCCGAGCCGGTGGGCGGCGCGGGCGCCGGGCCGCCGGGCCGCCGGACCGCCCCGGGCCCCTCGGCTTTGGACCAGTGGCCAGGGCACGTTTTGGCTCTGTCCTTCGGACCACGGCCGCAGCAGGGTGGGAGGAACCTACGACCTCGCGGAGTCCTGTTGAGTATCGCGTTCCTCCTGACCGCCCTGGCCGTGGTGGTCACCCCCGGGGCCGGCGTGCTGTACACCCTCGCCGCCGGGCTGTCCCACGGCAGGCGGGCGGGCGTGGTGGCCGCGTTCGGCTGCACGCTCGGCGTCCTGCCGCACCTCGCGGCGGCGGCCACCGGTCTCGCCGCCCTGCTGCACACCAGCGCCCCCGCCTACCACGCGGTGAAGTACCTCGGCGCGGGCTACCTGCTGTACATGGCGTGGACCATGCTGCGCGACCGCGGCGCGCTGGCCGTCGAGGAGCGGGGCGAGCCGCGTCCGGCGGCGCGGGTGGTCGTCTCCGCCGTGCTCCTCAACCTGCTCAACCCGAAGCCGATGATGTTCTTCGTGGCGTTCCTCCCCCAGTTCGTGCCCATCGGGGGACCCGGCTCGCTCGGCGCGATGCTCCGCCTCGGCGGGGTGTTCCTGGCCCTCACCTTCGTGGTGTTCACGGCCTACGGCCTGTGCGCGGCGGCCGTACGGGACCGGGTGCTGGCCCGGCCGCGGGTGCTGACCGGCGTCCGCGGGGTGATCGCCGCCTGCTTCGTGGGCCTGGGCGCGCGACTGGCGGTGGCGTGAATGCGGTTCCGGCACACCGCCGAGGTCCGGTCCCTGAACCCGGGGCTCGCCGGGGGCGCGCTCCACGCCCGGGGCGTCGGCGGCCCCACCGACGTGACGGCGCGCGCGGCGGCCCACACCGCCCGCGCCGCGGCCCGGCTGTCCGCCACCCCCGAGGGCCGGTTCCCCGAAGTGCCGGCCTGGCGGCGGGCCTACGCCCGCATGGGCCTGAGGCCCACGCGGTACCGGTGCGCCTCGGAGGCCCTGCTGCGGCGGCTGCGCAGGGAGGGGGAGCTGCCCCGGATCCATCCGGTGGTCGACCCGTGCAACGCGGTGTCCGCCGCGTACGCCGTCCCGGTCGCGGTCCTCGACGCGGACCGCGTCGCCGGCCCGCTGCTGGAGGTGCGCCACGCACGCGGTGACGAGCACTGCACGGCCTTCGGGGGCGGCATCGAGCACCCGGCGCCGGGCGAGGTGACCTGTGTCGACTCAGACGGGCGGGCGCACTCCCGCCGCTGGACCAACCGGCAGAGCGGCCACTCCGCCGTCCACCGGCACACCGACCGGATCCTGGTGGTCGCGGAGGCCCTGCACGACGGCGGTGCGGGGACCGTCGCACAGCTGATGGCGACACTCGCCGGGGACATCGCCGCCCACTGGGGCACCGCCCCCGCCACGGCGCTCCTCACCCCCGGGGCGCCGGAGTTCGACCTCGGCGGTGGGGGCTGAACTCCCCGCCGGGCCCCCTGCCGACCATGGCAGCATGGGCCCCGTGAGCAGGGAGCGGCAGGCGGGGGAGGACACGGGCCGCCCGGCCCCGGACCGGGGCGCCCCCGAATCCCCGGTGGCGGGCTCCGACTTCCTTCAGCTGGACGCCGGCGACGCGCCCGCGGGCGGCAAGGCGGACTGGCTGGCCGAGCGGCTGCGGCAGGCGATCGCCGACGGCCGCCTGACCGTCGGCGGCAGGCTGCCGCCCACCCGGGTGCTCGCCGCCGAACTGGGACTGTCCCGGGGGGTGGTCACCGAGTCCTACCGGCGCCTCGCCGAGGAGGGCCAGCTCGAAGGGCGGCGGCGCGGCGGCACGGTGGTGGTCGCGGCCCCCGTACCGCCGCCCGCCGCGCCCCGGGGCGCGGCTCCGGAGCAGGGCCGGGACGCCCCCGGGCCCCGGGCCCTGTTCGCCGGCGAGCCCGACCCGGAGACCTTCGACGCGCTGCGCGCGGCCCCGGCCCGCATCGACCTGACCCCCGGACGGCCCGACCTGTCCGCCTTCCCCCGCGCGGCCTGGCTGCAGGCCGAGCGGGCCGTGCTCGCCGAGTTGTCGGCCCAGGACCTCGGCTACGGCGACCCGCGCGGCGCCCCGCGGCTGCGCCGCGCCGTCGCGGACTGGCTCGCGCGCGGCCGGGGCATCCGGGTCGAGCCCGAGGGGGTGCTGATCGTCGCGGGCACCGCCCAGGCGCTCACCCTGCTGCACCCCGTGCTGCGGGAGGAGGGCGTCACCAGCGTCGCGGTGGAGGACCCCGGCTCGCTCGGCACCCGCCAGCACCTGCGGAACGGGGGCCTGGAGACTCCCCCGGTACCGGTGGACGGCGAGGGCCTGCGCGTCGACGCGCTCCGCGCCACGGGCGCGCCGGCGGTGCTCGTCACCCCGGCCCACCAGTTCCCCACCGGCGTCGTGACCAGCGGCGGGCGCCGCCGCGAGCTGCTGCGCTGGGCCGCGGACGGCGGACTGGTCCTGGAGGACGACTACGACGCGGAGCACCGCTACGACCGGCCGCCCGTGCCCGCGCTCGGTGCCCGGCTCCCGGACCGGCTGTGCTACCTGGGCAGCGTCTCGAAGCTGCTCGCACCCGCGCTGCGGATCGGCTGGATGGTTCCGCCGCCCCGCCACCGCCGGGCGCTGGCCGAGGCGAAGCGCTTCAGCGACCTGGGCAACGCGGTGCTGCCGCAGCTGGTCCTCGCCCGCCTGATGGAGTCGGGCCGGCTGGAGCGGCATCTGCGGCTGCTCCGCGGCCGCCACACCCGGCGTCGCGACGCGGTGATCGGCGCCGTCGCCGAGCATCTGCCGGGGGCGGTCGTGCACGGCGCGGCCGCCGGGCTGCACCTGACCGTCACCTACGCGGCGGACGTGACCGACACCGCGCTCTGCGCCGCCGCACTGGCCCGGGGTGTGAAGTGCCAGCCCCTGTCGTGGCACCGGCAGGTGCCCGGCCGCCCCGGCCTCGTCCTCGGCTATGCCGCCGACCCGCCCGGTCCGCTCGTCGAAGGCGTCGCCGCGATCGGCGCGGCACTGCGCGAGTTGGCCTGACGCCGGATCCCCGGAGCGCGCCCCCGGTTCCGGGGGCGCGGCGCCACGGGAGTGGCCCGCGTGACGCAGGCCACGCGTGAGGTGCGTCATGTTCATCCCATAAATGGCTTCCCGCCCCGCATCCTCGGTAGGTCCGCCTTGACGACGATCGGCGCCGATCGTGTCGGACCCGGCCCCTCGGGTGCTTCCGCGGTGCCCCCAGCGGGCCCCCGCCGGGCCTCGCCGGAGCCGGGTGGGGGCCCAACCCAGGCGCGGCCCCCCCCCCCAGGGGGGGGGGTCACCCGACGCCCCGTCGACGCCGGGTCACAGCCGCCACCGGTCACTTCCGGTTGTAGAGCCGCATCGTCACGGCGCCGAAGACGAGCATGATCACTCCGGCCCACCCCAGCGACCAGGCGAGATCCGCGACGGGCCAGTCGCCCGCCATCAGCCCGCGCACCGCCGAGACCAGGTGGGTGATGGGGCTGTTGTTCACGAATGCCTGCAGCCAGCCCGGCATCGTGCTCGGGAGGACGAAGACATTGCTGAGGAAGGTCAGCGGGAAGATCACCATCATGCTGACGCCCATCACGGACTTCTCCGTGCGCAGCATCAGCCCGAACATGGTCCAGATCCACGAGAACGCGAACGAGAACACGAGCAGCAGGGCCACCCCGGCCAGCACCCCGAGCACCCCGCCCTCCGGCCGGAAGCCGATGATCATGCCGACGGTGAGCATCACCACCGAGGCCAGCAGATAGCGCAGGACGTCCCCGAGCAGGTAGCCGACCATCGGTGCGGGCCGCCAGATCGGCAGCGTACGGAACCGGTCGAAGACGCCCTTGGCGATGTCGGTGTTGACCGCGACGCCCGTGTACATCGTGATCATCACGACGCTCATCACCAGGATGCCGGGCAGCAGGAACTGGATGTACTCCTGCGTGGAGCCGGCCAGCGCCCCTCCGAAGAGGTACGTGTACATCAGGACGAGCATGATCGGAAAGGCCGTCACATCGAAGAGCTGCTCCGGCACATGCTTGATCTTCAGCATGGCCCGCCAGCCGAAGGTGAGCGAGGCCGAGAGCGCGCTGGGCCTCGGCGGCCGGTCCAGACCGACCAGGAGAGCCGACAGGCGCTCCGCGTCCGGCGCCGCGAGCGCGACGTCCTCCAGCTCCGTCTTGGTGGTCGTGGTGCTCATGCCGCCACCCCCTTCTTGTCCGTGAGGGCGAGGAAGACCTCGTCGAGGCTGGGCTGTCCCAGCGAGAAGGTGTCGACCGTGATGCCGGACCGGGCCAGCTCGGCCAGCGCCCGTGCCGCCTGTTCCGCCGCGCCCCGGTCGGAGCCGTGGGCGTCGATCCGGGCGGTCAGCGCCACCGGGTCCGCGTCCAGCACGACCGAGGCGTCCAGCGCGAGGGAGAGCACCCGCTCGGCCTCGGGCCGCTGGGCCGCGTCGCGCAGCCGCAGATGGACCGTGCCGGAGCCGACGGAGGCCTTCAACTCGCCCTTGGTGCCCTCGGCGATCACCCGGCCGTGGTCGATCACCGCGATCCGGGAGGCCAGTTGGTCGGCCTCGTCCAGATACTGCGTGGTCAGCAGGACCGTGGTGCCCTGGGCGACGACCGCGCGCACGATGTCCCAGACCTGGTTGCGGCTGCGCGGGTCGAGCCCGGTGGTCGGCTCGTCCAGGAAGAGCACGTCGGGGGTGTTGAGGATGGAGGCGGCGATGTCGATGCGGCGCCGCATGCCTCCCGAGTAGTTCTTCACCTGCTTGCCCGCCGCCTCGCTCAGCCCGAACCCTTCGAGCAGCTGGGCCGCCCGGTCGCGGGCCGCGGGCTTGGAGTGGCCGAGGAGGCGGGCGAGCAGGACGAGGTTCTCGTTGCCGGTGAGGTCCTCGTCCACCGAGGCGTACTGCCCGGTGAGGCTGACCCGGCTGCGGACCGCGTCGGGCTCCTTCACCACGTCCTTGCCGAACACGTGGGCCGTCCCGCCGTCGGGGCGGAGCAGCGTCGCGAGCATCCGTACGGTGGTGGTCTTCCCGGCCCCGTTGGGTCCGAGGACCCCGTAGACGGTGCCGGTCGGGACCGCGAGGTCGACGCCGTCCACCGCGCGGTTCTCGCCGAAGACCTTCACCAGCCCCGCGGTCTCGATGGCCAGTTCAGTGCTCATGAATCCATTCCTTGTACGTCGTCGTCGTTGTCTCTGGGGTGTGCCGTCGCCGTCCCGGCCGTCAGGAGACGTACGGGCGGACCGCCCGGGCCTCGCGCAGGGCCCGGCCCCACCAGCCGAGCTGGTCGAGCATCAGCCGCACCGCCCGGTCCCGCGCGCAGGCCCCGGTGTGGTCGTCCAGCGGTATGTGCAGGAGGTCGAGCGCGACCCCGTTGCGCAGGGTCACCGTGTGCAGCTCCGTGAAGACCGAGCGGAGCTGCTCCACCGCGTAGAGCCCGGAGGAGCCGTGCCCGTAGCTCACGAAGCCGACCGGCTTGGCCTGCCACTCGTCGTACGCGAAGTCGATGGCCTGCTTGAGGGAGGCGGGGAAGGAGCGGTTGTACTCCGGGGTGACCACCACGAAGGCCTCGGCCCTCCCGATCGCTCCGGTGAACTCGGTCATCTGCCGTGTCGCCTGCTGCGGGTAGTGCACGGGGAAGTCGAACTCCGCGAGGTCCAGCACGGCGAGGTCCAGCTCGTCCCGTGCCCGGGCGCGCTCCATGAACCAGCGGCCGACCGCGTCGCCGATCCGTCCTTCGCGCGTGCTGCCGATGATCACCGCCACCCGCAGCGGCTCGTCGTCCGTCATCGCTCCCGCCTCCTCCCGCTCGCTCTCCGGTGCCCTCACCCCTGGGGCGCCAGATGCCGGGGCGCGGGCGCCAGATAGCAACATGCGGCCGCGCCCCACCGGCGGAACGCACAGCATGACGGGGCCAGGCGGC
>NZ_JBIDBN010000010.1:0-292393 GCF_043203115.1 Streptomyces sp. NPDC048001
CACCTCCCCACCCTAAAAATATAACCCCCACCCCCACTAAACAACCACCCCCCCCCAATCGGCTCCCGCGTGGGGGGGTCTCCACCGTTGTGTTTTTGGGGGGGGGGGGGGGGGGGGGGGGGGCTTCACCCCCCCCCCCACGGCCCGCGGAGACACCGCAGAGTGGCCGAGTCAGTCCTTGACCCGCAGGGTCGGCTCCGCCGCACGCCGACCGGGCTCCGGATCCGGGTCGGCCGGACCACGGGAACCCGCTCGGCCGCCCCCCTCGTCGACGGCGAGGAAGAGGACGGCGAACATCAGCAGGGCCGTGCCGGCGAGGACGACCGGGTTGAGCCGCTCACCGAAGACCAGGACCCCGATGGCCGCCGCGGTGAGCGGCTCCACCAGGGCGACCACGGAGGCCGTCGTCGCCCGCACCGCCCCGAGGCCGATGAAGAACAGCGTGTACGCCAGTGCCGTCGGCGCCGCCCCCAGGTAGAGGATCAGGCCGAGGGTCCACGCCGCGTGCTCCATGTCCGGGAGCAGGCCCTCCACGAGCGCCATCGGCAGCAGGCAGACCGTGCCCACCGCGAACCCCGTCACGGTGGACTCGAAGGCGCCACCGGCGTTCTTCCGGCCCGAGGAGCGGCCCAGCAGGGTCACGCCCGCGTAACCGGCGGCGGAGAGCAGCGCGTAGCCGATGCCCAGGACGGGAGCCGGGCCGGTGCTCCCGTCCGCGCCCCCCATCAGCAGCACCAGGCCCACGACGCCGCTGCCGACGGCGGCGGTTCCGGCGGCGCCGGTGCGCTCGCCGAGCGTGAACCGCGCGCCGACGGCGACCAGCACCGGGCCCGAGCCCAGGGTCACCACCGTGGCCACGGTCAGCCCGGCCTGCTGGACGGAGGCGAAGTAGGCCGTCTGGTAGACGGCAAGGCCGAAGCCCGTGACCAGTGCTCGACGGGGGTTCGCCGCGAAGGTGGCGCGCAGCGACTGCGCCGTCCGCGGCCGCCGGGACCGCCGGACCAGGTGGGCCAGCAGGAGCAGCCCCAGTCCGGCGAGGAACCGCCAGAAGGACACGGAGACGGGGCCGATCCCGCCGACGTCGTACAGCTCGGCGGCCACGGCACCGCCGGTACCCCATGCTGTGGCCGCGATCGCGACATAGAGAACACCCCGCCGAACGGGCAGGGCAGAAGAGGACTGCAACTGAGGTCTCCTCGATTGAAGGGCATCACGATGCTTTTCGAGGGCAACTCAGATCGCCGCCCCGGTAGCCCCGGGACGGCTCTGTATGGGCTGCCCGCCTTAGACGGCGGGCGGCGGAGGCGTCAGGAACAGCTGCATGGTGATCATCCTAACGGGCGCGGGGCGGACGTGGAGCGGTGACGGGGGATCTGCTCCGGCGGCCGGCGGTCCGCCCCCTCGCCGCACGTCAGGGGGCCGCCCGCGCACCGGACGCGCATCCGCCATCCGCAGGACACCGAGACTTCATCCCCCGCGCACCGGAGGGTGGTTGGCCGCGGCGGCGCGCCCCGCTACCTTCCCGGTCATGCTTCTTCTCCGCAACCGTCTGACGAAGCGGGTGCTGGCCCCCGCGCTCACCGTGCTCGAAGGGCGGGTGAGACGCGGCCTGGAACCCGAACTGGCCTCGCTCCGCCGCGAGGTGGACGAGATGCGCCGGCAGACGCACGCGGTCGGGCTGCTGCTCGACGGCACGGGCCGCGGACCGCACCGCATGCCCCCGCCCGGGGAGATCGACCGCCTGGTCGAGGAGGTCCGGGCCGTCACCGGCAGCGAGCACGCCCGCCGGGGAGTGGTCGTCGCCTACCGGACGCTGGTGGCCCTGGAGGCGCTGGGCATCGGGCGGTTGGCGGGGTCCACACCCAACATCTGCGGCAAGCTCGCCGCGGTGCCGCTGCTCTCCCCTCCGAACGGGAGCATCCTGGAGATCGGCACGCTCTACGGGCTGTTCGCCTCCGCGCTGGTGCGGATGGTGCACCGGGCGGGCATCGAACCGGACCTGACCATCGTGGACCCGCTGGCGGGCTCGCAGCTCCAGCCCGGGACCTCCCAGCCGGCCGACCCCACGGGCACACCCGTGCGGGAGGACGTGCTGCGGGCCAACCTGGCCCTGGCGGGCGGGCGTTCGGCGCTCGACGCCCGGATCAGGCAGGGCTTCTCCGGCGATCCGCAGATCCGGGCGGAGGTCTCCGACCGGGCCTACGGGGTGATCGTGGTGGACGGCGACCACTCCGAGGAGGGCGTCGCGGCGGACCTCGCCTGGGTGGAGCGGATCGCCGCCCCGGGCGGGATCGTGGTCCTCGACGACTACGGCGACCCGGCCTGGCCCGGTGTCCGGGCGGCCCTGGACGCGCATCTGGCCTCCGGGGACTCGCGGTTCGCGCTGCTGGGCCGCGCGTCCACCTCGGCCTTCCTGCGCGCCCGCTGAGGGAGCCGGTCCGGGGCGGGGCGCTCAGCCGCGCAGCTGCTGCTGGCGCTCCAGCGCGCGCCGCAGCTCCACCGGGAACGGGTGGTACGGCCCGTACGCGCGCTCCGCGTCGTACAGCAGGGAGCGGAACTGGTGGCCCGCCGCGGTGTGGTCGCCCACGGCCAGCAGCAGATGGCCGATCCGCTGGCGGACCTGGAGCGCCCGGTCCCGGTCGGCGGCCTCGTAGGACGGCAGCACCGCGCGGTACTCGGCGAGCGCCGCCGAGGGGTCGCCGAGGTGCTCCAGGCACTGGGCGGCGTCGTGGCGGAACTGGAGCGCCTGGGTGTCGGTCCAGCCCGCCTCGGCGGCCCGCTCCTGGGCGAGCCGGCGCAGCTCCGGCAGCGCGCGCCGGTACTGGCCGTCGTCCATCAGGGTCGCCGCGTACTGCTTGCGCAGGATCCGCACCACCTGCGAGTGCTCCCCGTGCTGCGCAGCGGCGGCCGGGAGGATGCCGCCGAGGATGTCCACGGCCCGGGTGATGCCGCCCTCGCCGAGGAGCCGTTTGACCTCGTCCACGGCCGCGGCGACGTCCACCCCCGGCGGGGGGCCGGCCGGGGCCGGGGCCGTGCCCGACGGCGCCGCGGTGCCGTCGGGCCAGGGCGCGTGCGGGCGCAGGAAGGGGCGGGTCGGATCGAGCGGGCCGCGGGTCGCCCCCCTGGCGGGCAGCAGCGGGGCCAGCGCCGCGTACACCTCCTGGGCTCCGGACGGGCGGTGCTGGGGGTCCTTGGCGAGCAGTCTCAGGACGAGGGCTTCGAGGGGCTCGGGGACGTCCGGGCGCAGCCGCCGCACCGGCACGGGGGCCTCGTGGAGGTGGCGGTGGAGCACCCCGAGGGCGGTGGAGCCGCTGAAGGGGACGTCCCCGCTGAGGAGTTCGTGGAGCAGCACCCCGAGGGCGTACAGGTCGGTGTAGGGCCCGACGGCGCCGCCCAGCGCCTGCTCGGGGGCCATGTAGCCGGGGCTGCCGACCGGTGACCCGGTGTGGGTGAGGCGGGTGGTGTCGGAGTCGATGACGGAGGCGACCCCGAGGTCGAGCACGGTGACGGTGCCGTCCGGCTTGACCATCACATTGCGCGGCTTGAGGTCGCGGTGGACGATCGGCACCGCGTGGACCGCGCCGAGCACGGAGCAGAGCTGGGCGGCGACGGAGACGGCCCACTCCCAGGGGTAGGGGTCGTGCTCGGCCAGGTGGTCGGCCAGGTCGGCGCCCTCGACGTACTGCATCACCAGATAGAGGTCGTCCCCGTCGCTGCCCGCGTCGTGGACCGTGACCAGCCCCGGATGGCAGACCTGGGCGGTGACCCGGCACTCGCGGACGAACCGGCGGCGCATCTCCTCGGCGGCGGTGGCGGCGGCCATGTGGTCGGGGCGGAGCAGCTTCACGGCGACGCGGCGGTCCAGCCGCCCGTCGTAGGCGGTCCAGACCTGGCCCATGCCGCCCTGGCCGATCAGGGCGGAGAGCTCGTAGCGGTCGGCGATCATCCGCCCGTTCACCGGCCGCCGCCGTTCCCCGGTGTGCTCCCCTCGCCGGGGCGGTCCCCGTGGTCGGGTCCGCGCAGCAGGTCGCTCAGCTCGTCGAGTTCGGCGCGTACCTGGTCGATGCGGGGTGTGCCCGCGCCCGGGGCGGCGGGGGCCCCGGGGACGCCCGGCCCGGGCGGGGCCGCGGGCGGGGCGGGCGGGGCCGCGGGGGCGGGCGGGTAGCCGTATCCGGTGCCGGGTGCGGGGCCGGACGGCGGGCGGTAGGGGGGCGCCGCCCGGTCCGGTCCGGCGTACGGGCCGGGCTGCGACGGCGGACGGGGGCCGGGGCGCGGGTAGGGGCCCGCGGTGGGCGGGGGCGTGCCGTAGGGGGACGCCGCCTGTCCCGGCGCGGCCGGCCAGCCGCCGGGGGCCCGCGGCTCCTGGTAGTGGCTGATCTCGGCGATCAGGTAGTGCACGGGCACGCCGAAGGCGAGGCCGAGGAGCACCACCGCGCAGACGGCGTCCAGCGGGCCCGTCTCCGGCTCGCCCTGGTCCCCCGTGTCGGCGCCGAAGGCCCCGAGCACCACGAACGCGGCGACGGCGAGCAGCAGCGCGCCCCAGAACAGCAACCAGTCGGGCCGCCGGCGGCGCAGGACGGCGATGCGCAGCATCGCGGCCCAGGCGAACAGCCCGAGGCTGAAGACCGAGAGCGCGACGAGGACGACGCGTACGACGACGAGCAGCGCCGTCGAGGGACGCGGGGAGTGCGGCACAGGGCCGTGGCCGTGCATTCCTGCTCCTGGGTGCCTGAGGACGAGGCGGACGGGCGGGGCGCCCCAGGTCGTGTCCGACACATCCCGCTTGGCGCGCGACGCCCGGCACGCATCCCGCCCTACGGGCGGACAGCGCCATGTGCCAGGCACGACCTGGGGGCGGGGTGAAGCGTATACACCGACGCCCGTGACGTGTTCCGGGTTGTACCCAACCGTTGTGCCCGCGCGGTCCGTCCCGACGCGTCAGGGCAGGACCCGGCCGTCCGTCAGTCCGTCGTGGAGCCCCTGCACCAGCCGGTCACCGAGGCGCCCGGCGAGCCGCAGGGCGTCCTCGAACTCGCTCAGGGCGCGGAAGCGCTCGCCGTAGCGCCGCTGCTCGGCGAGGGGCAGCCGGGGCAGCTGGAGTCGGCGGACGTCGAGCCGGGAGGCGGTGGAGGCATGGCTGCTGGCCTGCCGCCGGTTGGCGCTGCCGCGCAGGAAGCCCGCGAGGAACCAGGGGTCGAGGGTGGCCGGGTCGGGGCGCAGCAGGTACAGGTGGCGGCCGAGCACGGCACCCGCGAGGGAGGGGTCCGCGACCCGGACGAACGCTCCGCCGCCGAGCACGGGCACCAGCACGTCCCCGGGCGCGATCAGCACCGGTTCCTCCCCGGAGGCGTCGGGGAGCGTGCCGGAGGGCGGGCGTCCGGCGATCAGGTCCTGCTCGGTGAGGACGGGCGGCCGGCCGTCGGCCGGGGAGCCCCCGGCGCCGCCGGAGCGCAGCTGGAGGGCCCCGGCGCGGGCGAGTTCGCCGACCGTGGCCGACGGCCGGCTCGCGGCGGTGACCGCGGCCTCCGCGGGGGCCGGGGTCAGCGCGGTGGCGCGGGAGAGGGCGCGGGAGAGGTCCCCGGCGACCCGTGACAGCTCGGCGGTGCCCGCCGCGGCGGGGGGCGGCAGGCTGCGTGCGGGGGTCAGGTCCACCTCGTCGTCGAGGAGTTCGAGGACGGGCACGGCGCGGCTCACCCCGGGGGCCTCCGGCGGGGTGCCGCCGCGGTCGAAGGCCCGCCAGGCGTCGAGGACGGCGGTGCGCACGGCCGTCCAGTCGAGCCGCTCCCGCGCGCCGTCGCCGCGTCCGCCGTCCTCGGGCGACGCGAGGGCCGCGGTGTCCACGAGCAGCAGTTCGGAGGCGGGCGGGCCGCCGGGGGCGGGCCTGCGCAGCACCCACAGGTGGAGCGGGATGCCGTACGGGGGTGCGGCGCCCGCGGGCAGGGCGACGACCGCGCGCAGCGCGCCGCGCCGCAGCAGCCCCGCGCGGACGCGCCGGCCCGAGCGCCGGGAGGCGACGGCCGGGGGCATCAGCAGCACGGCGGTCCCGCCGGGCCTGAGCCGGGCCAACGCGTGCTGGACCCAGGCCAGCTCGGACTCCGTGCGGGCCGGGAAGCCGTACTCCCAGCGGGGGTCGTAGGCCAGTTCCTCGTGGCCCCAGTTGCGTTCGTTGAACGGCGGGTGGCACAGCACGGTGTCGGCGGCCAGCCCTTCGTGGCCGTCGGAGCGCAGGGCGTCGCCCCCGGCGGCGCGGACCGGGGCGCCGCCGTGCAGGGCGAGCCGGAGGGCGGTGAGCGCCGCCAGGTCGGGGTCGGCGTCCTGGGCGCACAGGGCGGTCGGGCGGCGGGCGGCCCGCAGCAGGGCGCCGGTCCCGCAGGCGGGGTCGAGCACGGTTCCGGCATCGCCCGCCAGGTCGGCCATGAGCTCGGCGGCGGGGGCCGGGGTGAGCGTGTACTGCCGGGGGTTGGCATCGAGGTGGCGGCCCAGCAGGAACTCGAAGGTCTGGCGTGCGCCGGTCGCGGCGGCGAGTTCGGCGGCCGCGCGCAGCAGCGGCGCGGAGTCGTCCAACTGCTGCGGGGACGGCGTGGGAACGGCGCGGGAGGTGCCGAAGCGCCGTTCGAGGACCGTGTCCAGCACGACGGCCAGCCCTGTGCCGAAGCGCTCTTCGGGGGCCGCGGCGAGCGCGGGCCAGTCGGTGGGCCGCTCGTGCACGGCGAGGAGCACGCAGGCCGTTCGGACCAGGGCCGTGACGGCTCCGGCGGGGTCCCCGGCGAGCTGCTGCCAGACCCTCTCGCGCAGCGGGACCTCCGCGAGTTTGCCCTGGTCGCGCAGCCACTGCTCGATCTCGGCGAGCGCGAAGGAGGGGCTGGCCTCGGTGCCGCCCACGGGCTTGGGGAAATCGGGGTGGCGGCGGCGCCAGTTGCTCACGGCGGCGCGCCCCACACCGGCGAGCCGTGCGATGCCCGCCGCGGTGACCTCGGCTGCGTTCTCCGGCATCCGGCTTCCCCTCGTCAGGCGCTCGGGCTCGTGAGCGGCGTGTCGGCGGCGCGTCGCAGGACACCTGATCACGCTGCTGTGACGACGATCCTAACCGCGCCTCATGGGACAGACGGTTTCACAGCGACATAAGGCAACAATAAGATAACCCTGTTGACCCGGTTCACAGGCTCTGCTCTCATTGACTCGAACACAGCGGATCCTCTTGGGGGTCCTACACACATCCCTTGGGGGGGATCCACGCATGTCCCAGCCGACCCAGCAGCCTCCGTACGGAGCGCCGCAGCCCTACAACCCGGGCCCCGCGCCCGCTCAGGCCCGCAACGGCCTCGGCACGACCGCCCTCGTGCTCGGCATCATCGGCCTGCTCATCGCCTTCGTCCCGCTGCTGTTCTGGCTCGGCGGCATTCTCGGCCTGCTCGCCCTGATCTTCGGTCTGGTCGGCCTCGGCCGGGCCAAGCGCGGCGAGGCCACCAACAAGGGCGTGGCCGTCGCGGGCACCGTGCTCGCGGCCCTCACCCTGGTGGCCAGCGTGTTCATGGGCATCGTCACCGTGATGGCCGTGGACGAGGCGGTCGACGAGATCAACAAGGCCGTGGACGCCAGCGCTCCGAAGGAGGCCGGCGCCGCCGCCGAGAAGCCCGCCGACGCCACCGGCGGCACCGAGGACAAGGCCAAGGGCGAGACGCTCGCGGCGGGCGACTCCGTCGTCTACGACGACGACGTGACGGTCACCGTCTCCGCGCCCAAGGCGTACTCCCCGAGCGAGTTCGCGATCGGCCACACCTCGGGCAACAAGGCCTACCAGGTCACCGTCGTGATCGAGAACGCCGGTACGGAGAAGTTCGACTCCACCCTCACCACCGCCGACGCCCGCGCCGGCGAGGGGGGCGTGGAGGCCGAGCAGATCTTCGACGACACGGTGGGCGGCGGCTTCGAGGGCACCATCGCGCCCGGCAAGAAGGCCACCGTGGTGTACGGCTTCGACGCCCCGGCCGACGCCAAGACCCTCACCGTCGAGGTCTCCCCCGGCATCTTCTACGACTCCTCCCAGTGGGAGCTGACCCTCTGATCCGACGCGGGGCCCGCACGGGCCCCGCACCGGCAGGGGGAGGGAGCGGGCCGCGACGGGGGAGCGGCCCGCACCGCCGTCCGAGGATGCGTCACAGCCGGTGGCGCACCCACACGTTGGGCTCCACGTACACCGCGTAGCCCCGCTCCGCCTCGACGTGCACCGGCACCAGGGCGCCGGGCACGTGCAGCGGCCCCGAGACGTCGAAGGCCAGGCCGGTCCACCGGCGCCACTCCTCCGTCGAGCCCGACACCGTCATGGAGGCCGGGGCCACCTTCTCCAGCACACCGCCCGCACGGGCGTGCACCCGCAGCCAGGGGTCGTACGGCAGGCCGTCCCCGTCCCGCTTCCGGAACGCGTACTCGGCCATCACGGCCTCTGGTTCCGCGCTCTTGGCACTCGGCCGCACGGGGGCGACGAGCTGGGCGAAGCCCCGCCCGCGCACGAGCTCCCGCAGGGCGTGGAGCATCCGGCCCGATATGCCCCGGCCCAGGTGGTCCGAGGACACGGTGATCTCCACGGCGCTGACCGTGTCCGGGCGGCGTCCGTGGCGCAGGTCGGAGAAGGCCCACAGCACCACCTGGTCCCAGCCCCGGTCGGGCAGCTCCCGGCGCCCGTCCATGTCGAGGACGAAGGGCACGCTGAACGCCTTGGCCACGATCGGCCCCTCGGGGCCGTCGGTCGCCACGAGCACGTACTCCGGCAGCTCCGCCATGATCCGGCCGATGTTCGCCCAGCCGACGGGGTCCTCGCCGATGAACGACTCCCAGGTGTCGGGCATCTCCCACAGCAGGGGCCGCAGTTCGGGGCGTTCCGCCAAGGTGGTGATCATCAGGTCCATGGGCGCAGGCTAACCGCGCCGGGCCCGCCCCTCCCACCGGATTTCGCCCGGGCCTCAGCCCCCGCACCACCGGAGCATGGCCTGCTTGTCGGCGCCGGTCACCGGCAGCTCGTACGCGTCGGCGACCTGCGCGAACCGCACCGCGTACGAGCAGCGGATCGCCTTGTTCGGCGGCAGCCAGGACGCCGGGCCGGAGTCGCCCTTGGCGGAGTTCTCCCGGCCGTCCACCGGCAGCAGGTTGAGCGGGTCGTTGGCCAGCCGGCGGCGCTTGTCCTCCGGCCAGCGCGCCGCGCCCAGCTGCCAGCTGTACGACAGCGGCACCACGTGGTCTATCTGCACCTCGGCGGCCTTCGCCTTGCGCCAGGCGATGTCCTTGCCGGTGTAGGGGTCGTGCAGGTCCATCGAGACGACCACGCAGTCGGAGCCGTCACGGAAGCGGACGTTCCGCCCGTGCAGCCGCAGCAGGTCGTTGCGGGTGTCGCACCCGTTCCTCGCCAGCGGCACCCCGTCGGCCGTGTCCATCCAGGCATAGCCGAACTCGTCCCGGTCGTAGCCGGTCTTCGGGCCGCGCCCCTTGACGGCCAGGCCCTCGATCAGGCTGCGCGCCTCCGCCAGCCGCCCCTCCGGCAGGGCCGCCAGGCCGGCACGGGTGCCGTCCGGGTTGTCGAGCGGGCCGGCGCCCCGCGCGGCGGGCGCGCCGGTGTCCGCCTCCGGTCCGGCCCCGCCGCGCCCGATGTCCTCGCAGCCTGCCAGCAGTGCCACCGCGAGCAGCGCCGCCGCCCCGCCCCTGATGCTCCGTGTTCCCCTCACGCCCCCTACGGTACGGGGCCGTTCGCCGGAACGCCGCCGCCCCGGGCGGCCACCGGGGCGGGCGGGACGGGCGGACGGGTCAGGAACCGAGGACGGTGGTGAGGAACTCGCCGGTCCACGCGAGCAGTTCGCGACCGACCACGGGCTTGCCGCCGATCTTCCCGGTGGTGGGCCGCGGAACCAGGACCTGGTGGACGGCCGGTTTGACCACCGCCCGAGGGTGCAGCCGCTTCAGCCGCAGCTCCTGCGACTCGCGCAGCTCGACCGGTGCGAAGCGGATGTTCGGCCCCTGGAGCACGATGTCGCCGACCCCGCAGGCCCGCGCCAGCATCCGCAGCCCGGCCACCAGCAGCAGGTTCTCCACGGGCTCGGGGAGCTTGCCGTAGCGGTCGGTCAGCTCCTCGCGCACCGCCGCGATGTCCTCCTGGGAGGCGGCGGAGGCGATGGCACGGTACGCCTGGAGCCGCAGCCGCTCGCCGGGGGCGTAGTCGTGGGGGACGTGGGCGTCCACCGGGAGCTCGATCTTGACCTCCAGCGGCGGCTCCTCCTCCGTGCCGCCCTCCAGGGAGGCGCGGTAGTCCGCGACCGCCTCGCCCACCATCCGCACGTACAGGTCGAAGCCGACGCCCGCGATGTGGCCGGACTGCTCGCCGCCGAGGAGGTTGCCCGCCCCGCGGATCTCCAGGTCCTTCATGGCGACGTACATGCCCGCGCCCATCTCGGTGTGCTGGGCGATGGTGGCGAGGCGCTCGTGGGCGGTCTCGGTCAGCGGCTTCTCCGGCGGGTAGAGGAAGTACGCGTATCCGCGCTCCCGCCCCCGGCCGACCCGCCCCCGCAGCTGGTGCAGCTGGGAGAGGCCGAAGTTGTCGCCCCGCTCGACGATGAGGGTGTTGGCGTTGGAGATGTCGATGCCCGACTCGACGATCGTCGTCGAGACCAGCACGTCGAACTTCTTCTCCCAGAAGTCGACCACCACCTGCTCCAGCGCCTGCTCCGACATCTGGCCGTGCGCGGTGGCGATCCGCGCCTCGGGCACGATCTCGCGCAGCCGCGCCGCGGCCCGGTCGATGGACTCCACCCGGTTGTGGATGTAGAAGACCTGCCCCTCGCGCAGCAGTTCGCGCCGGATCGCGGCACCGATCTGCTTCTCCTCGTAGGGGCCGACGAAGGTCAGCACGGGGTGCCGCTCCTCCGGCGGGGTCGTGATCGTGGACATCTCCCGGATGCCGGTGACCGCCATCTCCAGGGTGCGCGGGATCGGGGTCGCCGACATGGTGAGCACGTCGACGTTGGCCCGCAGCTTCTTCAGCTGCTCCTTGTGCTCCACGCCGAAGCGCTGCTCCTCGTCGACGATGACGAGTCCGAGGTCCTTGAACTTCGTCTCCGAGGAGAACAGCCGGTGGGTGCCGATGACGATGTCGACGGAGCCGTCCCGCAGCCCCTCCAGGGTGGCCTTGGCCTCGGTGTCGCTCTGGAACCGCGACAGCGCCCGGGTGGCGACGGGGAACTGCGCGTAGCGCTCGCTGAAGGTGCCGTAGTGCTGCTGCACGAGCAGGGTGGTGGGCACCAGGACGGCGACCTGCTTGCCGTCCTGGACCGCCTTGAAGGCGGCGCGGACCGCGATCTCCGTCTTGCCGTAGCCCACGTCGCCGCAGATCAGGCGGTCCATGGGGACGGTCTTCTCCATGTCCTCCTTGACCTCGGCGATGGTCGAGAGCTGGTCGGGCGTCTCGGCGTAGGGGAAGGCGTCCTCCAGCTCCCGCTGCCAGGGTGTGTCGGGGGCGAAGGCGTGTCCGGGGGCGGCCATCCGGGCCGAGTAGAGCCTGATCAGGTCGGCGGCGATCTCCTTGACCGCCTTCTTCGCCCGCGCCTTGGTCTTGGTCCAGTCCGCGCCGCCGAGGCGGTGCAGTGTGGGGGCCTCGCCACCGACGTACTTGGTCACCTGCTCCAGCTGGTCGGTCGGGATGTAGAGCCGGTCGCCGGGCTGGCCCCGCTTGGCGGGCGCGTACTCGACGAGGAGGTACTCGCGGGTGGCGCCCTGCACGGTGCGCTGCACCATCTCGATGTACCGGCCGACGCCGTGCTGCTCGTGGACGATGTGGTCCCCGGTCTCCAGGGTCAGCGGGTCGATGGTCTTGCGGCGGCGGGTGGGCATCCGCTGCCCGTCCTTGCCCGCCGCCTTCTGTCCCGACAGGTCCGTCTCGGTCAGCACCGCGAGCCCCAGCGAGGGGGCCACGAAGCCGTGGTCGGCGGAGCCGCGGACCACGTGCACCACGGAGGGCGAGAGGTCGGTCAGGTCCGCGTCCAGGCGGGCGGCGACGCCCTCGCCGCCGAGGACCTCCACCGTCCGGGAGGCCGGGCCGTGCGCCTCGGTGACGTAGACCGTGCGCCAGCCGTCGGCGAGCCAGCCCTTGGTGTCGGCGAGTGCGCGGGCCGTGTCGCCCCGGTACGCCTCGGGCGCCTGCAGGCCCAGGCGGAGGGTGTCCTCGTCCGCGTCCTCGGCATCGGCCGCGAACGGCGAGACGGACCACCACATCATGCCGAGTTCCCGGGCCCGGTCCCGCACGTCGGCGATACCCCGCAGGGAGGCCGCGCCCACGTCGATCGGGGCCTCTCCGCCGCCCGCGGTGGCCGCCCAGGACGCCTGGAGGAACTCCTGGCTGGTGGCGACGAGGTCGGCGGCCCGGGTACGCACCCGCTCCGGGTCGCAGACCACCGCCATGGCGCCCTTCGGCAGCACGTCGAGCAGGAGTTCCATCTCGTCGACGAGGACGGGCGCCAGGGACTCCATGCCCTCGACGGCGATGCCCTCGGCGATCTTCCCCAGCAGCTCGCCCAGTTCGGGATGGGCCTCGGCGAGCTCCGCGGCGCGGCGGCGCACCTCGTCGGTGAGCAGCAACTCCCGGCACGGGGGCGCCCACAGACCGTGCTCGGCGACCTCCAGGGAGCGCTGGTCCGCGACCTTGAAGTAGCGGATCTCCTCGATGTCGTCACCCCAGAACTCCACCCGCAGGGGGTGCTCCTCGGTGGGCGGGAAGACGTCCAGGATGCCGCCTCGGACGGCGAACTCCCCGCGCTTCTCGACCAGTTCGACGCGGGAGTAGGCGGCGGCCGCGAGCGAGGCGACCACCTCGTCCAGATCCGCCCGCATCCCCGTGCGCAGCGCCACCGGCTCCAGGTCGCCCAGCCCCTTGACCTGCGGCTGGAGCACCGAGCGCACGGGGGCGACGACCACGTTGACCGGCCCCGCGGCCGGGTCGTCCGCGGAGGGGTGGGCGAGGCGGCGCAGCACCGCGAGACGGCGACCCACCGTGTCGGAGCGGGGCGAGAGCCGCTCGTGGGGAAGGGTCTCCCAGGAGGGGAACTCCACGACGCCCTCGCCGGGCAGCAGGGAGCGCAGCGCGGCGGCGAGGTCCTCGGCCTCGCGGCCGGTGGCCGTGACGGCCAGCACCGGGCGCCCCGCGCCACGGGCGAGCGCGGCCACCGACAGGGGCCGCGCCGCGGGCGGACCGACCAGGTCGACATGCGTCCGGTGGCCGTCCGTGGCCGCTTCGACCGCTTCGGCGAGCGCCGGGTCGGCTACGACGGCATCGAGGAGACCGTGCAGGCTCATGAAGGGCTTCCGTCCAGGAATCGAGGGGGGTGGGCAACGCAAACCGCCCGGCGCGTCGTGGGCCCCCGCGTCGGGGACGCGGGGCGGGCCGGGGGCTCCAGCCTACGACGCGCGGGGGGCGCCCGCGCGGGCGATCCGCGGGCGGGGAGCGCGTTCGGCCACCGGACGGCCACGCTCCGCACAGGCCCGGCGGGCGGCCCGGGGAACGCCCGCGGCCGCCGCCGGGGCGCTCCCCGGCGGCGGCCGCGTCCTGCGGAAGTGCCCCTACTCGGTGGCGATCGCGTTCAGGACGTTCATCCGCCCCGCGCGGAAGGCCGGTACCAGTGCCGCGAACAGGCCGACGAAGGCGGAGCCCACGAACACCGCGCCGATCGTCGGCCACGGGATCTGCAGGACCTCCAGGCCCTCCAGCGCCAGGAGCTGCTGGGCGGCGGTGCCCCAGCCCATGCCGAGCCCGAGGCCGAGCAGGGCGCCGAACAGGGCGATGACGACGGACTCCAGGCGGATCATGCGCCGCAGCTGCCTGCGGGACAGCCCGATGGCCCGCATCAGGCCGATCTCACGGGTCCGCTCCACCACGGACAGGGCGAGGGTGTTCACCACACCGAGGACCGCGACGATGATCGCCAGCGCCAGCAGGCCGTAGACGATGTTCAGCAGCTGGCCGATCTGGTCCTTGAGGTCCTCCTTGTAGTCGGCCTGGTTCTTCACCGTGTACTGCGGGTACTCGGCGAGCGCGGACTTCAGGGCGGTGTAGGCCGCCTCCTCCTGGCCCTCCTGCGCCGTCGCGAACATGATCATGTTCTGCGGCATCAGCTCGGCGGGGAGGTACTTCTCGGCGGTGGCGAGCGAGAGGTACTTGACCCCCCGGTCGATGTTGGTGTCGTCGGAGGTGACGGCGGCCACCGTGAGCCGTGCGACGGCACCCCCGCGGAACTCCAGCTCGACGGTGTCGCCGACGGACACGCCGTGCTGCTCGGCGTAGTCGGAGCCCACCGACAGGGCGTCCGGCCCGTAGGCGGCGGCGAGCTCCCCCTCCAGCGTCTCGCGGCGCACGTCCTCGGCGTAGGTGGCGTCGGCGGCCACGAGGTCCGCGGGCTCCGCGGAGCCGTCGGGGGCGGTGATCGTCGCCGGCAGTGGGCGGTAGCCGGTGACATGGGCCAGGCCCTCGGTCCGCGCCAGCGCCTCCCCGGCCTTCGGCACGATGGGAGCCCCGTCCTGGGCGGCGGACTGGACGATGAAGTCGGCGCCGACCGAGCGGTCGAGCTCGTCCGTGGCGGAGGCGACCATCGAGGAGCCGACCACCGACAGGCAGGCGACCAGCGCGAGCCCGATCATCAGCGCGGCGCCGGTGGCACCGGTGCGGCGGGGGTTGCGCAGCGCGTTGCGCTCGGCCATCCGCCCCACGGGGCCGAACATCCGCAGGACGAGCGCCGAGAGGACCCGTACGACGCCGCCGGCGAGCAGCGGGCCGACGACCACGAAGCCGACCAGCGTCAGCAGGATGCCGAGGCCCAGCAGGACCGACCCCTCGGACGCCTTGTCCGCCCGGGTCGCGGCAAGGAGCGCGGCACCGCCGGCCAGCGACAGGGCGAGGCCGACCGCGCCGCGGACGCGCCCGGCGCGGCCGTCGGAGGGCGTCCCCGCGTCGCGGAGGGCCGCCATGGGGGAGATCTTGCCTGCCCGGCGGGCGGGCAGGTAGGCGGCGACCACGGTGACGACCACGCCGAGCGCGAGCCCGACCACGGGGGTGGTCCACTTCACCGTCAGGTCGTCGAGCGAGAGGTTCATGCCCACGGCCGACATCAGCTTCATGAGGCCGACGGCCAGCCCCACACCGGCGGCGACGCCCGCGAGGGAGCCGACGAGGCCGAGCAGCAGCGCCTCGGTGAGCACGGACCGGTTCACCTGGCGCCGGTCGGCGCCGATCGCCCGCATCAGCCCGATCTCGCGGGTGCGCTGGGCGACGAGCATGGAGAAGGTGTTGACGATGAGGAACACGCCGACGAGCAGGGCGATCCCGGCGAAGCCGAGCATGGCGTACTTCATCACGTCGAGGAAGGAGCCGACCTGCTCGCGGCCCGCGTCGGCCGCCTCCTCGGCGGTGCGGAGCGTGTAGGGGGCGTCGAGCGCGGCGTCGAGGTCCCGCTTGAGGCGCTCGTCCGTCACGGAGTCCTCGCCGGTGACCAGGATCTCGGTGAAGACGCCCTCCTCGCCGAGGAGGGTGCGCTGCGCGGTGGCGGTGTCGAAGTAGACGATCGCGGCCCCGGGGTTGGTGACCTGGAACGAGGCGATGCCGGAGATCCGCGCGGTGAAGTCGCCGGTGACGGCGATGGTCCGCAGCTCGTCGCCGAGCTTCAGCCCGTGCTTGTCGGCGGTGTCGCCGTCGACCATCACCTCGGTGGGCCCGCGCGGCGCCTGCCCGGAGGTGATCTTCATCGACTTGAGGTCGTTGTCGGTCCAGTTGGCGGCGATGGTGGGGGCACCGCTGGTGGACCCGACGTTCTCGTTGTCCGCGTTCACCACGGTGACGCTGAGCGTGGCGACGGCGCCCTGGGCGGACTCCACGCCCGGGACGGCGCGCACCTCGTCGACCACCGAGGCGGGCAGCGTCCTGGGGACGCCGCTGGCGGGCCTGCCGTCGTCGTCGGGGCCCTCCGGACTCACGGTGACGTCGGCGGAGGCGACCGCGAAGAGCTTGTCGAAGGTGGTGTTCATCGTGTCGGTGAACACCAGGGTGCCCGAGACGAAGGCCACGGACAGCAGGACCGCCACCGCGGAGAGCGCCATCCGGCCCTTGTGGGCGAGGAAGTTGCGCAGCGAGGTCTTGAGGACGGTCATGAGGTGCGCCCCCGGGCGTCGAAGTCCTTCATCCGGTCGAGGACGGCCTCGGCCGTCGGCCGGAGCATCTCGTCGACGATGCGCCCGTCCGCGAGGTAGAGCACCCGGTCCGCGTAGGAGGCGGCGACGGGGTCGTGGGTGACCATGACGATGGTCTGGCCGAGTTCGTCGACCGAGCGGCGCAGGAAGCCCAGGACCTCGGCCCCGGCGCGGGAGTCCAGGTTGCCGGTGGGCTCGTCGCCGAAGATGATCTCGGGACGGGCGGCCAGGGCCCGGGCGACGGCCACACGCTGCTGCTGCCCGCCGGAGAGCTGGTTCGGCCGGTGCTTGAGCCGCTCCGCCAGGCCGACGGTCTCGACCACGCGGTTCAGCCAGGCCGCGTCGGGCCGACGGCCGGCGATGTCCATGGGGAGGGTGATGTTCTCCAGGGCGTTGAGCGTCGGCAGCAGGTTGAAGGCCTGGAAGATGAAGCCGATCCGGTCCCGGCGCAGGCGGGTGAGCTTCTTGTCCTTGAGGCCGGTGATCTCGGTGTCGTCGATGAAGATCTGGCCCGAAGTCACGGTGTCGAGACCCGCGAGGCAGTGCATCAGCGTCGACTTGCCCGAGCCGGAGGGACCCATGATCGCGGTGAACTGCCCGCGGTGGATGTCCACGTCGACGTGGTCGAGCGCGACGACGCGCGTCTCGCCGTCGCCGTAGGCCTTGACGACCTGCCGCCCCCGGGCGGCGACGGCGGCCGGCCCTCCGGTCTCCCCGCGTGCGGGGGTGGTCACAGCCGTGGTCACGGTCGGTCTCCTAGCTCTGGGGTGCGGTGGTCCCGGGGCGGGCGGGCCGCCTGCCGGGGTGCTTCGAGTCTTCCGGCCCGGGGAGGGAAAAGCGCTGGTGCGCGGCGCAGTCGTGAGGCGGGGGTTTTCCCCACCCCCGTGCGCCGGGCTCCCCCCTGAGGGCGTAAGGACACGGTAAGGAAAGAGGTGTTCCGGCCACGTCGTCCGCCGGGACGAACGCTCCCCGGTCCGGAGTAAGGGGCGGCCCTTAGGGGTGTCCGCCCTGGGGCGGAGGCGCGGGTACGGCGGAAGGGGCAGGGCCCGGGGCCGCGTGTACACCCCACCGCCGGGCGGGGGCGGCGGGGGTGGTGCCGGCTGGGTGCGGCCGCCCGGCGCGCGGAGGGTGAAGTCGTACCGGTTCCGGCCGGGTTCGGGCCGGGGCGGGCCGGGGAGTTCGGTGGCGCGGCCCGGTTCGAAGGGGTTGGTGCTCCCGTCCTCCGAGGGCCGCCACGCGGTGCGGACCGAGCCCTGCGGGGCACGGGAGGATTCTTGCGGAGTCTGCCACTTCTCCCACTCACACCGCCTCTCGGCGGCGGTGGAGGATGGGCGCTCGGTGGGCGGCAGGGGCCTTCCCCGCACGCCTGCGGGGGTCCGGCCTGCCGCCCGTGCGACGTCGGTCCGGCGAGAGGAACATGTGCATGTATCGGGTTCGGGGCACTTCCGCAGCGGCAGGGAACGCGACGGGTCTGCCCGCGGCCGCAGCTCGGAGAAGATCCGCCATGCCGCCGGGGCGACGCCGGCGTGTGCGGCTGACCGCGCTCCTGCTCGCGTTGCCGGGTGCGGCCGTGGCACCGCTGCTCACCGCGCAGCCGGCAGCCGCGACGACGGCGACACCGACCGGTGGCACGGTATGCATGCGGTCGGCGGCGGACGGCGTCTTCCGCTGGGACGAGGCCACCCCCTGGGCGCGGATCACGCCGGGTGGATCAGTCGGGCAGAGCGTGCCCTGCGAGGCCGTGGCCACCACCGACCCCGTGGAAGCCGGCAACGGGGGTACCGGCGGCTGCCACACCACCGCTCCCTTCAGCCTCTCCGCCGTACTGCTCGAGCTCAGGGACCGCTCCGACCTGACGGAGACGGAGAAGGTTCTCCTCACGCAGCACCTCGTCCATCGGTGGGACAGGGTCTTCAGCATGGAGGCGAGCGTGTGCAGTGCGATCGAGCGTGCCAAGGACGAGCTTCTGGCGCCTGTTCGGTGACCCGGCCGGCCGGCCCGGTGCCACCGGCTCCACGGCACCGGGCCGGCCGGGTTCTGAAGCGTCGTCCGTGAGCGCGGAAGGTACGGGACCTCCGTTCTCCCCGGAGCGCCGCCGCCACCGGTGGGTGGCTGCGGCGCCCGGCCCCTCTTCAGCTGTACGAACCGGAAGGGAAGCACACACGCATGCCATCGATCCGACGAGCACCGGTCCTGGCGGGGATCGCGGTGGGGGTGCTGGGGCTGGCCGCGTCGCCGGCCGCGGCGGCCCAGAACCGCACCCTGGTACTGGACGCCACTGACCCACTGGCGGCCAAGGCCCTGCAGATCTGCTACGACGTGCACCAGTTGTCGTCGTGGCCCCACTACAACAACGACTGCAGGATCAGCTACACCCCGTCCTCGTACCAGACCGCGCCCGGGCCGGAACACCAGGTGGGCGACCGTGTCCTCAACTACGCGTCCACGACGGTCACCCACACGCTGGCCTGGTCGGACACCGTCACCAGCTCGGACAGCTTCGAGGTCGGCTCCTCGGTGAAGTCCGCCGTCTGGGGCGTGGCGGAAGCCGCCGTGACCGCCAAGTACACCAAGACCTGGACGCGGTCGAGCACCGTCTCGCAGACGAACAGCCTGCCGGTCCCGGCCTGCAACGTCGCCTGGTTCGGCAGGGCCGCGGAGATGGGGACGGCCACCGGGGACCTGCGGCTCGACTTCGAGGCGGGCACCAAGATCCGGAGCGGCACCAAGAAGCTGTACCGGCACGTCGTCATCAACAACAGCACCTTCAGCGCGCCCACCGGCAGGAACGACCTGATCATCGCCCGCTCCCGCGCGATGACGCCGGAGGAGCGCACCGCCTGCGCCTCCTGACACCCGTCGGCCCCGGAGCGGGCGAGGGCCCGCTCCGGGGCCGGCGGGGGCCGCGCACAGAATCGTCACCGAACTGCCATACCGTACGGTCGGTAACCCCTTACGGCGCCCTCTACCGGTGAGTAACGTACCCGGACCACCCGCGCCACCCGCCCCGTCCCCCTCGGGCGGCAAGGAGCATGCCGATGTCGTACCACCCGCCCTTCCCCGAACCGCCGCCCCGGCACGCATCCGGGACCCACCGCGCCCGCCCCGGGAGCGCCGGCCCCCAGTTCGACTCCCCGCACCCCGCCCACCCGGCCGGGTACGGCCCCTGGACGGAGCCCGCGGCCGGCGCCTGGGCCGACCCGGCCGGGGACCCCTGGGCGGGCGCGCACGGCACCCCGCACGGCACCCCGCACGCCCCCGGGGCCGCCGACGAGCGGGGAGCGGTGCGCCGGCTGGGCTCGGCCTACCGGCTGCTGCGGCGCGTCGCCACCCTCACGGCGCTGGGCTACTTCGTCCTGTACCTGCTGCTCTCCGCCTACGCGCCGGGGCTGATGACGGGCTCCGTCAGCGGCGGGCTCACCACCGGCGTCCTGCTCGGACTCGTCCAGCTCCCCGTCGCTCTCGGGGCCATCGCCCTCTACGAGGCCATCGCGCGCCGCCGCGTCGACCCCCTGGCCGCGGGGATACGGGAGCGGGCCGCCGAGGCGGCCGCCGACGAGGAGCGGACCGCCGCCCGGCGCGCCCCGGGGGGTGCCTTCGCATGAACGGCCTGACCGGATTCAGCTCCGAGGCGCAGACCCTGTCGCTCATCGCCTTCATCACGGTCATCACCGTGACCCTGCTGCTGTGCGTGATGACCGGCCCCGACCGCGACGACCTCGGCGAGTTCTACACCGGCTACCGCTCCCTGTCCCCCGTGCAGAGCGGCCTGGCCATCGCCGGGGACTACATCTCCGCGGGGACCGTGCTCGGCACCATCGGCATCATCGCCCTGCTCGGCTACGACGGGCTCTCGCTCACCCTGAGCACGGTGCTCTCCCTGGTGCTGATGATGTTCCTGCTGGCCGAACCGCTGCGCAACGCGGGCCGGTTCACCATGGGCGACGTCCTCACCCGGCGCACCCCCGGGCCCGCCGTGCGCATCACCACGGCGGCGGTCACCCTCCTGGCCCTGGTGCCGCTGGTGGTCTTCCAGCTCGCCGGGGCGGGCGACCTGCTCGCCGTGGTGCTGGGCTTCGACACCGACGGCTTCAAGACCGGGGCGATCGTCTTCCTCGGCCTGCTGATGATCGCCTACGCGGCGATCGGGGGCATGAAGGGCACCGCGTTCATCCAGATCGTCAAGACGGTGGTACTGCTGGGCGCCTCGACGGCGGTGGCCGTACTGGTGCTGGAGCGGCACGACTTCAGCCTGCCCACGCTGCTGGACGCCGCGGCGGCGGGCAGCGGCGCCGGGGACGCCTACCTGACCGCCGGGCTCCAGTTCGGCGGGGACGACCTCGACATGATCAGCGCACAGCTGACCGTGGTGCTCGGCGCGGCGGTCCTGCCGCACATCACCATGCGCATGTTCACCGCGCGCAGCGCCCGCGCGGTGCGGCGGTCCATGTCGTGGGCGGTGTCCACCGTCGTCGTCCTCTGCCTGCTGATCGCGGTGATCGGGTTCGGCGCCGCGGCCCTCGTCGGCCACCAGGGGCTCCTGCAGGGCGACCCGCAGGGCAAGACGGCCTATCTGCTGGTCACCCAGGCCGTCCTCGGCAGCGAGCCGAACCCGGCCCAGACGCTGCTGTTCACCGCGGTCGCCACGGCCGTCTTCCTGACGCTCCTCGCCTCCGTCGCGGGCATCACCCTGGCCTGCGCCAACACCCTCGCGCACGACCTCGTCGCCCACGGGGTGCGCCGCCGGCGGCTGAGCCACACCACCGAGATGGCCGTGGCACGGGCGGCGGCGGCCGGCGTGGGCCTGGCCGCACTGGCGGTCGCGGCCGTGGCCCGGCACCTCAACCTCCAGGCACTGCTGATGCTCTCCTTCTGCATCGGCGCCTCCGCCGTGGCACCGGCGCTGGTGTACAGCCTGTTCTGGCGCCGCTTCTCCCGCGCCGGGCTGCTCGGCACCCTCGTGGTGGGCACCGGCTCGGCGCTGCTGCTGATGACGGGCACCAGTCTGGTCTCGGGTTCGCCCCAGGCGGTCTTCCCCGACGTGGACTTCCACTGGTTCCCGTACACCACGACCGGTCTGGTGTCGGTGCCGCTCGGCTTCCTCGCGGGCTGGCTCGGCACCCTGCTCTCCGAGCGCCGCCGGGGCCCCGACGCGGAGCGGCTGCGGTACGAGGAGGTCGAGGCGACCATCCTGGCGGGCGTGCCCGCGCCGGAGCGCGCCCCCGTCTGAGCGGGCGCGGGCACGCAAGGGGGGCGCCCCCGGTCACCGGACCGGGGGCGCCCCCTCGTGTCGCGCGGCGGGGCGCCCCGCCGTGGGCCTCAGCCGTGCGGACGGCTCACAGCAGACCGTCCCACATCTGCTCCAGCAGCACCGACCACCAGCTCTCCGGCGAGGAGAGCGCGGCCGGGTCCAGGGCCGCCAGCTGCGCCTGGAAGTCGACGGTCCACCGGCCCGCCTGCTCCGGGTTCAGGCCGTAGCGCAGCCGCCACATCCGCCCGAGCAGCGCCATGCACCGCACGAACTCCGGCAGTCCGGTGTTGACGAACTGCGGTGCCACGGGCTGCCCGCCGGGACCGGCCTCCACCGGCACGGCGACGATGTGGGCGGTGCCGTACTGGACGCAGATCGCCCGCCCGAAGTCGCTGCCCAGGACCAGGTAGGACGCGGCGTCCGACGCGGGCTGCAGCTGCCGCTGGGCGGCCAGCTCCGCCAGCGTCGGCACCACGGGGTGCGCGGGCTGCGCCCAGAAGAAGGGGTTGAAGTCGGCGGGCAGTCCGGCCCACACCAGGGTGGCCGCCACGATCTCCGGGACCCCCTGGCGCGAGACGGCGCGCTGGTCGAACCGCAGCAGGGCGGGCCCGAAGGCGGCGGCCAGCTCCTGCGCGGCGCCCTCCGGCGGGACCGGCGGTGCCGGCTGCACCTGGGGCAGCGGTGCCCGCACCGGTGCGGGCCGGGCCGGGCCGTCCGCCACCTGGTGCAGTTCGCCCTGGTGGGCGAGGAGTTGCCGCACGCCCTGCCGGCGCGAGGCGTGGTCCGCACCGTACGGGGCGATCGAGGTGATCCGGGCCTGGGGCCAGGTCTCACGGATCATCCGTGCGCAGTAGGCACCCGGGAGTTCGCAGGACTCCAGCTCGGTGTGGAGCTCCAGCACCGCCTGCGGGGGCACGTTCATCGCCCGCAGCTCGTGCAGCATCTGCCACTCGGGGTGCGGGGTGCCGGGGGCCGAGCGGCGGATCAGCTGCGCCTCGGAGCCGTCGGGGGCGCGGTAGCGCAGCACCGCCTGGTACCCGGGGCCGACCATCGGCGCGCCCGTGGGCGGCTGGGGGTAGCCGTAGCCCTGGGGGGCGCCCGGCAGGGGGCCGGGAGGAGCGGGGGGCGGCGGGGCGCCCGGGCCCGGCCGACCCGGATCGGACAACATCGTCGCCGCATGGTGCGCACCGCCCGGGGGCGGCGGGGTACCGCCCCCGCCCGACGGCGGAACCGGCCCAGCCCCCGCGCCGGGCGGCGGAACCGCCCCCGGAGCAGGCGGCGGACCGGGAGGACCCGGAGGCGGCGGGACACCCGGACCCGCCTGGGGCACCAGTGCGGTCGGCTGGTAGCCGCCCGGGGGCGGGGTGGGGGTTCCCGGCGGCGGGGTGCTGCCGGCCCCTGCCGGGCGAGCTCCGCGCGGCGGTACGGCGGCCTTGCCGGTGGCCGCGTCCGCGATGTCCGCCGCGCCGGGGGGCGGAGGCGTGGCACCGGGGGAGGCGTCCAGGGCGGGGGCCACCGCCGTGGGCGGCAGGGCGCTGCCGCCGGGCATCAGCGCGGTGGGGGCGTCGGCGGGTACGGGCGGAGGTGTGTCGTCACCGCCGAGCGGCGGGGCGAAGACCGTCGCGGGCAGCGGCACGGAGGCGTCGCCGCCGTTCGTGCCGCTGGTGTCCGTCCAGCCGGTGGCGCCCGGGGCGGCGGGCACGCCGTCCTGCGCGGTCGGCTCGTGGTCCTGCGCACCGCCCGGGGCGGCGGGCCACGGGGTCGCGGGCGCACCACCGCCGGTGTCCCCGGTGCCCGCGGTGTCCGCCGGGGCGGGGGCGGCGTCCGAGGGGTCCTCGCCAGGGGGCTCCGCGCGAGGGGCGGGGACCGCGGCGGCGGGCACGGCGTCCGAGGGCCCCGCGTCCGAGGGGACGGCGCCCGAGGGAGCACGGCCGCCGGCCGTCCCGCGGGCGTCCGCACCCGAGGAGCGGTGGTCCGGGATCCCCAGCCGGTCCGCGGCCTCCTGGAGCCACTCCGGCGGGGTCAGCAGGAAGGAGGTCTGGTTCAGGTCGATCCGCTCCGGGGCCCCGGCCTCGGGCGGGGCCGCGGCGGCCCGGGACCCGTACTCCTCCTCGTAGCGGCGGATCACCTCGCCGACGGGGAGTCCGGGCCACAGGGTGGCCTCGCCGCCGTCCCGGGCGATCACCAGCCGCTGGCGGCCGCCGTCCGAGCGTGCGACTCCCTCGCGGTCCTCCGCCCAGACGACGAAGCCCAGTTCGAACTCCCGCACCCGCACCTCGCGGTGCTGGTAGGCGGGCACGTCGCCGTTGACCCACTCCTCGGCGCGCTCCTGCGCCTGCGCGAACGTCACCATCGGCCGATCACCCCTCGCCCGGCTCGCGGACCGGCACGGCCTGTGCGAAGCCGCCGTCCACCATCAGATTCGCCACGGTCTCCAGCTCCGGCGGGCTGCCCGCGAGGCGCTGGAGGAAGTCGTCGAAGTCCTCGCCGCACGGCAGCAGCAGCCGCTCCGTGCGTTCCTGGACGCCCATGCCGTCCCGGTCGCGGGCGTCGTCGTGGGCGCAGAACCACACCGAACCGGTGCCCGCGCCCTTCACCCTGACCGCGAGGATTCCGCCCTGCACGAAGGCGACGCCCAGGTAGTCCTTGGTGAGATGGTCGCGCAGGCACTTGTTCGCGTAGACCAGGTCGTTGACGGCCGCCTCGTCCCGGACGGTGAGGAACGGCTGGTCGACCAGGAGCCCGAGCTCCGCGTCGAGGGCCGCCCCCACCGGGGCGCAACCGCCCGCCGCCTTGAGGAAGGTGCGGTAGGCGCCCGGCAGCCGGTAGCCCAGGTCCTCCTCCACGCCCAGGAGCTGGTGCTCGGTCACCGACACGGCGCCGCGCGGGACGGCGAAGTGGGCGGGGCGGGTCTCCTGGAGGGGGCGCGTACCGCGCTTGGCCTGGTCGACCCGGGCCGTGGCCAGGCCACCGTGGTGGCGCAGCAGCGCCTTCACCTCGACCGGCACCAGTTCCAGGCGCCGGGTGCCCGCCACATGGTGCCAGGTCCAGCCGTGCGGGGTGGCCACGGCGGGCAGCCCCTCCCACAGCGGGTGCCCCTCGGCGTGCAGGGCGGCGTTCGCCGACACGTAGTCGGTCAGGCGCAGTTCGTCCACGCCGAAGCCCTCGGGCGGTTCGGCGATCTCGGCGGCCGCGCGCGCGTACGGCGAGAAGTCCGGGTATCCGTGCGCGTCGACCCGCACCCCCTGGGGGTGGCGCGCCGCGCGCACCGGGTCCGGGAAGTGCACGACCTGCCCGGCGTAGGCCGCGTTCGGTGGCGCGGCACCGGCGCCGGCCCCGGGGCTCATGGCTGCCCCCAGGCCCTGCCGACCTGTCGTCATGGCGTTCTGCCCCCTGTGGCGTCTGGCTGGTGCAGCACAGCCTATGCGGTACGGCAAGAGGGGCCCGCGGCCCGTCGCCTCCGTAACGAACAGTCACTTCCGGGTGACACGACACGCCCCCCGGCGACGCGTTTCGGCGACCCAGCTTCCCCATGACCCGCCCTCTTTGGCAGGCTGGCCCTTTGCATGACTCGGGGGAGTGCACGGAGGGGATCCACAGGACCATGCACGCAGCGCAACCAGGCTCGGCGCCCGGCACGACGGGCGACCCGCGCCTCAGCTGGAGCAGTGACGAGGCGCCACGACCGCCCGTGCTGCGCCAGCGCAGGGACGGCATCCTGCCCGCCGTGGCCGCCGCACTCTCCGTCCGCGGGGAGACGCTCACCGGCACCGCGGGCAGGAGCGAGCGCCCCCCGCCCCTCCATCCGCTGGTGCAGGACTTCTTCGACACCCTCACCAGCGGCCAGCGCGAGCGCTTCACCGGGCGGTGCCCGGAGGCGATCCTGCTCTCCCGGCACCTCGCCGCCGCCGAGGGGCGGCGCTCGAAGCGCGCCCAGCGCAAGCCCCTGACGCAGAGCGAGGCACGGCGCTCCCTCAAGCACGCCCGGCTCACCGCCCGGCGCATCCGCGAGGACGGCGATCCGCTGCACGGCACCTACGCGCCGCCGTGCCGCTCCTGCACCGCCCTGCTGGACCACTTCGGCGTACGTGCCGTGGACCCGACCGCACCCGAGAACGGCTGACGCGACCCACCCATGCCCGATCACCTGAGCACCACCCGTTTCCCCGTGGCCGTGGACGCGGCCCTGCGCGAGGCCGGTTGGCAACCCGGCCGCTGGGACATACAGCAGGCGGAGCACTGGGCGGACAGCCTGCGTGCCCACACCTCGCCGGCCGGCCACCGGCACAGCGTGTTCCCCGCCGTGGTGGAGGCATGGGCGGAGTTCGGCGGGCTGAGGCTGGTCGCACCGGGTCCGGGCCGCCAGCACGCCCCGGCGCCGGTGGTCTTCGACCCGCTGGCCGGGCTCCATCTGGCCCGCACCCTGGGGGACCTCGGACGGGCGCTGGAGACGGAGGTGTCGCCGCTGGGACGGGAGGGCGACCACCAGGCCGTGCTGGCCATGGACGCCGAGGGCCGGGTCTACAGCATCGACCACACCGGCGACTGGTACCTCGGTCCGGGCATCGACGAGGCACTGTCCACGCTGGTCACGGGGACGCAGCCCGCGCGTCTCACCGCCGGGGGCTGACGCTGCCCGGTGGCGGCCGCAGGCCCGGTGCGCCCCGGTGCCGCAGCGTTCCCGCACCCGCGCGGGGGCCGAACGGGTGGGGCCGCCGGACTCCGCGTACGCGGGGACCGGCCGTGCAGGCCGCCAGCTCCGCCGGGCCGCCGGTCCGGACCCGGACCCGCGCGGGCGCCGGCGTGCCCGTCAGGCAGCCGGGCTCAGGCCGCCCGGTGCCGGGCTCAGGCCGCGCGGCCGCGGTCGGGCAGCACCGCGGAGACGCGGAAGCCCCCGGCGTCCGTCGGCCCGGAGACGAAGACCCCGCCCAGGGCGGTCACCCGCTCGCGCATCCCGAGCAGCCCGTTGCCTCCGCTGGGCAGACCGGGCGCCGCCACCGCCGTGCCGGGTATGCCGTTCTCCACCTGCATCGCCACCTCGGCCTCGCGGTGGGCGAGCCGCACCCGCACCTCGGCGCCCGCCGCGTGCTTGTGGACGTTGGTCAGCGCCTCCTGGACCACCCGGTAGGCCGTCTGCTCCACCTCGGGGGCGTAGCCGCGGGCGTCGCCGTGGACGGCGAACTCCACCACCATCCCCGTCATCCGCGACTGCCCCACCAGGGCCTCGATGTCCGCGAGGCTCGGGCCCGCCCCCGCGGCGGCGGCAGCGGCGGCGGCAGCGGCGGCGCCGACCGCCGCGAGCGGCACCCCCTCGGCGGCGGGCCGCTGCGGGGGCGCCGCGGTGGCGGCGGCCTCCGGGTCGCCGCTGCGCAGCACGCCGAGCATCTCGCGCAGCTCGGTGAGCGCCTGCCGGCCCATGTCCCCCACCAGGGCGGCGTTCCTGACGGCCTTCTGCGGGTCCTTCAGGGCCACGGCCTGGAGCGCGGCCGCGTGCACCACCATCAGCGACACGCGGTGGGCCACCACGTCGTGCATCTCCCGGGCGATCCGGGTGCGCTCCTCCTGCCGGGCCCACTGCGCGCGCTGCTCGGCGCGGTCGGCGAGCAGCGAGAGCTCCTGCTCCAGGCTGTCCGCCCGCTCCCGCAGGCTCTCCATGAGCCGGCGCCGCGCGCCGATGTAGAGGCCGAACAGCACTGGGGGCGCGGTGAGGCCCAGCGACATGAAGCCCGCGGTCAGCGGCTCGTACCAGGCGTGGCCCCCGGCCCCCAGCACGTCCTGGCGGACGCGCACGAAGGTCACGATGAAGGTGGCGGCGAGCGACATCCCCGCGAGGGTCGCCACGATCCGGCGCGGCACCTCCGAGGCAGCGAGGGTGTAGAGGCCCACGACCGCCATCAGGAAGCCCATCTCGGCGGGTGTGGTGGCCACCGAGACCAGCACCACGGCGATGGGCCAGCGCCGCCGCACCACGAGCACGGACCCGACCAGGAACCCGAACACCACCCCCACCGGTACCGGCAGCGCGGCCTGGTACGCGAAGCCGACGCCCTGCACGGCGCACTCCGCGGCCGACACCGCCGCCAGTCCCACGTCCAGCACGGCGCTGCGCCGCCGTCCCCACCACAGCAACGCGCGGGCGGTCGAACCCGCGGCGTCCTGGTCTGCCCCCGTTGCGGTCATGCCCCCCAGACTAAGGGCGGGCGCCGGTCGTTCCACGGGGTGTGCGGCGGCGGGCCGGGCGGGGCCTCCCGTGCCGTCGCGCCGGGGCGGAGGGGCGGCCGCCCGCGGGCGGCCGGGGTGCGCGGGTGCCGGGACCGGGGCGGGAGGGGGCACCTCCCCTGGAGCCCGCGGGGGCGGGGGTGTTCGGGCTCCGGACCACCGCGCCGCGGCCCGTCGCGCCGGGGGGCGGCGGTGCGGCATAGTAGGGGATGCCCGCGGGCCGCCTCCTCGGAGGACGCCCGCCGGACGCCGCGTTCCGCCGTGGTGTAATTGGCAGCACTGGGGCTTTTGGTGCCTTATGTCCGGGTTCGAGTCCTGGCGGCGGAGCTCTTCCTCACCGACGCGCGCGGGCCCCGACCTCACCGGTCGGGGCCCGCGCGCGTCTGCCGTTCGAAACCCACCGGTATCCTGCGGTTGACATCCACCCGAAGCCGAAGGGCAGATCCGTGAGCGCCAACCGCCCGGCAGCCGTCGTCGTTCTCGCAGCGGGTGAGGGCACCCGCATGAAGTCGAAGACCCCCAAGGTCCTGCACGAAATCGCCGGGCGGTCGCTCGTCGGCCATGTCGTCTCGGCCGCCCGCGAGCTGCAGCCCGAGCAGCTCGTCGTGGTCGTCGGCCATGCCCGCGAGCAGGTGGAGGCCCATCTCGGCGCCCACTACGCCGGGACCCGCACGGCCTTCCAGGCCGAGCAGAACGGCACCGGGCACGCGGTCCGGATGGGCCTGGAGGAGCTGGACGGGGAGCCGGACGGCACGGTGATCGTGGTCTGCGGCGACACCCCGCTGCTGACCGGCGGCACGCTGGCGGCGCTCGCCGGGACCCACGCCGCGGACGGCAACGCGGTCACGGTGCTCTCCGCCCAGGTGCCCGACGCGACGGGCTACGGCCGGATCGTGCGGGACCCGGCCAGCGGCGCGGTCACCGCGATCGTGGAGCACAAGGACGCCACCGAGGAGCAGCGGGCGGTCCGGGAGATCAACTCCGGCGTCTTCGCCTTCGACGGGGCGCTGCTGGCCGAGGCCCTGGGCAAGGTGCGCACGGACAACAGCCAGGGCGAGGAGTACCTGACGGACGTCCTCTCCATCCTGCGCGAGGCGGGGCACCGGGTGGGCGCCTCGGTCGCGGGCGACCACCGGGAGATCCTCGGGATCAACAACCGGGTGCAGCTCGCCGAGGCCCGCCGCCTGCTCAACGAGCGGCTGCTGGAGCGCGCCATGCTCGCCGGGGTGACCGTCGTCGACCCGGGCTCGGTGCTCGTCGACGCCACGGTGACCTTCGACCAGGACGCCGTGGTCCACCCGGGCACCCAGCTGCTCGGCGCCACCCACGTCGGCGAGGGCGCGGAGGTCGGCCCGAACACCCGCCTGCGGGACACCGCGGTCGGGGCCGGGGCCCGGGTGGACAACACCGTCGCGGAGTCCGCCGAGATCGGCGAGGGGGCCTCCGTGGGGCCGTTCGCCTACCTGCGGCCGGGCACCCGGCTCGGTGTGAAGAGCAAGATCGGCACCTATGTCGAGACCAAGAACGCGGTGATCGGCGAGGGCACCAAGGTGCCCCACCTGTCGTATGTGGGCGACGCGACGATCGGCGAGTACTCGAACATCGGCGCGGCGAGCGTCTTCGTGAACTACGACGGCGAAGCGAAGCACCACACGACGATCGGCTCGCACTGCAAGACGGGCTCGGACAACATGTTTGTGGCTCCTGTCACGGTCGGGGACGGCGCCTACACCGCCGCCGGCTCGGTGATCACGAAGGACGTGCCCGCCGGCGCACTGGCCGTCGCCCGCGGCCAGCAGCGGAATATCGACGGCTGGGTGGCGCGCAAGCGACCGGGGAGCGCCGCCGCACAGGCCGCCGCGGCGGCAGCCGGGGAAGCCTCCGAGGAGAACTGACCGGAAACGAGTGCGCCGAACTCGGCGTACCGTGATACGTGCACACAAATTCGGCTGGCTCGCGTCGGGCCTTCCAGGGACCCCCTGGACTCCCGCGGCCAGAGAACACGTCTGAGGAGACAGTGCTGTGACCGGGATCAAGACGACCGGCGAGAAGAAGATGATGCTCTTCTCCGGCCGCGCCCACCCCGAGCTGGCCGAGGAGGTTGCACACCAGTTGGGTGTGGGCCTCGTCCCGACGAAGGCTTTCGATTTCGCCAACGGCGAGATCTACGTCCGCTTCCAGGAGTCGGCGCGCGGTGCCGACTGCTTCCTGATGCAGAGCCACACGGCCCCCATCAACAAGTGGATCATGGAGCAGCTGATCATGATCGATGCTCTCAAGCGGGCCTCGGCCCGGAGCATCACCGTGATCATCCCGTCCTACGGCTACGCCCGCCAGGACAAGAAGCACCGCGGCCGCGAGCCCATCTCGGCCCGTCTGATCGCCGACCTGCTGAGGACCTCGGGCGCCGACCGGATCCTCACCGTGGACCTCCACACGGACCAGATCCAGGGCTTCTTCGACGGGCCGGTCGACCACCTGTCGGCGCTGCCCGTGCTCGCGGACTACGTGGGCGCCAAGGTCGACCGCACCAAGCTGACCATCGTCTCCCCCGACGCCGGCCGCGTGCGGGTGGCGGACCGCTGGTGCGACCGGCTGGACGCGCCGCTGGCGATCGTCCACAAGCGCCGCGACAAGGACGTGGCCAACCAGGTCACGGTCCACGAGGTCGTCGGCGAGGTCGAGGGCCGGGTCTGCGTCCTGGTGGACGACATGATCGACACGGCGGGCACCATCTGCGCCGCGGCGGACGCGCTGTTCGCCAACGGCGCCGAGGACGTCATCGTGACGGCGACCCACGGCATCCTCTCGGGGCCGGCGGCGGACCGTCTGAAGAACTCGAAGGTCAGCGAGTTCGTGCTCACCAACACCCTGCCGACGCCGGGCGAGCTGGAGCTCGACAAGATCAAGGTGCTCTCCATGGCGCCGACGATCGCCCGCGCGGTGCGCGAGGTCTTCGAGGACGGCTCGGTCACCAGCCTCTTCGAGGAGGACCGCTAGCCGCCGCCCCCGGGCAGCCGCCCCGGGGATGCAGGGGCCGCCCCGCGCTCGTCGCGGGCGGCCCCTCCGCATGCCGCCCCGCGGGGTCCCCCGGTGATCCATTTGGGGGAGCCGTGGGCGGTGGCTAGAATGACCGGGTTGCTCGGCGAGGGAGGCCGCACCCCACGGTGCGGCGGTCCGTTATCGACGCGCTCTTCGTAGCAGGCCAGTCGTGGCCGGGTGACCGCCACCTGTCACCCATCCTGTTACACGAGGAGTGCACATGTCCGAGGTGAAGCTCGCCGCCTCCGTCCGCAAGGAGTTCGGCAAGGGCGCCGCCCGCCGTATCCGCCGCGAGGACAAGGTCCCCGGCGTCCTGTACGGCCACGGCAGCGACCCGGTCCACATCACCCTGCCGGGCCACGAGCTGCTGATGGCGCTCCGCACCCCGAACGTCCTGATCGCCCTGGACATCGAGGGCAAGAACGAGCTGGCCATCCCGAAGGCCGTGCAGCGCGACCCGCTGAAGGGCTTCCTGGAGCACGTCGACCTGCTGCTCGTCAAGCGCGGCGAGAAGGTCACGGTCGAGATCCCGGTCCAGACCGAGGGCGACCTGGCCCCCGGCGGCTACCTGCTGGAGCACGTGCTCAACGCGCTGCCGGTCGAGGCCGAGGCCACCCACATCCCCGAGTCCGTCTCGGTGTCCGTCGAGGGCCTGGAGGCCGGCGCCTCCGTCCTCGCCAAGGACATCACCCTGCCCAAGGGCGTCTCCCTGGCCGTCGAGGAGGACGCCGTCGTCCTGCAGGTCCTGGCCGCGCAGGCCGAGGAGCCGGCCGCCGAGGGCGAGGGCGACGAGGCCGCCGAGGCCTGAGTCGTAAGCTCTCCCTGAGGCTTTGCGCGGGGTGGCGGGCTGCGGCCCGCCACCCCGCTTCCCTTTCCTGTTCGGTCCGGTGACGAGGAGACACGGCGCAGATGTCGGAGGAGAACGCCCCCTGGCTGGTCGTGGGGCTCGGCAACCCGGGACCCGGCTACGCGGGCAACCGCCACAACGTCGGCTTCATGGTGGCCGATCTGCTGGCCGAGCGGATCGGCGGCTCGTTCAAGCGGGCCCAGAAGGCGCAGGCCCAGGTGCTGGAGGGGCGCATCGGGCCCGCGGGGCCGGCGAGCCGCCGGGTGGTGCTGGTGAAGCCGATGTCGTACATGAACCTCTCGGGCGGACCGGTGACGGCCCTGCGCGACTTCTACAAGGTGCCCACCGGCCGGGTGCTGGCGGTCCACGACGAACTCGACATCGACTACGGGACGCTGCGGCTGAAGCTGGGCGGCGGGGACAACGGGCACAACGGGCTGAAGTCGATGACCAAGGCCATGGGTCCGGACTACCACCGGGTGCGCTTCGGCATCGGGCGTCCGCCCGGCCGGATGCAGGTGGCGGACTTCGTCCTGAAGGACTTCTCGTCCGCGGAGCGCAAGGAGCTCGACTACTTCGTGGACCGGGCCGCCGACGCGGTGGAGTGCCTCGTGCTCGACGGGCTGGAGCGCGCCCAGGGGACGTACAACTCCTGAGCGGCCACCGCCGGGGCCTTCCTCGCCCCGGACGGGAGGAGGTTGACCCGGCGCACCCCCATGGCCAAGGATCGCGCCCCATGAAGCGGAACTCCTCCGGCCGGATACTCGACCACACCCGCACCGCGGCGACGGGCCTCGTCGCCGTGCTCCTGCTCGCCGCGGGCTTCTGGACGTCCTGGGGCGACGCCCAGCACATCCTGCTCTCCAAGGGCCGCGAGCACGGCACCCTGTCGGTCGAGCGGTGCGCGGAGGAGGTGTGCACGGGCCCGTACACGCCCCGGGAGCCGGCCCCGGGCCGCGAGGGTGTGACCATCGAGCAGTCGGTCGCCGTGCGCAAGGGCGAGGCCCTCTCCGTGGTGCTGCGCCCCGGCACCACCGAAGCGCTGCGCACGGGACCCGCGGGCGGCCTGCTGGCCTGGATGCCGCTCGGGGGCGCCCTGCTGCTGGCCTCCCCGGTGATCGGCGCCGGGCTGCGGCTCACCCGTACGGCCTGGGCCGCGGCGGCCGCGGGCGGCCTGCTGCTGCTGGCGTCCTTCCTCGCGCTCTGACCCCTGCGGAGCACGACGCGGGGCCGTCTCGGCCTGGCGGCCGGAAGGACGACCGGCGGAGACGGGGCTCCTGCGGTGGACGAGGGCCCCCGCGGCGCGACCGGCATCCCCGTTCCCGAGGACGCCGGGCCGCCCCCGCCCCGGGTGACGCGCCCCGGCGGAGGCCGGCAGCGGCGCCCCCGTGGGCGCCCTGGCCGCGCCGCGCGGCCGGACGCAGCGCCGCCCCGGCCCTGACCCGGACCGGGGCGGCGGTGCGCCGGGAGAGGGCGCTCAGCCCGTGTTGCGCAGGCCGGCGGCGACGCCGTTGACGGTCAGCAGCAGCGCGCGCGCCAGCAGCGGGTCCGGCTCCTCGTCCCGCTCCGCCGCGTCGCGCTGGCGCTTGAGCAGCGCGACCTGGAGGTAGGAGATCGGGTCCAGGTAGGCGTCCCGGATGGAGAAGGTCTGCGCCAGCGCGGGCTGGGAGCCCAGCAGTTCCTCGTTGCCCGTGACACGGAGGATCTCGGCGACGGTCAGGGCGTGCTCGGCCTCGATCGTCTCGAACACGTGCCGCAGGTTCCCGGGCACCAGCGTGTCCACGTAGTGGCGGGCGATCCGCAGATCGGTCTTGGCCAGCGTCATCTCCACGTTGGAGACGAAGTTGCGGAAGAAGTGCCAGCTCCCGTACATCTCGGCCAGCACGGTGTCCAGGCCCGCCTCGCGCAGCGCCCTGAGGCCGGAGCCCACCCCGAACCACCCGGGCACGATCTGCCGCGACTGGGTCCAGCCGAAGACCCACGGGATGGCGCGCAGCCCGTCGAGGCCCGCCCCGGAGTCGGGGCGCCGCGAGGGCCGGGAGCCCAGGTGGAGTTCGGCCAGCTGGTCCACGGGCGTGGAGGCGAAGAAGTACGCGGGCAGGTCGGGGTCCTCGACCAGGCGGCGGTAGGCGTCGTGCGCGGCGTCCGAGACGGTGTCCATGGCCGCGTCCCAGCGGGACAGCGCCTCGTCGGACTGGCGGGGCGCCGTGTGCAGGGCGGACGCCTGGAGCGTGGCGGCGACCGTCAGCTCCAGGTTCTCCCGGGCCAGCGAGGGGATCAGGTACTTGTCGGAGATGACCTCGCCCTGCTCGGTGACCTTGATCTCGCCCTCCAGGGTGCCCCAGGGCTGCGCCAGGATGGCGTCGTGCGAGGGGCCGCCGCCGCGGCCGACGGTGCCGCCGCGGCCGTGGAACAGGCGCAGCCGCACCCCGTGGCGGTGCGCGACGTCGCGCAGCCGCCGCTGGGCCCGGTGGATCTCCCACTGGCTGGTGGTGATGCCGCCGAACTTGGAGGAGTCGGAGTAGCCGAGCATGACCTCCTGGACGTCGCCCCGCAGCGAGACCAGCCGCCGGTAGGACGGGTCGGCGAGCATGCCCTCCAGGATGACGTCGGCGGCCTTGAGTTCGTCGGTGGTCTCCAGCAGCGGCACGATGCCGATCTTGGCCCAGCCGGCGTGGAGGTCGACCAGCCCGGCCTCGCGGGCGAGCACCGCGGCGGCGAAGACGTCGTCGGCGCCCTGGCACATCGAGATGATGTACGACTCGATGACCTCGGGGCCGAAGCGCTCGAAGGCCTGCTTGACGGTGTGGAAGACGCCGAGCGTCTTCTCGCCCGCGGCGTCGAGCGGCGCCGGGGTGGGGGCCAGCGGACGGCGGGAGCGCAGCTCCTTGGCGAGCAGCTTCTGCCGGTAGTCGCGCGGCATGTCGGCGTAGCGCCAGGACTCCTCACCGAGCCGGTCGAACAGCTGGCCGAGAGCGTGGTGGTGGGCGTCGGCGTGCTCGCGGACGTCCATCGTGGCGAGCTGGAGGCCGAAGGCCGACAGCGTGCGGATCACACGGTCCATGCGCCCGTCGGCGAACAGGCCCCCGCGGTGCTCGCGCAGCGAGGTCTGGACGACGGTCAGGTCGCGGAGCAGCTCGGCGGTGCCGAGGTAGTCGCGGCCCTCCTCGTGCGGGGTGCCCTTGGCCAGCCGCTCGCGGGTGTTGAGGAGCTTCTGCCGGATGCAGGTGGCCTTGAGGCGGTAGGGCTCCTCCGCGTTGAGGCGCTTGTAGCGGGGGCTGATCTCCGGCAGGCGCTCCAGGTCCTCCTGGAGGGAGGAGAGCAGTTCCTCGGTGGCGCCCGCGTAGCGGATGGAGTTCGACAGCAGTCCGCGCAGGTAGTCGATCACCTCGATGGCGTCGGTGATGCCGTGCTCGTGCTGGAGGATCAGCACGTCCCAGGTCACGGACGGGGTGACGTTGGGGTTTCCGTCGCGGTCGCCGCCGATCCAGGTGCCGAAGGTCAGCGGCCGGGTGCCGGGCGGCAGCTCGACGCCGACCCGCTCCAGCTCCGCGGCGAGGTCCTCCAGGACGTCGCCGACGGCCCCGGCGTGCAGCTCGTCGAGGTAGTAGATGGCGTTGCGGGCCTCGTCGGCGGGCTCCGGGCGTACCACGCGCAGCTCGTCGGTCTGCCAGATGAGGTCGATGTGCTCGGCGAGGCGGAGGTCGTGGCGGCGCCGGTCGGCGGCGATGCCCGGGTTCTCCAGGAGTTCGGCGATCCGGCGGAGCTTGTTCAGCACCGAGCGCCGGGCGGCCTCGGTGGGATGGGCGGTGAAGACCGGGCGCACGTTGAGGTTGCGCACCGTCTCGCGCAGGTGCTCGGGATCGGCGTCCTTCAGCCGGTCGGCGGTGCGGGCCAGCAGGCCGCCCTCGGCTGCGCGGCGCTCGCGCATCTCGTGGCCGCGGTGCACCTGCTCGGTGACGTTGGCGAGGTGGAAGTAGGTGGAGAAGGCACGGACGAGCTTGGCGGCGGTGTCGAGATCGGTGTCGCCGAGCAGCTCGGCCGCGGCCCGCCCGTCCTCGCGCGTCAGCGCGCGGACCCGCTCGACGAGGTCGAGGAGCTCGGGCCCCTCCTGCCGTACGAGGGTCTCGCCGAGGAGGTCGCCCAGTCGGCGGATGTCGGCGCGCAGCTCGGCCGAGGCGGTAGGGGTCTTGTCGGCACTGCTCACAGGTGCGGCTCCTTGCAGTGTTTGAGCACGTCTGGAGGTGTTCTGGAGGCTTGCGGACCGCGCTGTCCGACGTCCCCAAGGATAGGTGTCCATTTTCCCGACGTTGTCCACAGGTCTCTTGCCGTGATGCTGAGCACTGCCATACTTACGTCGCCGTAGGTTACGGTTCCGTAGCCTCGGGGCCGTCCCGGCGGATCAGAGCCATGGCCGCGATCCACCGGACGGCCCAGAGCCCCCGGCCCCCGGGACCCCGACCGGTCCGCGGCCCGGAGGCCCTGCCTCACGTCCCCCTTCCCCCACCCCCAGGGAATCCTCATGACCACTGGCCCCGACCTGCTGGACGACGCCGCGGCGGCGCGCACCGCGGGCGCGGCGTCCGCCGACGGCGCCCCTCCGCGGGACACCGCGACGGACTCCGCCGGAACCGACTCCTCCGCGACCTCCGCCACGCTCGGCGGGGACAGCAAGCGGTCGATCGAGCAGATCGCCCTGCTGCTGTTCATCACGGTGCCGTTCCTCGCCCTGCTCGCGGCGGTGCCGCTGGCCTGGGGCTGGGGTGTGAGCTGGCTCGACCTCGGCCTGCTGGTGGCGATGTACTACATCGGCTGCCACGGCATCACCATCGGCTTCCACCGGTACTTCACGCACGGCTCCTTCAAGGCCAAGCGCCCGCTGCGGATCGCGCTGGCGGTCATGGGGTCGCTGGCCGTCGAGGGGCCGCTGGTGCGCTGGGTGGCCGACCACCGCAAGCACCACAAGTTCTCGGACGCCGAGGGCGACCCGCACTCCCCCTGGCGCTTCGGCGAGACCCTGCCCGCCCTGATGAAGGGCCTGTGGTGGGCGCACATCGGATGGATGTTCGACGAGGAGCAGACCCCGCAGCACAAGTACGCGCCCGACCTGGTCAGGGACCCGGTGCTCCGCCGGATCTCCCGGCAGTTCGTGCTGTGGACGGTGGTCTCGCTGGCGATCCCGCCGCTGGTCGGCGGTCTGGTCACGATGTCCTGGTGGGGCGCGTTCACCGCGTTCTTCTGGGGTTCGCTGGTGCGGGTCGCGCTGCTGCACCACGTGACCTGGTCGATCAACTCGATCTGCCACGCGGTCGGCAAGCGCCCGTTCAAGTCCCGGGACCGCTCGGGGAACGTGTGGTGGCTGGCGGTGCTGTCGTGCGGCGAGTCCTGGCACAACCTGCACCACGCCGACCCCACCAGCGCCCGGCACGGCGTGCTGCGCGGCCAGGTCGACTCCAGTGCCCGGCTGATCCGCTGGTTCGAGCGGGCGGGCTGGGCGTACGACGTGCGCTGGCCCCAGCAGTCCCGTCTGGACGCCCGCCGGACGTCCTCCCCCGGCGGGAGCGGCGCGGCCGACGCGGCATGATGGACGACGTGGCGATTGACGGCGGTAGCAGCAGCACGGAGAAGACCAGGCCTTCGGCCAGGCGGGCCCGCCGGGTGCGGATGACGGGTGCCGAGCGCCGGGAGCAGTTGCTGGACATCGGCCGGACCCTGTTCGCGGAGAGGGGCTTCGAGGGCACCTCGGTGGAGGAGATCGCGGCCAAGGCCGGGGTCTCCAAGCCGGTGGTCTACGAGCACTTCGGCGGCAAGGAGGGCCTGTACGCGGTCGTGGTGGACCGCGAGATGCGCCAGTTGCTGGACATGGTCACCGGTGCGCTGACGGCGGGGCATCCGCGGGAGCTGCTGGAGCAGGCGGCGTTCGCGCTGCTCGACTACATCGAGACGTTCACGGACGGGTTCCGCATCCTGGTGCGCGACTCCCCCGTGGCCCAGTCGACGGGCACCTTCGCCTCTCTGATCAGCGACATCGCCACACAGGTCGAGGACATCCTCGGCATGGAGTTCAAGAACCGCGGCTTCGACCCGAAGCTGGCGCCGCTGTACGCCCAGGCGCTGGTGGGCATGGTGGCGCTCACGGGGCAGTGGTGGCTGGACGCCCGCCGGCCGAAGAAGGCCGAGGTCGCGGCACATCTGGTGAACCTGGCGTGGCACGGGCTGGACGGTCTGGAGCAGAAGCCCCGGCTGATAGGCCACCGGAAGAACTGAGCCGGACGGTGCACGGGCGGGCGCCCCGCCGCGGATCCGGATCCGCGGCGGGGCGCCCGTGTGTGCCGCGGAGCCCGGTCCCGGCGGGCGGACACGCGCACCCTCAGGCGTCGGGCTCCAGGAACTCCAGGCGGTTGCCCACGGGGTCCTCGGAGTAGAAGCGCCGGTGGCCCGGCAGGTGGTCGTCCCACACGACCGCCGCCCCGCGGGCCTCCAGCCGCCGGGCGAAGGCCTCGATCCCGGTGACGCGCAGTCCGGGGTGGGCCTTGCGGGCGGGCCGGAAGTCCTCCTCGACGCCGAGGTGGAGCCGTACGGGCCCGAGGGCGAACCAGCACCCGCCGCGAGCGGCGAGCACGGGCGGCTTGGGCGTCTCCGCCATGCCGAGGACCCCCGCGTAGAAGGCGCGCAGGGCGCCCTCCGAGCCGGGGGGCGCGGCGAGCTGGACGTGGTCGACGGCGGCGAGCATCAGGAGACCTTCCGGGCGACGGCGAAGATGCGCCGGAACGGGAAGACCGTGCCGTGCGGGCCCGGGGGGTAGGCGGCGCGCAGCAGGTCCCGGTACTCGCCGAGGAACCGCTCCGCGGCGGCGGGGTCGTCGGCGAGCTCGGTGAGCACCGGGCGCAGGGCCGTGCCCTTGACCCAGTCCAGGACCGGGTCCTCGCCGCCGAGCAACTGGTAGTAGGTCGTCTCCCAGGCGTCGGCGTCGCAGCCGAGGTCGGCGAGGCGCACCAGGTAGTCCCCGGGTTCCAGGATGTGGATGTAGCGGCGGCCGTGGGTGCCGAGGCGGTCGCGCCAGCGGGGGGAGTCGCAGAGTTCGCCGAGGAGGGCGTGGCTGGGCGAGGTGAAGTTGCCGGGGACCTGGAAGGCGAGGGTTCCGCCGGGGGTGAGGCCCTCGATCCAGGCGGCGAAGGACTCGGGGTGGCCCGGTACCCACTGCAGGGCCGCGTTGGAGACGATCAGGTCGTAGGGCTCCTCCGGGGTCCAGTGCGCGGCGTCCGCCTGCCGGAAGTCGATCATCCCCCCGCCCGCGGTGGCGCCCTCGTGGTCCTTTCGGGCCTGGGCGAGCATCTCCCGCGAGACGTCGAATCCGGTGATGTGCGCGTCCGGCCAGCGGTCGGCCAGCAGGGCGGTCACATTGCCGGGGCCGCATCCGATGTCGGCGATCCGCGGGGGCCGCCCGCCCGAGGGCAGATGGGGTATCCGCCCCAGCATGTCGAGGAAGGGACGGCTGCGGTGTCCGGCGTGTCGCAGGTACTGCTCCGGGTCCCAGGTGGGTACGGAATGCATGGATCGTTCCCCCTTGCAGGAAAGAATGGCGCCGAGCTGACGGCGTTCCGGCCCGACCCTGCCCCATACTCACCGGAAATATATCTTGACGTCAAGAGACTTCATGTCGACAGACCCTTTACACTGATCGCCATGGAGGACGAGGTCGATCGACTGGTCGCAGCTTGGCGCCGCGAGCGCCCCGACCTCGACGTGGAACCGCTCGAGGTGCTCAGCCGCGTCTCCCGCTTGGCGCGCCACCTCGACCGCGCCCGGCGGATCGCCTTCGCCGAGCACCAGCTGGAGCCGTGGGAGTTCGACGTGCTGACCTCGCTGAGGCGCGCCGGGGCCCCCTACCAGCTCTCCCCCGGGCAGCTGCTCACCCAGACCCTGGTCACCTCCGGCACGATGACCAACCGCATCGACCGGCTGGCCAAGAAGAACCTGGTCGAGCGGCTGCCCGACCCCAGCGACCGGCGCGGCGTCCTGGTCCGTCTGACGCCCGAGGGCCGCGACCGGGCGGACCAGGCCCTGGCGGGGCTGCTCGCCCAGGAACGGGCGATCCTCTCCCAGCTGTCGCGCACCGAGCGCGCCGAGCTGGCGGGGCTGCTACGCCAGCTGACCGCCCCGTTCGACAACCTCCCCTGAGAGGTCGGCCGGCCCCACACCCGCCCGCCGCGCCAGGGCGACCGCGGCCAGCGTGGAGTGCACGCCGAGCTTGCCCAGCACGTTCTGCATATGCGTGCGGACGGTGTGCGGGGACAGGAAGAGGCGCTCGGCGACGGCTTTGCGCCCCAGGCCCGCGACCATGCACCGCAGCACCTCCCGCTCGCGCGGAGTCAGCGACTCGACCAGCCGCTCGCTCTCGGTGCGGTGCCGGCGCGCCGCGGTGAGTTCACGCAGCACCCCGGTCAGCAGGGTCGGCGACAGATGGGTCTCCTCGCGCAGCACCCCGCGGATCACCGCCAGCAGCCGCTGGAGCGAGCAGTCCTTGGCGATCCACCCGGAGGCACCGGCCTGGAGGGCGAGCGCCGCGCGCGCGGGGTCGTCCTTCCCGGCGAGGACCACCGTACGCACCGGGACCCGGTGCGAGCGCACTCCCGCCACCAGCGAGATGCCGTCCACGGCCCCCTCGTCCGAGCGGCCGACCGCACGCGGCGCGGGCACGGCCGGTATGCCCAGGTCGGCGTCGACCAGCATGACGTCGAAGCGCCGCCCCTCCGCCGCCGCGCGCTCCAGGCAGCGCAGCGCGGCAGGGCCGCTGCCGGCCGCGGCGACCTCGACGTCGGGCTCGGCGGCGAGAGCCGCGGCGAGCGACTCGGCGAAGATTCGGTGGTCGTCCACGACCAGAACCCGGATACGAACCACAAGCACCCCCAGTGCCGGGGAGGACGGAGCTGCGCGGGTACGGCGCCCGGGAAGGAAGTGGCACAGGACCCGGCCGCCGCCGTGCCCTGAGTGATACCCCGCCCGGGGCGCCGTATCCGACGGTCTCGCCCCCTGAACAACACCGGCCCCCACCGGCGTGTGCATCAGAGTACGGACGGTGCGCTGCGGCGGAAGCCCTTTTGCAGAACTGATCGCGCGCGGTGTTCCCGGTGTGGCGGGTGTTCGGAATGCGACGCAAGTCGACGCCTTCCGCCCCCGGCGGCCCTCGTCGGCGGCCCCGCGCCGGTACCCGGCCCGGGCCCCCCGGGGGCTCGGACAGGGCCCCGCACGGGCTCAGGCCCCGGCCCTCGCGCGGGCGAAGTCCCAGGCGTCGGAGACGATCCCGGCGAGGTCCGTCCGGGAGGGCCGCCAGCCCAGGCGCTTGCGGGCGGCCTGAGCGGAGGCGACCAGCACCGCGGGATCGCCCGGGCGGCGCTCGGCCGCCAGCTCGGGGACCGGGTGGCCGGTGACCTCGCGGACGGTCTCGATCACCTCGCGCACCGAGAAGCCGCTGCCGTTGCCGAGGTTGCAGACCAGGTGCTCGCCCGGCGCGGCCGCCTCCAGGGCGAGGAGGTGCGCCTCGGCGAGGTCGGCGACGTGGATGTAGTCGCGCACGCAGGTGCCGTCGGGCGTGGGGTAGTCCTCGCCGTAGACGGAGATGTGCGCGCGGCGCCCGAGGGCCACCTGGAGGACCAGGGGGATGAGATGGGACTCGGGGGCGTGCCGCTCCCCGCACTCCCCGTAGGCGCCGGCCACGTTGAAGTAGCGCAGCGAGACGGCGGCCAGGCCGTGGGCGGCGGCCTCCCCGGAGATCATGTGGTCGACCGCCAGCTTGGAGGCTCCGTAGGGGCTGGTGGGGGCGGTCGGGGCGGACTCCGTGATGGGGGTGGTCTCCGGTTCCCCGTAGGTGGCGGCGGTGGAGGAGAACACCAGGGTGCGCACCTCCGCGGCGCGCATGGCGTCCAGCAGGGCCATGCTGCCGCCGACGTTGTTGGACCAGTAGCGCTCCGGGTGCGCCACCGACTCGCCGACCTGCGAGAAGGCCGCGAAGTGCAGGACGCCGTCATAGGAGGGGTCCAGCCACCGGGCGGCGTCCTGGACGCGGCCCTCGGTGAACTCCGCGCCCTCCGGCACCGCCTCCCGGAACCCGGTGGAGAGGTCGTCCAGCACGGTCACGCGGTGTCCGGCCTCCAGCAGATGCCGGGCGACCACACTGCCCACATAGCCCGCCCCACCCGTGACCAGGTACTTCTTGCTCACTTAGCTCGCTACCTCTCGCAGTCGCACGGCCGCCGGCTCCGGCGGCACGTCGTTGGTGAACACGTTCATGCCGGACTCGGAACCCGCGAGGAACTTCAGCTTGCCGGTAGTGCGTCGGCCGGTGAAGAGCTCACGTCGCGCACGCGCTCCTCGGCGGTGGCCCCGGGCCGGGGGGCGCGGGCCGTCCCGGGGCCGCGCGGCCGGGATGCGTGGGGCGCGGGGCGCCCGCCGGGGCGGCGGGGACCTCGGCGGGGCGCACGGAGGCGCATGGGAACCCGGTGGGGCACGCCGCGGAGTCCGCGCGCCCCCTGGCCGTCCGGTGCGCTGGGGCACGCGGGCGCACACGGGCGCCTCCGGGCCGTCCCGTCGTCCCCGGCGGGATCGGCGCGCGGTGCCTCGCGGGGCGGCGGCCGTCCCCGTACCGGACGGGCCCGGGCGGCTCCGGCAGCACCGCAGGTACGCGGGCCGGGCCGGGCGGGCGCAGCACCGCAGGTGCACGGGCCGGGCCGGGCGGGGCCGCGGAGCGCGCCCTGCTACCCGGGGGGCGGACGCCTACTCGGGGGCGGACGCCGCGCGCGCCGCGCGGTCCAGCAGGCCCGTGCGGGCCGCGAGCGCGGCCGCCTCCAGCCTGGAGCCGACCCCCAGCTTCATCAGCACCCGCTGGACGTGGGTCCGGGCGGTGCTCGGGGCGATGCCCATCCCCGCCGCGATCAGGCGCGTGTCCTCGCCCTCCGCCACCCGCACCAGCACCTCGACCTCGCGCGGGGTGAGCAGGGCGAGCAGGCGCTGGCCCTCGTCGTCCGGCTGGGCGGCCGGGTTCAGCAGCTCGGCGAAGGCGCCGTGCAGGAGCTGCGGGGCCACCGCCGCCTCACCGGCGCGCGCCTTCATCAGGGCGCGCTCGACGCCCTCGATCCGCTCGTCGTGGCGCACGTACCCGGAGGCCCCGGCGGCGAAGGCCGCCGCGATACCCCGGGGACTGGGCACCGGCCCCAGGACGACCACCGCAACCTGGGGCCGTTCGCGCTTGATCCGCACCACCGGGTCGAACGCCCCCGGCGCCGCCGGCGCCTGGGTGCCCAGCAGGCACACCTCCGGAGCGCGGGCCACCACCAGTTCCGCCGCCCCCGCCGCCGGAGCGGCCGCGGCGAGCACCCGGTGCCCACGCAGTTTCAGCGCCGAGGCGAGAGCCTCGGCGAGCAGTCTGTGGTCGTCGACCACGATGAGCCGCACGCCCATCGAGCAACCCTCCCCGTCGGAGCGGACCCCCCGGCCCTCCTGACCCCCGGCAAGCTACACGTTCGCACCGCCGGGCGCCCGCCGATCACCGCAGATCACCGTGGATCCGGTGCCCGACGCGACCTGTTCCCGGCGCACCGGCCCGCCCGGGGCGCCCGCCGGCCCGCCGCCCGGGGCCCCGGGACACCGCGGGCCCGGGACACCGCGGGCCCGGACCGCCGTGGAACGGCGGGCCGGGCCCCGGGTGCGTCCCTCGCCGCGTCCGCGGTCCGCGAACGGGCGGTGGATCAGTCGACGGCCGAGAAGGCGACCGCCAGATACTCCTTGCCGAACTGCGAGTCCTTCTCACGGGGCTCGCTCAGCAGGTCCTGCGAGAGGAAGAACCGGCCCGCGTGGTAGCGGTACTCGGACCCGCCCTCCGTGAAACGCGTCTCGACGTCCCTCACCGAGCGGTCCGAGGGGTTCTCCAGCAGCAGCGTCTGGGTGAACGTGGCCCCGTCGATGCTGACGACCTGCCCGCCCTTGTCGTAGGGGGGTCGCTTGTAGACGATCAGGTTGCCGCCGTCCATGCGGAGCGGCAGCGCGTAGTAGCCCTCCCCCGCGTCCGCGCGCTCCGGTGCGCCCTTCCCGGTGGCCAGGTCGAAGGCGATGATCTCGTTGGTGCGGCCCGTGCTGTCGGCGCTCCCCTCGTGCTCGGCGGTCGGGAGGTAGAGCTTGCCGTTCCCCACCAGCACGAACTGGCAGCCCTCCACACCGTCGCTGGCCGGGCAGCGGGCCAGGTAGTTGTCGCCGGGAGCGGCGATCTTGGCCCGCAGCTTGCCCGTCGCGGCGTCGATCGAGAAGAAGTCCGAGATGCCGTAGGAGCCGGTGTCGCCCACGTCGGCCGCGACCACGAGCGGGTCGGTGGAGACGATCCGGGCGTCCTCGACGCCGCCGGGCATCGCGAAGCTCGACAGCGGGGCGCCGCTGTCCGGGTCCACCGGCTGCACGGTCGCCGTGCGGCTGCCGTACTCGCCGCAGGTGCGCACGGCGACCAGGGCCTCGCCACCGCCGTATCCGATGTCACGGCAGTTCTGCGCGTCGACGGTCGGCTTCCACTTGACCTTTCCGGTGCCGAGGTCGAAGGCGGCGCCGCCGTAGAGCCCTCCGGCGGCGACCGTGCCGCCGCTCAGCGTCACCTGCTCGAACTGCGTCTTGTCGTCCCCCGTGGTGCCGCCGCTGACGGAGGTGCTCCATTTCAGGGCGCCGGTGCCCAGGTCGACGACAGCGACTTCCGTGCAGCGCTCGAAGAACTTGGGGGCGGTGCGCTTCCTGGCCTCGAAGAGGATCGCGGTCAGGCCCTCGTCGGTGGTGTGGCGGGAGGCCCCGCAGACCTGGCCGGGCAGCGGTGTGGTCCACAGGACGCTGCCCTCGGCCACGTCGTAGCCGACGAGCGAGTTGGCGCCCGGCTTCACGAACGCCTTGTCGGTCACCCAGGAGCCGGGGACGGCCATCAGGTCCTCGCGGGCGGGCTCGGGCAGCTGGTAGGCGACCTTCGAGGCGGTGCGGGCACCGGGCTTCTCCTGGCCGGACCCGTCCGGGGCCTTGCCGGAGTCGCCCTCGCCCCCTTGGCCGCCGGAGGAGCCCCCGGCGCTGCCGCCGGCCTCCTCCCTGCCCTCGCCGCCGCTCACCGAGGCGTAGACGATGCCGCCGCCGACGATCAGCACGATCGCGACGCAGGCCGCGATGACGATCTTCATCGAGGCGCTGATCCCGCGGCGCCCGCCGGGGCCCGGCTGAGGAGCCGTCGGCCGGGTGGGGTGGCCGTACGGCGGCTGCCCCGGGGCACCCTGCGGCGGATAGCCGTAGGACGGCCGGCCGGGGGCGCCCTGCTGCGGATGGCCGTAGGGGTGGGTGGGCGCGGCCCCCGGAGCCCCGAAGGGCTGGGCGGGGGGCGGGGTCTGCGGGTAGCCGTAGGCGCCCGCGTCCTGCGGGGCCCCGGCCGACGGCGGGACGGGGGCGCCGAAGCCTCCGGCGGGCGGCTCCTGGGGCGCCCCGAAGCCCTGGGAGGCAGGTGCGTCGGGGGCCTGGCCGGCCGGGCGCTCGGCCAGGGGATCGGCGGCGGGCGGACCCTGCGGCGGTGGGGCCGGGGTCTCGCCCCCGGGGTTCCCTGACGGGGGTTCCGCGGGGGGCTGCTGGGGCGGCGGGGGCTGGGTCATCTGCGTCTACCTCGTCGTACGGGAGGGAAGGGCGGGGAGCGGAGGAAGCGGCGGCGTCAGGAGCCGAAGCCCATCAGCGTCTTCGTCTCCAGCTCCTCCTCGTCGTTGCTGGCACTCACCCGCCCGCTCGCGAGGAAGAAGCGGCCGTCGGCGTACGCCGTCCTCGGCGAGTGGAAGGAGCTCTCGATCCGCGCGGTCGAGGCGGGGTTCTGCAGCACCGTCCTCGGGGCGCCGCCGGTCGGGGCGATGGTGGCGAGGGTGCCGCCCGTGTCGTGGCGGGCGCCCATGTAGACGAGGACCCTGCCGCCCTCCATCCGCAGCGGGGTCATCTCCCGCTCGGCGGGGGCCTCGGTGCGCCAGACCGGCTTGCCGGTGTCCAGGCCGAAGGCCACGAGCTCGTTGGCCTTGCCGAATCCGGTGTCCGTCGCCATGTAGAAGTTGCGGGAGTCCGCGGCCACACCGGTGCAGCCCTGGAGGTTCTGGCCGAAGACGACGAAGGCTCCGCCGTTGCAGCGGGGGGCGTACGAGTCGTCCCCGCCCTGGATCGTCGCCCTCGGCCTGCCGTTGTCGGTGAGGGACAGGATGGACCACTTCTTGGGCTCGTTCTGCCTGATCGACACCACCAGCGGGGTCACCGAGAAGACCTTGTCGATCTCCCATCCCTCGGGGGTGTCGTAGGTCCAGCGCGGCTTGCCGGTGGCCGGGTCGATCTCCTGGAGCTGCTGCTTGGGGTTCTTGTAGTCGCTCGTCGGGCAGCTGGCGGCGGCGATCAGCTTCGGGCCGCCCGCGAAGGCGAAGGGCTTGCAGTCGCCGGCGGGCTTCCCGAACAGCTGCCTGCCGTCGGCGAGCGAGAAGCCGTAGGAGTTGCTGCCGCCCGCGACCGCCAGCGTGCCGCCGGAGATGGCGAGCGTGTAGTCGGCCAGGGCTGCGAAGGCGCCGCTCGGCTTCGGGACGGACTTCTTCCAGCCCGCCTTGCCGGTCCTGAGGTCGACCATCTGGAGGTCGTTGCACTTGGCCTTCTCGGTCAGGCCGTCCTCGATGCCGAAGACGATCCTGCCGTCGGCGGAGGGGGCGTCGGGCGCCGAGCACACCGTGGTGGCGACCGGGACGCTCCACTTCTTGCTGCCGTCCTTCACCGAGTACCCGGCGATCTCCCGGTACATGGCCTTGACCACGGTGTCGCCCACGGTCCACGGGCCGAAGACCCGGGCGCCGCCGCGGGGCAGGTCGACGTCGTTCCTGGTGAGGAACAGGACCCTGGACTCGCCGTCCTTGCGCCCGGCGTTGAGGTCCTCCGCCTGTTCGCGGCCCCCGCCGGGGCCCTTGCCGTCGCCCTTGTCGACCTCGTCCCCGCCGCCCGGGGCCGCGGAGGGGGCCGGCGTCGCTGCGCCGGACTCGGCGGCGACGGGTGCGTCCTTCTTCCCGCCGTCGCTCAGTGCCAGGTAGGTCCCGCCGCCGACGAGGAGGAGGCCGGCGACCGAGGCGGCGACGACGGCACCGGTCCTGCCCCTGAGGGGGGAACCGGGGCCCTTGCCGGGGGGCGGGGTCGGGGCGCCGGGGTACTGGGGCTGCCCCGGATGGCCGTAGGGGCCCGGCTGGTTGTAGGGGCCGGGCTGCTGCTGGTACGGGCCGGGCTGCCCCGCCTGGGGGTAGCCGTAGCCGGGCGGCGGGCCCTGGGGGTGGCCGTAGCCGGGGACCTGGCCCGGCTGCCCCGCCTGCGGGTAGCCGTAGCCGTAGCCGGGCGGCGGGCCGGTGGGCGGGCCGCCCTGGGGCGGCTGCGCGGGCCGGGGGGAGGCGCCCTGCGGGTCCTCGGGGGCTCCGAAGCCCGGCTGCGGCGGCTGTGTCATGGCGTAGTTCTCCTCCGGTCTGCTGCTCCCGGCGCCCCTCTCGGGCTCCTGCCCGGGCGCTGCCGAAAGGTCCCCCACCCCCGTGTGCACCGGCGTCCGGGGCGCGGTGGGGGCGCCCAGGTCCGGAAGGAGCTGATCGGACGTGTCCGTCGCTTGTTTCTTTTCGGCCGACCATGGTCGGGCGCGCTTCTTTGTATCACCCGCGACGAACGCGAAAACGGGCCGCTTCTCCCCTGTTCCCAAGGGAGGACCGGCCCGTGACGCTGTTGTTATGCGCTTTCCACGGCTCCTCCACGAACCAGATCCGGCCACGGAACCGGCTCCCGGATGCGGGAGTTGACCGCCGGGGCCGCCGCCTCCGGTGCCCCGCGGCCCGGGGGGTGCGGGGCACCGGAGGCCCGGTCAGTCGGCGTCCTCCGCCAGCTCCAGCCACTGCATCTCCAACTCCTCGCGCTCGCTCCCGAGTTCACGCAGCTCCGCGTCCAGCCTCGCCACCTTCTCGAAATCGGTGGCGTTGTCGGCGATCTGCGCGTGGAGGGTCGTCTCCTTGTCGGAGATCCTGTCGAGCCGGCGCTCGATGCGCTGGAGCTCCTTCCTGGCGGCGCGCGCGTCCGCGGCGGAGCGCTCCCTGCCCGCCGTCGGCGCGGGTGCCGCCGCGGGCACCGGGGCGGCGGCCGCCACCAGGCTCGCCCGGCGCTCCAGGTACTCGTCGATGCCACGCGGCAGCATCCGCAGCGCGCCGTCGCCGAGCAGGGCGAAGGTGCGGTCCGTGGTCCGCTCGACGAAGAACCGGTCGTGCGAGATGACCACCATCGACCCCGGCCAGCCGTCGAGGAGGTCCTCCAGCTGGGTCAGGGTCTCGATGTCCAGGTCGTTGGTGGGCTCGTCGAGGAAGAGCACGTTCGGCTCGTCCATCAGCAGGCGCAGCAGCTGGAGCCTGCGCCGCTCGCCTCCGGAGAGGTCGGCGACCGGGGTCCACTGCTTGTCCTTGGCGAAGCCGAACTGCTCGCAGAGCTGACCCGCGGTCATCTCCCGCCCCTTGCCCAGGTCCACCCGGTCGCGGATCTGCTGCACGGCCTCCAGCACCCGCAGGCTCCCGGGCAGCTCCGTGACGTCCTGGGAGAGGTAGGCGAGCCGGACGGTCTTGCCGACCACCACGCGGCCCGCGGCCGGCTGCACCTCGCCCCCGCTGCGGACGGCGTCCGCGAGGGCGCGCAGCAGCGAGGTCTTGCCGGCCCCGTTGACGCCGACCAGGCCGATGCGGTCGCCGGGCCCGAGCTGCCAGGTCACGTGCCGGAGCAGGACCTTGGGACCGGCCTGGACGGTCACGTCCTCCAGCTCCAGGACGGTCCTGCCGAGCCGGGCGGAGGCGAACTTCATCAGCTCGGAGGTGTCGCGGGGCGGGGGCACGTCGGCGATCAGCTCGTTGGCCGCCTCGATGCGGTAGCGCGGCTTCGAGGTCCGCGCGGGCGCTCCCCGGCGCAGCCAGGCGAGTTCCTTGCGCATCAGGTTCTGCCGCTTGGCCTCCTCGGTCGCGGCGATCCGCTCCCGCTCGGCCCGGGCGAAGACGTAGTCGCTGTAGCCGCCCTCGTACTCGTGGACGGCCCCGCGCTGGACGTCCCACATCCGGCTGCAGACCTGGTCGAGGAACCAGCGGTCGTGGGTGACGCAGACGAGGGCGGAGCGGCGCTCCCGGAGGTGGCGGGCGAGCCAGGCGATGCCCTCGACGTCGAGGTGGTTGGTGGGCTCGTCGAGGACGATCAGGTCCTGCTCGGCGATGAGCAGCTTGGCGAGTGCGATCCGGCGGCGCTCGCCGCCGGACAGCGGGCCGATGACGGTGTCGAGCCCCTGCGGGAAGCCGGAGAGGTCCAGGCCGTCGAAGAGGCCGGTGAGGACGTCGCGGATCTTGGCGTTCCCCGCCCACTCGTGGTCGGCCAGGTCCCCGATGACCTCGTGCCGGATGGTGGCCTCGGGGTCGAGCGAGTCGTGCTGCGTCAGCACGCCGAGGCGCAGCCCGCCGCTCTGGGTGACCCGCCCGCTGTCGGGTTCCTCCAGTTTGGCCAGCATCCGGATGAGGGTGGTCTTGCCGTCGCCGTTGCGTCCGACGACGCCGATGCGGTCGCCCTCGGAGACGCCCAGCGAGACGGAGTCCAGCAGGGCACGGGTGCCGTAGACCTTGCTGACTGCCTCGACGTTGACCAGGTTGACGGCCATGACTCTCCTGCCCGGGGGAACGAACGACGTCCCAGCCTAAGGGCTGTGCCGTGGTCCCCGGCGGGCGCACGGCGAGGCCACGGCACCCCGCGGCGTTGGCGCGCCCCCGGAGCACACCCGGTACGGGGGCGGTGCTCCGCCGTGCGGGCACCGCAGGTCGAGCCCGCGCGCAGGTCCGCCGAGGGCGGCGGACAGCCCCCGCGCACGGGACCGCCCCCCTCAGTGCCGCCGGGGGTCCGGCCCGGCCGACGGGGAGGGGCGGGCGGCCCGGGCGACGAGCAGCCAGCCGCCCAGCACCATGGCGAGCGCGGCGGGGGCGGAGACCGGCACCGCGACGAGCACGGCGGTCCGGCCGTCCAGGATGCCGCCGAAGCCCACCAGGGACAGGCCCAGCACCCCGGAGAGGCAGAGTGCGGCGCCGACCGCGGCGAGGGGCCCCGAACCGGGCCGGGGCGAGGCTCCCGGAGCGCCCGGCACCTCGAAGCGGCGGAAGACCGCCACCAGCAGGGCGGTGAGCACCGCGGCGGCCGCCAGCCGCGGCGGGACCTGCGCCCACCAGGCCCCCGTGGCGGGTGCGGGCAGCGGCGCGCCGACGGCGAGCAGCGCCGCGTAGACGCCGAGCATCGCGGTCAGGTGCCACAGGAACGCCGTCATCGCGACCCCGTTGGCGGCGACGACCGCCCGCCACACGCGCGCCCTGCCCGCGAGTCGGGTGCCCGGCCCGCGCAGCAGCTCCACGGCCCCGACCAGCCAGAGGGCGTGGCAGAGCAGGGCGAGGGTCGGCGGGGCCATGTTGGAGACCTCCTCGCCGGGCATGCCCACCATGGAGAGGGGATAGGGGCCGAGGGCCACCAGCGCGGCGGCGCCCGCGAGTCCGGCGGCGGCGAGCAGGCCGGGGCGGCGGATCATGCCGTCCGCGCGTAGGAAGCCGAGCTGGTGGACGGCGAGCCAGACGAGGGCGAAGTTGAGGAACCCCACGTACGGCACGCCGAGGGCGAAGCGCAGCAGGTCGACGGCGGCCACCGCCGCGACGAGGGCGAGGGGCACCCGGGCTCCGGCCCGCTCGTGGAGCCTCAGCAGCGGTGGGGTGAGGGCGACCACGGCGAGGTAGACGCCGATGAACCACAGCGGCTGCGCGACCAGTCGCAGCGCCGCGCCCACCGGTCCGCGGTCCCCGCCGAGGAGGGCGGCGGCCAGGGCCGCGGCCGTCCAGACGAGCACGAACACCGCGGTGGGCACCAGCAGCCGCCGCGACCGGCCGTGCAGGAAGGCCGCGTAGACGCTCCCCGCCGGCAGGCGGCGGCGCAGGGACCGGAAGGTGAGCGCGTGGGCGAAGCCGCCGACGAAGAAGAAGACCGGCATCACCTGGAGCACCCAGGTCAGGACCTGGAGCCCGGGGAGGGAGGCGAGCAGGTTGCCGACCCGGCCGTCGGCGGTGACGGCGGCCATCAGCCAGTGCCCGCAGACGACGGTCGCGAGCGAGGCGACCCGCAGCAGGTCGGCGTAGCGGTCGCGGGTTCCGGGGGTGTTCCGGGCGAGCTCGCGGACGGTGGTCGTGGTCATGGGGCCACGCTGCCGTCCGGCCGGGGCGGCGGACACCGTCCGGATACTCAACTCCCGTCTGAGTACCCGGCGCCGCCGCGTCCGGCCGCGGGTGCCGCGGCGGCGGGCTCAGCCGCCGGCGACGACCGTCGCCCCGGGCGCCGGCGCGAGGGCCGGACGCGCCTCGCGGCAGGTGCCCGAGGCGCGCAGCGCGGCGGCCACCGACTCGGCGGCCTCGGCGTCCTTCACCAGGAAGGCCGTGGTGGGGCCCGAGCCGGAGACCAGCCCGGCGAGCGCTCCCGCCTCCGTGCCCGCGGCCAGGGTGGCCGCGAGGGAGGGGCGCAGCGAGAGGGCGGCCGGCTGGAGGTCGTTGCCGAGGGCGTCCGCCAGGCCCGCGGTGTCGCCGGTGCGCAGTGCCTCCAGCAGCGCGGGCGGGGCGGCCGGGGGCGGGACCTCGGTACCGCGGTTCAGCCGGTCGAACTCGGCGTAGACGGCGGGAGTCGACAGGCCGCCGTCGGCCATGGCGAACACCCAGTGGAAGGCGCCGCCCACCTCCAGGGGGGTGAGCAGTTCGCCCCGGCCGGTGCCGAGTGCCGCCCCGCCGACCAGGCTGAACGGCACGTCGGAGCCCAACTCGGCACAGAGCGAGAGCAGTTCCTCCCGAGAGGAGCCGCACCCCCACAGGGCGTCGCAGGCGAGCAGGGCGCCCGCGCCGTCCGCGGAGCCGCCCGCCATCCCGCCGGCGACGGGGATGTCCTTGCGGATGTGGAGGTGCACGTTCGGGGTGATGCCGTGCCGTGCGGCGAGGAGTTCGGCGGCGCGGACGGCGAGGTTGGTGCGGTCCAGCGGCACCTGGTCGGCCCCCGGGCCCTCGCAGGTGACGGCGGGTGCCGCGGCCTCGGCCACGGTGACCTCGTCGTACAGGCCGACGGCGAGGAAGACGTTGGCCAGGTCGTGGTAGCCGTCCGGCCGGGCTCCGCCGACCGCGAGGCGGACGTTGACCTTGGCCGGCACCCGTACCGTGACGCCCCTGCTGACACTCACTGCTTCGCCTCCGCGATCCGTGCGAACTCCTCCACCGTCAGCGACTCCCCGCGTGCCTGCGGGGAGACGCCTGCCGCCACCAGGGCGGCCTCCGCCGCCGCCGCCGACCCGGCCCAGCCCGCCAGGGCGGCGCGCAGGGTCTTGCGGCGCTGCGCGAAGGCCGCGTCGACGACGGCGAACACCTCGGTCCGGGAGGCGGTGGTGGCGAGCGGTGCGCCGCGGCGCACCAGGGACACCAGGCCGGAGTCGACGTTGGGGGCCGGCCAGAAGACGTTGCGGCCGATGGCCCCGGCCCGCCTGACCTCCGCGTACCAGTTGGCCTTCACGGACGGCACCCCGTAGACCTTGCTGCCCGGCCGGGCGGCGAGCCGGTCGGCCACCTCGGCCTGGACCATGACGAGGGTGCGCTCGATGCTCGGGAAGCGCTCCAGCATGTGCAGCAGCACCGGTACGGCCACGTTGTACGGCAGGTTGGCGACCAGCGCGGTGGGCGGCGGCCCGGGCAGCTCCTGCACCCGCATGGCGTCCGAGTGGACGAGGCGGAAGCGCTCGGCCCGCCCGGGCAGCCGGGCCGCGACCGTGGCGGGCAGGGCCCCGGCCAGCACGTCGTCGATCTCGACGGCGACGACCTGGTCGGCGGTCTCCAGCAGGGCCAGCGTCAGCGAGCCGAGTCCGGGGCCCACCTCGACGACGACGTCGTCCGGCCGGACCTCCGCGGTGCGCACGATCCGGCGGACGGTGTTGGCGTCGATGACGAAGTTCTGCCCGCGCTGCTTGGTCGGGCGTACGCCCAGCGCGGCGGCCAGTTCTCGGATGTCGGCGGGGCCGAGCAGGGCGTCGGGGTCAGTGGTGCTCACCGATACAGCCTACGGCCGCGGTACGGCGGCGGAGCCGCCCCCCGCTGCACGGGGCGCGCGGGGGCCCGCCTCCCGGTGGCCGGCCGGGAGGGGTGCGGTGCGCCCGGTGCGGACGTCGAGGGTGAGACCGGTCGGGGGGATGGGCGTGCGGGCGGCCGGCCTGCGGTGCCCGTCCACGGGCACGCCCAGGGTGCGCAGCGCCTCGTCCACCGTGGCGGCGGTGGTCCAGACGGTGCGGCGGCGGCCGTCGAGGGTGAGGACCACGGGCCGGCCGCGGCGGACCTCGACGCGGTCGCCGCTGTCGAGGGCGGCGGCCGGGGGCGGGGAGACCGTGTCGTGCGGGCCGAGGAGGAGGCCCTCCTCGTCGAGGAGGGCCCCGACGTCCCCGGCGAAGGTGTGCAGGGTGCGGGAGTCGCCGTCGGCGGCGAGCCGCACCTCCTTGTCGGCGGCGAGGAAGGCGGTGGTGCCGCCGGCCAGGACCGCCAGGACCAGGGCCCGGGGCAGGAGGCGCCGCAGCGCCCCGGTGCCGGGGGCCGGTGCCCGGCGCCGGGCACCGCGCCGGACGCGCCGCCCTCCGCGCCGCCGGGCACCCTTGCGGCGGGCGCGGCGGCGGGGCGGCGGGGGCGCGCCCTCCCCGCGGGGCCCGGTGGCGGTCCCGAGGGCACCGGAGAGGTCCAGGTGGGCGACGGTGGGGGCGTAGGCGGCCGCGACCCGGACGTCGAGGACGGTGTGCCCGGGATCGGCGGGGGCGGTCTGCGCCCGGGGCGGCGGGGCGGGCGGGCGGCCCGGCGCGCCGGGCGGCGGGGGCACGGCGGCGCCGGGCGGCCGCGACCGCCGCGCGGCGCCGGTGACGAGGGTCGGCGCGGCCGCGGGGGCGGCGGCCGGTGCGGCGGGGTACGCCGGGGGATGTCTGCCCTGCACGCCGGGCACAACGCTCCGGGAGCCCGATCGGTCACCGGCGGGGGCTTCCTCCCGGGGGCCCGGCGGACGGCGGGCGGGCGGCCCCGCCGGGCCGACGGCGCCGCGGGGCGGGGCCGTCCGGCGGGTCAGTAGTCGAAGGCGCGTGCGGTGTTGGCGGCGACCGCCGCCGCCATGGCGTCCTCGTCGAGCCCCTTGACCGCGGCCATCGCCCGCAGGGTGACCGGGATCAGATAGGGGGCGTTGGGACGGCCCCGGTACGGCACGGGGGTGAGGAAGGGCGCGTCGGTCTCCACGAGCACCAGCTCCGCGGGGGCGGCGGCGAGCGCGTCGCGCAGCGGCTGGGCGTTCTTGAAGGTGACGTTGCCCGCGAAGGAGAGGAAATAGCCCTCCGCCGCGCAGGCGCGCGCCATGTCCGCGTCGCCCGAGAAGCAGTGGAACACGGTGCGCTCCGGTGCGCCCTCCTCCGCCAGAATGCGCAGCACGTCGGAATGCGCCTCCCGGTCGTGGATCACCAGCGCCTTTCCTCGGCGTTTGGCGATCTCGATATGCGCACGGAAGGAGCGCTCCTGGGCCGCGATCCCCCCGGGGCCGGTGCGGAAGTAGTCGAGCCCCGTCTCGCCCACGGCCCGCACCTCGTCGAGGGCGGCCAGGCGGTCGATCTCGGCGAGCGCGTCGTCCAGGGCCGCGTCGCCCCCCGCCTCGCGCCCGGGGCGTACCCGGCCCGGGCCGGACGGTTCGGTGCCCGGGTCGCCGAGCACCAGGCGGGGGGCCTCGTTCGGGTGCAGGGCGACGGCGGCGTGCACCTGCGGGTGGGCGGCGGCGGTCTCGGCGGCCCAGCGGGAGCCCTTGACGTCGCAGCCCACCTGCACCACGGTCGTGACGCCCACCGCGGCGGCCCGGGCGAGGGCCTCCTCGACGGTGCCGTCCTGGAGGTCCAGGTGGGTGTGCGAATCGGCGACCGCCACCCCGAGCGGTTCGGGCAGCGGCGGCGGTGCGGACTTCGAACTCATGGGCGCGATCCTACGAGGCCCGCCGCCCGGCCCCCGCACCGGCGCGTTCCGCCGGAGGGTGCGGGCGGCGGGCCGCGGCCCGTCCGCGGTGCGGGGCCGTGCCCGGCGGACGACCGGACCCGGCGGCCCCGCTCATCTGCGGTGGTGGAAGGGGTGCAGCAGGTCGGAGAGGCGCCGGTGCCGCCCGGTGGGGGCCGCCTCGGGCGAGGGCCGCGGCTCCTCGGCGGCGGGCGCCGGCACGGAGGCGGCCGCCGCGGGCCGGTCCTCGTGGGGCTCGGTGTCGTGGGGCTCGGTGTCGTGGCCGTGCTCCATGAACTCCTGGACGGTCGAGACGCTCCCGGCCCGCATGATGCGGACGACGTGCCCCCCGCAGTTGAGGCAGGTGGGACTGGACAGCGGGGACGGCACCCGCTCGCCGTCCGCCCGGTAGACGACGAACGCCCGGCCCTTGGTGTCGACGTGGTGCTCTATCTCGTAGGACTGCTCCCAGCCGTATCCGCAGCGCATGCAGGCGAAGGAATAGGCCTCGTGCACCGTAGGGGTGGTGTCCGTGATCTCGCTCATGCCAGCTCCTCTCCACTGTGTCCAGTGGACGCCCTTTCCGGCGGGAGCGCACAGGCGCCTTCCGACAAAATGGCGCGCATTTGGGGATTCCCATGCACTGGCGGCCGGGGCACGGTCTGCGCTTTGCCTTTTACGATAGTCCTTTACCGTCTCACGGTGCGGGTCGTGCCGCATTCTTTGCCGCCACGACGGCATCGAACACCTCCCGCTTGGGCAGCCCGGCCTCGGCGGCCACCGCCGCGATCGCCTCCTTGCGCCGCTCCCCCGCCTCCTCCCTCACCCGCACCCTGCGCACCAGCTCCTCGGGGCCGAGATCGCCGGGGTCCGCGGCGGGCGCTCCCTCGACGACGACGGTGATCTCGCCCCGGACGCCCTCTGCGGCCCACGCGGCCAGCTCCCCGAGGCCGCCGCGCCGGACCTCCTCGTAGGTCTTGGTGAGCTCCCGGCAGACGGCGGCCCGCCGGTCCGCGCCGAAGACCTCGGCCATCGCCGCCAGAGTGTCGTGGAGGCGGTGCGGGGCCTCGAAGTAGACGAGGGTGCGCCGCTCCCCGGCGACCTCGCGCAGCCGGCCCAGCCGCTCCCCGGCCTTGCGGGGCGGGAAGCCCTCGAAGCAGAAGCGGTCCACCGGCAGACCCGACAGTGCCAGGGCGGTCAGGACGGCGGAGGGACCGGGCACGGCCGTGACCCGGAGGTCCCGTGCGACGGCGGCGGCGACCAGCCGGTAGCCGGGGTCGGAGACGGAGGGCATGCCCGCGTCGGTCACCAGCAGCACCCGGGCCCCTCCGGCGAGCGCCTCGACCAGCTCGGGCGTCCGGGCGGCCTCGTTGCCCTCGAAGTAGGACACGACGCGCCCGGAGGTCTGCACACCGAGCGCCTGGGTGAGGCGGCGCAGCCGCCGGGTGTCCTCCGCGGCGACGATGTCGGCGTCCGCCAACTCGGCGGCGAGCCGGGGCGGTGCGTCGGCGACGTCGCCGATGGGGGTGCCTGCGAGGACGAGGGTGCCGGGCTTGGAAGTCACGGCTCCATCCTCCCAGGACGGCAGCCGCCACGGGCACGGCCTCGTTCCCTACGATGGCGCGGTGACCAGTACCGCGCCCCACACCATCGAGGGCCAGGAGGCCGGGCCGCAGCCCGGGCGGCTCGACCGGCTGCGCCGGTTCGGCTATGTGCCCCGCCCCGTGACCGGCCTGCGCGACCGCCTCGTGCCGCCCTTCGTCCGCCCGTCGGCCGGGTTCTGGCGGGCGCTGGGGGTGCGGCCCGGCGACGGTGCCGTGCTGGCGCGGATCGCCGCCTGGGGCGGCCCGCTGCTGGTGGCCCTGATCGCGGGCCTGCTGCGGTTCTGGAACCTCGGCAAGCCGCACGCGGTGATATTCGACGAGACCTACTACGCCAAGGACGCCTGGGCGCTGGTCAACCAGGGGTACGAGGGCAGCTGGCCCAAGGACGTGGACCAGCGCATCCTGCGGGACGGATCGGCGGTGCTGCCGCCGGCCGACCCGGGTTACGTGGTGCATCCGCCGGTCGGCAAGTGGGTCATCGGCCTCGGCGAGAAGCTCTTCGACTTCACTCCGTTCGGCTGGCGGTTCATGGTGGCCGTCCTCGGCACGCTGTCCGTGCTGATGCTGTGCCGGATCGGCAGGCGGCTGTTCCGGTCGACCTTCCTCGGCTGCCTGGCGGGGCTGCTGCTGACGGTCGACGGGCTGCACTTCGTGATGAGCCGTACCGCGCTGCTCGACCTGGTGCTGATGTTCTTCGTGCTGGCCGCCTTCGGTGCGCTGCTGCTGGACCGCGACGCGAGCCGCCGCCGCATGGCGGGGGCTCTCCCGGTGGACGGCGAGGGGGTGCTGCGGCCCGACCGCACCGTCGCCGAGACCCTGCGCCTGGGGTGGCGGCCCTGGCGGCTGACCGCGGGGGTGATGCTGGGCCTGGCCGCCGGGACCAAGTGGAACGGCCTGTTCATCCTGGCGGCCTTCGGTGTGATGAGCGTGCTGTGGGACGTCGGGACGCGGCGCACCGCGGGGGCGGTCCGCCCGTACGCGGCCGTGCTCCGCCGCGACCTGGTCCCGGCGTTCGCCTCCACGGTGCCGGTGGCGCTCGCGACGTACGTGGCGTCGTGGGCGGGCTGGATCGCCACCTCCGGGGGCTACCACCGGCAGTGGGCGAGCTCCGGTCCCGGACGGGACAGCTCCTGGGGCTGGCTGTTCCCGGACTGGTGGCGCAGCCTGTGGCACTACGAGTCGCAGGTCTACACCTTCCACGTCGGCCTCACCGACGGGCACACCTACGAGTCGAACCCGTGGAGCTGGCTGGTCGTCGGGCGCCCGGTCTCCTACTACTACCAGGACGTCGCCCCGGGTACCGGCGGCTGCCCGCAGGGCACGGTGGACAAGTGCGCGAGCGAGGTCCTGGCCCTCGGCACCCCCCTGCTGTGGTGGGCGGCCTGCTTCGCCCTGCTGTACGTCGGCTACCGCTGGCTGTTCCGCCGCGACTGGCGGGCGGGGGCGATCCTGTGCGCCTTCCTGGCCGGCTGGGCGCCCTGGCTGCACTACCAGGAGCGCACGATCTTCCACTTCTACGCGGTGGTGTTCGTCCCCTTCCTGTGCCTGGCGGTGGCGATGATGATCGGCGCGATGCTCGGCCCGGCGGGCTGCGACGAGCGGCGGCGGGCGGTGGGCGCGATCGGCTCGGGGGTGCTGGTGCTGCTGATCGTGTGGAACTTCGTCTACTTCCATCCGATCTACACCGGCGCACCGCTCCCGATGGAGGAGTGGCGCAACCGGATGTGGCTGGACATGTGGATCTGAGGACGTGCGGCGGACGCCCCGCCCGGCCGAAGGGCGTCGGCCGGATCCCTGCGGTCGCGTCCCGGTCGGATAACGGCCGCCGCTCGCGGCCCACCCGTCCCGTAGGCTGCAACCGACGCACCCCTTGAACATGTTCAGACCCAGGGGTGCGCACGCCTCGGGGAGGGGTTGCAGGGGGATGCGCAGTGGGACGAAGGTCGCCGTCGTCGGCGGGGTGTTCGCCGTCGTGGCCGGGGGTGTGGGGTACGCGGGGTGGAACCTCGTCAGCGGCATCGCGGACGGCGGGGACGGCCAGCTCTCCACCCGGTCCGCCCCCGGGAGGACCGGACCGCCGGACGCGGCCGAAACGGCGGAGACCGCCGACCGCTTCCTGACCGCCTGGGCGTCCGGGGAGGGCTCGGCGGCCGCACAGCTGACCAACGACCCGGTGGCCGCCGAGGCGGTGCTCGCCGGGTACTCCGTGTCGGCCCGTGTGACCCGGGCGGAGATCACCCCGGGACCGGCGACGGGAGCCACCGTCCCGTTCACCGTGTCGGCGACCGTGGAGTACGAGGGCACCTCGAAGACCTGGGAGTACGCCTCCCGTCTCACCGTGGTCCGCGGGCTGAGCACGGGCCGGGCCGTGGTCGACTGGGACCCCTCGGTGGTGCACCCCGAACTGACCGAGGGCACCTCGCTCAGCACCTCCGAGTCCACCGCGCCGCCGATCAGGGCGGTCGACAGGGACGGGGTGGAGCTGACCGCCGAGAAGTTCCCCTCGCTCGCCGGGATCCTGGACGAGCTGCGCGAGAGGTACGGCGCCGAGGCGGGCGGCACGGCGGGCGTGGAGCTGGTGCTCTCCTCCGACGACGGCAGCGTGCCGGACAGGACCCTGCTGACCCTGGCGGAGGGTGAGCCCGGCACGGTGCCGACCTATCTGGACGCCGGTGTGCAGGCCGCGGCGGAGCAGGCGGTCAGCCGCTACGGGAAGGCGTCCGTGGTCGCCGTCGAGCCGAGCACCGGGTACGTCCGGGCGGTGGCCAACAGCCCTGCCGCCGGATTCAACACGGCGCTCCAGGGCGGTCAGGCCCCCGGCTCCACGATGAAGATCGTGACGGCCGCGATGATGCTGGACCGGGGGCTGGTGAACGGCGCCGACTCCCCCGTGGAGTGCCCGCCCACGGTCGTGTGGGAGCGCACCTTCCAGAACCTCGACAAGTTCGAGGTGCCCGACGCCACCCTGCGCACGGCCTTCGCCCGCTCCTGCAACACGACCTTCATCAAGCCCGTGAAGCCGCTGGGCGACGCGGCCGGCAGCGCGCTCGGCGAGACGGCCGCGCGGTACTTCGGCATCGGGAAGGACTGGCAGAGCGGGGTGGTGACCCGCGACGGCTCGGTGCCCGCCTCCACCGGCTCCGAGACCGCCGCGTCCTACATCGGCCAGGGCCGGGTCCAGATGAACGCCCTCAACATGGCCTCGATCGCGGCCACCGTGAAGGACGGCGGCTTCCGCCAGCCGGTGATCGTGCCCGCGTCCCTCGACGACCGCCCGCTGGCCGTCGCCCAGCGGATGCCCGGCGGCATGGCCGAGACCCTGCGCGGGCTGATGCGGGCGGGCGCGGCGCCGGGCGGCACGGGCGCCGAGGCGATGGCCGCGGTCGGCGGCGACAAGGGGGCGAAGACCGGTTCGGCCGAGGTCGACGGGCAGGGGCAGTCCAACTCCTGGTTCACGGCCTTCGCGGACGACCTGGCGGCGGCGGCCGTGGTGTCCGCGGGCGGCCATGGTGGCGACGCGGCCGGTCCCGTGGTGGCGGCGGTGCTGGGCGCCCGCTGAGGGGGCGGGGGGCGCCCGGGTGGCGTGCCTCCCGGGCGCCCCCCGGTGGCGCGGTGCCCTCAGTGGGCGTCCTGCACCGGGGTGCCGGGGGCGAAATGGGCGACGGCGGTCTCCAGTCGCTCCTTGTCGAAGCGCCACCCGGTCACCGCCCGGGAGGAGACCGCGGTGCCGGGCGGCACCGGTACCAGGAAGCGCAGGGCGGCATGGGCCTTCGGGCCGTCCCCGGGCAGCGAGGGGGCGCCCTGACGCCGGGTGACGCCGACGTAGGGCACGGAGGCGGACCCCGCCGCCTGGCGCCACAGCACGAAGCCCGTGATGTCCTCCCAGGGCACGTGGGCGGTGGTGGCCCGGTACCGGGCGGGGCTCCCGCCGAGGAGCACGCCCGTCGCGTCGACCCGGAACGCGACCCTGCGGCTGAGCGCCGTGTACGCCATGAACAGCCCGCCTCCGCCGAACAGGGGCAGCCCCAGCACCTGGGCGAGCAGGGGCATGCCCGGGAGCAGCAGGGCCGCGGTGAAGGCGGCGGAGAGCGCCACGACCGTCGAGGTCCGGAGATCGAAGCCGTAGCGGGCCTGGTACACGGGCGAGGTGTCGCGATCCATGACAAGATCATGGCAAACGGCGGAGGTGGCCGGGAAGCCCGGTCCGCGGAGCGACCGGTCCGGCCGCGCCGGTCGGCCTCACATCGGCGCGGGCCGCGCCTCCGAGGGGTCCTTGTCCCCCGGGGGGCCCGCGGGCCCCCCGTCCTGGCCCGTCAGCCGGAGGAACTGCGTGTTGACGGCCAGCAGGCCGCCGTCGACCCGCAGCGTGGTCCCGGTGATCCAGGCGGCGTCACCGGAGGCGAGGAAGGCCGCGGCGGCCGCGATGTCCTCCGGCTCGCCGACCCTCCCGAGGGGGTAGACCTCCCCCAGCGCACGAAGGACCTCCGGTCGGCCCTCCCAGGCACGGGTGCGCACCGTTCCGGGGTTGACCTGGTTGACCCGGACGCCGCGGGGGGCCGCCTCGGCGGCCAGGGTGCGGGTCAGCGAGGCGAGTCCGGCCTTGGCCGCGCTGTAGGCGTGGCCGCCGAAGGACTGCTCGGCGTTGACGGAGCCGATGTTGACGATCGCGCCCCGGCCCCCGGCGGCGGCCAGGGCCGGCAGCGCGGCGCGGGCGCACCGCATCGCGCCGCCGAGGCAGATGTCCAGGTCGCGGGCCCATGCCTGGTCGGGGAGTTCCTCGAAGGGGCCCGCGTGGTCGATCGCGGAGAAGGCGTTGTTGACGAGCACGTCGAGCCGCCCGAAGCGCTCGGCGGCACGGGCGACGGCCGCCTCGGCGTCGGCGCGGTCGGCCACGTCCACCCGGCAGGCCTCGGCACCGTCGACCTCTGCCGCGGTCTCCTCGGCGGCCTCGGCGTCGATGTCGGCGACGAGCACCCTGGCGCCCTCGGAGGCGAGGCGGCGGGTGATCGCGGCGCCGATGCCCCGCGCCCCGCCGGTGACCAGGACCCCGTACCCGTCGAACCGCCTCACGGCACTCCCCCTCCGCCGGACCCCCTACAGCGTGGACCGTATCGCGCGGATCAGGGCCTGCGCACGGGGATCGGCGGTGACTCCCCTGCGCAGCCCGTTGGTGACATAGCCGAAGGCCGTGCCCGACTCGGGGTCGGCGAAGCCGAGCGAGCCGCCGCGCCCCGGGTGGCCGAAGGAACCGGGGCCGAGGAGCGGGGCGGCGGGCCCGTGGAGCATGAAGCCCAGCCCGAAGCGGGTGGGCACGACGAGCACCCGGTCCGGGCCCGCCGACTCCTCGGTCCGGGCGAGGGTCAGGGTGGCGGGGGCGAAGAGGCGGCGTCCGCCGTCGACCTCGCCGATGGTGGCGGCGTAGAAGCGGGCCAGGGCCCGGGCGGTGCAGATGCCGCCCGAGCCGGGCAGGCCGGCCGCGCGGTAGGCGGGGGCGTTCTCGTCGGGCGGCGGGGCGACGGCGGAGAAGGCGCGGCGGGTGAGCGAGCCGGGGTCCTCGTAGGCGGCGGCGACGGAGCGCTTGGGGCGCAGCCTCGGCCCCCCGCCCTGGGCCGGTCCGGGCTCGGGCACGGGACCGACGCGGCCGACGCGATGGGCCTCCTCCTCGGGCAGGCCCATCCAGAAGTCCAGGTCCAGCGGGCGGGCGATCTCCTCGGCCACCCAGCGGCCGATGGGGCGCCCGGTCACCCGGCGGACGAGTTCGCCGAGCAGCCAGCTGTAGGTGTGGGCGTGGTAGCCGTGCTCGGCGCCCGGCTCCCAGAGGGGGGCCTGCGCGGCGAGCGCCGCGGGCCCGGAGGCGCCGTCGAGTGCCTGCTCCGGGGTGAGCGGCCGGTCGAGCACCGGCAGGCCGGCCCGGTGGGAGAGCACATGGCGGACGAGCACCCGCTCCTTGCCCGCGGCCTTGAACTCGGGCCAGTAGGTGCCGACCGGGGCGTCCAGGTCGATCTGGCCGCGCTGGTGGAGCAGCAGGACGACGGCGGCCGCCACGCCCTTGGTGGCCGAGCGCACGACCTGCGCGGTGTCGACGGCCCAGGGCTCGGTGCCGTCGACGTCCCGGGTGCCGGTCCACAGGTCGACGACCTTGCGGCCGTGCCGGTAGACGGCGACGGCCGCGCCGCGCTCGCCGCGCTGCTCGGCGTTGCGGGCGAAGGCGTCGGCGACCGCCTCGTAGCCCTCGGCCACCGTGCCCCGGACGTCCCCCACCTGTGCTCCTTCGCTCGCGTGCATCCCCCCATGGTGCAACGCCCCGGCGGTGCCCCCGGCCGCGGGGCGGCGGGGCGGCGGGGCCGCGGGGCGGCGGGGCGGCGGGGCGGCGGGGCGGCGGGGCGGCGGGGCTCAGCTCAGCAGGATCGACACGTCGATGTTGTCGCGGGTGGCGTTGGAGTAGGGGCAGACCTGGTGCGCGGCCGAGACGAGCCGGGCGGCGAGGTCCTGGTCGACCAGGGGCAGGGAGACGCTCAGGGCCACGGCGAGCCCGTAGCCGCGGGCGTTGTTGGGGCCGATGCCCACCTTGGCGGCGACGGTGGACCCGCTCAGGTCGAGTCCGGCGCGCCGCCCGACGATGACCAGGGCGTTGTGGAAGCAGGCGCTGTACCCCGCGGCGAACAGCTGCTCCGGGTTGGTGCCCAGGCCGTCGCCGCCGAGGGCGGGCGGAGCGGCGACCCGGAGGTCTATCCGGCCGTCGTGGCTGGTGACATAGCCCTCGCGACCGCCGTGGGCGGTGGCCTCGGCCACGTACACGATCCGGGTGGGCCGGGTGTCGAGGGGGTCGGCCTGTTCGCTCACGGTGCGTCCCCCGGTTCTGTCGCGTCCACCGCCGAAACTGCATCGTGCACAACGTATCGGATGCGGGGTGCCGCCCCGGCGCGGGGGAAGCCTCTCCGGGCGGGGGGAGCGGGACGCGGGAAGCAGGACGCCCGACCGGCCCTTCCGGCTACCGCTCGGCGTCCGTGGCCCGGGCCAGGCGGTGCAGCTCCCTGCGCAGACGGGTGATCTCGGCACCGTCCAGGCCGGTGCTGCGGGCCAGCTCCGCGGGCACCCGCTCGGCCCGCCCGCGCAGCGCGGCGCCCTCCTCGGTCAGCACCAGGTGCACCGAGCGCTCGTCGGCCGCGGAGCGCTCGCGGCGCACCAGCCCCGCCGACTCCAGCCGCTTGAGCAGGGGCGAGACCGTGCCGTAGTCCAGGCGCAGCGCGGCGGCCAGCTCCTTGACGGGCACCTCGCCGCGCTCCCACAGCACCAGCATGGCCAGGTACTGGGGGTAGGTGAGGCCCAGGTCGGCGAGGAGCGGCCGGTAGGCGGCCGTCACCGCGCGCTGCGCGGCGTACAGCGCGAAGCACAGCTGCTCGTCGAGGAGGAGCGAGGCCTCCGGGGCGCGGTCGTGGTCGTTCGTCACGTCCCCATTGTCACGGACGCCGGGTCGAAGCCGAAGGGAAGCTCCAGGCGGTGGGCGCGCATGAGGTCCTCGTCGCACAGCAGTTCCTGCGTCCGGCCGTCCGCCGCGATCACCCCCTCGCTGAGCACCACCGCCCGCGGGCAGAGCTCCAGCGCGTACGGCAGGTCGTGGGTGACCATCAGCACCGTGACGTCCAGCGAGCGCAGGATGTCCGCCAGTTCGCGCCGGGAGGCCGGGTCGAGGTTGGAGGAGGGCTCGTCGAGCACCAGGATCTCCGGCTCCATGGCCAGCACGGTCGCCACCGCGACCCGGCGGCGCTGGCCGAAGGACAGGTGGTGCGGGGGCCGGTCGGCGAAGTCCGCCATCCCCACGCGTTCCAGCGCGGCCGCCACGCGCTCCTCCAGGGCGGCCCCGCGCAGCCCCGCCGTCGCCGGGCCGAAGGCGACGTCCTCCCGGACGGTCGGCATGAAGAGCTGGTCGTCGGGGTCCTGGAAGACGATCCCCACCCGGCGCCGGATCTCCGCGAGGTCCCGGCGGCCGACGGGCAGCCCGGCGACCGACACCGTCCCCACCCCGCCCGTCAGGATGCCGTTGAGGTGGAGCACCAGGGTGGTCTTGCCGGCGCCGTTGGGGCCGAGCAGCGCCACCCGCTCGCCGCGCCCCACGGTCAGGTCGACGCCGAACAGGGCCTGGTGGCCGTCGGGGTAGGCGTACGCGAGGCCGCGTACCTCCAGTGAGGGGGGCGTGTGGGTCATAGCGTCCATCCCAGCAGGCAGACCGCGAGCGCGGCCACGGGCAGTGCGGCGGCGAAGGCCCACTGGGCGGGGGTGGGCCGGGTGTCGTCGAGGACCGGCAGGGTGCCGGTGTAGCCGCGGCTGAGCATCGCCAGGTGCACCCGCTCGCCGCGTTCGTAGGAGCGGATGAACAGCGCCCCGGCCGAGGCGGCGAGGACCTTCCAGTGGCGCACGCCCCGGGCCTCGAACCCCCGGGAGCGCCGGGCCACCGACATCCGGCGCATCTCCCCGGTGACCACGTCCGCGTAGCGGATCATGAACGAGGCGATCTGGACGAGCAGCGAGGGCAGCCGCAGCCGCTGGAGGCCGAGCAGCACCGCGCGCAGTTCGGTGGTGGAGGCCAGCAGCACGGACGCGGCGACGCCGAGTGTGCCCTTGGCCAGGATGTTCCAGGCGCCCCACAGCCCGGGGACGCTCAGTGCGACGCCCAGCACCTCGGTGCGCTCGCCGGGCACCACGAAGGGCATCAGCAGGGCGAAGGCGACGAACGGCACCTCGACCAGGAGCCGCTTGAGCAGGAAGCCGGCCGGGATCCGGGCCACGGCCGCCACGGCGGCGAGCAGGGCCGCGTAGGCGCCGAAGGCCCAGACCGCCTCACGTGGCGTGGAGACCACGACGAGGACGAAGCCGAGCGCGGCGACCAGCTTGCAGTGCGCGGGCAGGGCGTGGACGGGCGAGTCGCCCGCCCGGTAGAGCCGATGGGAGTGCCCGGCCCCCATCTCAGGCGGAGTTCCGGGGCGCCTCGCCGTGCTCCTGCGGGGCACGGCGGCGGCGCACGGCGTAGAAGGCTCCGGTGCCGACGGCGACGGTGGCGCCGACGCCGATCACTCCGGCCAGACCGCCGGAGAGCCGGTCGTTCCCGACGCCTTCGACCCCGTAGTCGGCGAGCGGGGAGCCGGCGCCCGCGTGCTCCTCGGCGGAGGCGTCGAAGCCCTTGTCGGAGGCGACGCGCTCCAGGCCGTCGGGGTCGCCGGAGGCGTAGAAGGAGAGGAAGCCGGCCAGGACCAGCGAGGCGGCGAGCCCGGCGATCCACACGCCCCGGGGTGAGCGGGCGGGTGCCGGCTCGGAGGCGGGGGCGGGGGCGGGGGCGTCGACCAGTTCGCCGCCGACCCTCAGCTTCAGGGGGGCGGTCAGGCCCCGCGCCCCGTACACCAGGTCGGGGCGGACCGCGAGGACGGCGCCCACCGTGAGCGCGGTGATCGCGGCCTCGCCGATGCCGATGAGCACATGGACGCCCACCATGGCGGTGAGCACCGAGCCGAGCGGCACCTCCGTGACGCCGCCGAGGGCGTAGAGGAGGGTGAAGGCGGCGGCCGAGGCCGGGACGGAGACCAGGGCGGCGACGAAGGAGGCGGCGGTGACCGCGCGGCGGCCGCGCGGCAGGACGGCGGTCAGCCCGCGGAAGACCGCCCAGGCCACGACCACGGTGACGACGCCCATCAGCAGGATGTTGACGCCGAGGGCGCTGAGCCCTCCGTCGGCGAAGAGGATGCCCTGCATCAGCAGCACGACGGAGATGCAGAGCACACCGGTCCAGGGCCCGACCAGGATGGCGGCGAGCGCGCCGCCGAGCAGATGGCCGCTGGTTCCCGCGGCGACGGGGAAGTTCAGCATCTGCGCGGCGAAGACGAAGGCGGCGACCAGTCCGGCGAGCGGCGCGGTGCGGTCGTCCCCGCCGAGGGAGCCGACCCTCGCGGCCCCCAGTTCCCGGCGGGCCCCGCGGAGCCCGGCGGCGACGGCGCCCGCGGCGACGACACCGGCGGCAACGGAAACGGGTGCGTCGATGAATCCGTCAGGCACATGCATGGGGAACCCCGCTCAGGACAGGAGAAGAACCGTCCAAGGATGAGCCCGCTGCGAACGACTTGCAAGAGCGCAGGGATCACACATGCACACAGGTCCCCGAAAGCGGTCGAGCCGCTACCGCAAAATATGGGACATTAGATGACAAAGCGGACGAGTGTGAGGAGCAAGGCCGATGTCCCCCACCGTCAAGGAACACGCCCGAGGCCGCATCGTCACCGACGCTCCCCAGTACCGCCCCGTCCGGGTGTCCCTCAGCTACGACCCCGCCGAGGACCCCCAGTCCGTCAGTTTCGCCTTCCCCAGCGGGAAGGAGTGGACCTTCCCCCGCGAGGTGCTGGAGAGCGGGCTGACCACCCCGGTCCGGCGCGGTGACATCGAGGTCTGGCCGTGCGGGCGGGTCCAGGCGGTCGTGGAGTTCCACACCGCGGACGGAGTCGCGGTCGTCCAGTTCGAGGCGAAGACGCTGCGGCGCTTCCTGCGCCACACCTACGCACAGGCCGCCGCGGCCCCCACCGCCTGAGGCGCCCGGGCAGCTCGGGACCACCGGGGGGCTTCGGCGGACCCACCGTGCGCCCGCGGGCGGCTGCCGGACGCACGGAGGCCGACCGCGGGCGCACGGAGGCCGCTGCCGCCGGGAGTTCCCGGCGGCAGCGGCCTCGGTGTGTGCGGCGGCCCCCGTCCCCACGGTGCCGCCGCCGTCCGGGGGCTCGCTCACCCGGCGCACCCGCACCGGCCCCGGCGGCCGGTGCCCTTCCCGGCACACCGGCCGCCGGACGCCCCCGGAGCCTCTCGGGTCTCAGACCCGGGCCAGCTCGCGGTCCGCGTCGCCCTCGCCGGAGCCGTCGGACGCGGACGCGGAACCGCGCAGCCGGTCGCCCTCGACGTCCACGTCGGGCAGCGCCCGGTCCAGCCAGCGGGGCAGCCACCAGGCCTTGGCACCGAGCAGCGCCAGCACCGCGGGCACGATCGCCATCCGGACGACGAAGGCGTCGAAGACGACGGCGATCGCCAGGCCGAAGCCGATCATCTTGATCATCTGCTCGCTGGAGCCGATGAAGCCGGCGAAGACCGCGATCATGATGACCGCCGCCGCGGTCACCACCCGGGCGCCGTGGCGGAAGCCGGTGACGATCGCCTCGCCCGGCCGCTGCCCGTGGACGTACGCCTCCCGCATCCGGGTGACGAGGAAGACCTCGTAGTCCATGGCCAGCCCGAAGACCACGCCGATCATGAAGATCGGCATCATCGACATGATCGGGCCGGTCTGCTCCACGCCGAAGAGCGAGCCGAGCCAGCCCCACTGGAAGACGGCCACGACCGCGCCGAGCGCCGCCACCACCGAGAGCAGGAAGCCGAGCGCGGCCTTCAGCGGCACCAGGATCGAGCGGAACACCACCATCAGCAGCAGGAAGGCGAGGCCCACGACCAGCCCGAGGTAGGGCAGCAGGGCGTCGTTCATCCGCTGGGAGAAGTCGATGTTCATCGCGGTCGCGCCGGTGACGTACACGTCGTCGCCGGACTGCTCGCGGATGTCGTGGACCAGGTCCTCGGTGGCCTTGGAGGAGGGCCGGTCCTCGGGGATGACCGTGATCATCGCGGCGTCGCCCGCCTTGTTCGGGGTCGGCGGCGTGACCGCCGCCGCGCCCTCGATCCCCCGGATGGTCTCGGCGGCGCTCTCGGCCGCGGCCGCGTCGCCGTCGACCACGACCACCAGCGGGCCGTTGAAGCCCGGGCCGAAGCCCTCGGAGAGCAGGTCGTACGCCTTGCGCTGGGTGGTGCTGACGGGCTGCGAGCCGTCGTCGGGCAGGCCCACCTGGAGCGAGGCGGCCGGGACGGCGACGGCGCCGAGGCCGATGACACCGGCGAGCAGCACCACGACCGGGCGGCGGAGCACGAAGCGCGCCCAGCGGGTGCCCGCGTTGGGCTTGGCGGTCTCCCCGCCCGCGGCGGCCCCGCCCGTCTCCGGCGCTCCGTCCTTCGCGCCTTCCGCGTCCTTCGCGTCCTTCGCGTCCTTCGCGGCGAGGGCCTTGCGCACCGCGCGGCCCAGCACCCGGTCCCCGGCGAAGCCGAGCAGCGCGGGGATCAGCGTGAGCGCGACGAGCACCGCGATGGCCACGGTGCCGGCGGCGGCGAAGCCCATCTTGGAGAGCATCGGGATGTTGACGACGGCGAGGCCCACCAGGGCGATGATCACGGTGAGGCCGGCGAAGACCACGGCGGACCCGGCCGTGCCGACGGCCCGTCCGGCGGCCTCCTCCGCGTCACGCCCCTCGGCGCGCTCGACGCGGTAGCGGGAGACGATGAACAGCGCGTAGTCGATGCCGACCGCCAGGCCGATCATCATGGCCAGCGTCGAGGTGGTGGTGCCCAGGTCGAGCGTGCTGGCCAGGGCGGTGATGCCCGAGATGCCGATGCCCACGCCGATGAGGGCGGTGAGCAGCGGGAGACCCGCGGCGACCAGCGAGCCGAAGGTGATGACCAGCACGATCGCCGCGATCACCACGCCGACGATCTCGCCCGCGCCGGTGTGCGGGATGGTCTGGAGCGCGTCGCCGCCGATCTCGACGGTCATCCCGCCCTCGCGCGCGGCCTCGCCGGTCTGCTCCAGGGCGGAGCGCGTCGACTCGGTCAGCTCGAAGGGGTTCGTCTTGTAGGAGACGGAGATGTACGCGGTCGAGCCGTCCTGCGAGACGGCCTGGGAGGCGTAGGGGTCGGAGACGGAGGCGACCTGGTCGGAGCCCGAGGTCAGGTCGGCGACCGCCTCGGTGACCTCGGCCTTGAACTCGGGGTCGTTCACCGAGCGGCCCTCGGGGGCCTTGAAGACGACCCGTGCGGTGGCGCCGTCGGCGTTGCTGCCGGGGAAGCGCTCCTCCAGCAGGTCGAAGGCGCGCTGGGCTTCCGTGCCGGGGATCGAGAAGGACGAGGAGGTGGCGGCCGGTGCGGTCGCCGCGCCGAATCCGGCGAGGGCCAGCAGGGCCACCCACAGCAGGGCGACGAGGCGGCGGCGCCGGAACGCCGACCGTCCGATCTTGTACAGGAACGAGGCCACGAGGGCTACTCCCATGTGTGAGGCGAACAGGACAGGGGGAGTCGGCCCGACGACGAGAGCGGCGCGTCAGGAGCTGCGGGTGAGCGGGGCGTGCGGGACCCGGGGAGGGGCATGCGCGGGTGGGGACCCGCGCGTTCCGGAGCGGGGACTCCGTGCGCCGGAGCACTGCCCCGGCGGGGGTGCTCCGGTGGGCGCCGGAGCGGGGGACGGGGTGGCCCGGGGAGCAGGCCCCGGGTCAGGCTGAGAGGGCGGGCAGGACCACGGCGTCGAGGTAGTCGGTCAGGAAGGCCCGGTCGGGGATCCGGTCCTCGATCAGCTCCCTGGCGACGAAGGCGCCGATCATCATGTGCATCACATAGCCCAGCGCGGGGTTGTCCGGGCGGATCTCCCCCCGGTCCACGGCCCTGCGGAGCACCACGTCCAGCCCGGTGATCTCCGGGGCGACGAGGTGCTCGCGCAGCGCCTGGTGGAGGTCGGGGTTGGTGTGGATCGCCTGGGCGAGCCCCCGCATCAGGGCGCAGTCCTTCTCCATCCGGCAGTCGTCCGAGCGGTCGAGCATCGCGTGGAAGTCGCCGTACAGCGTGCCGGTGTCGATCTCACCGGCCTGGACCGGCTTGTCGTGCCGTACCGCCTTCACCACGAGTTCGGCCTTGCTCCCCCACTGGCGGTAGAGGGTGGCCTTGCTGGAGCGCGTGCGGGTGGCCACGGCGTCCATGGTGAGGGCGTCGTAGCCGACCTCGCGGAGCAGGTCGAGCACGGCCTCGTAGATCTCCGCCTCGCGCTCGGGGGTGAGCCGGCTGCGCGTCATGACCCGCCTCCTCGGCGATCGAAGGGAACGAAACCGTTTCGTACACGACGACCGTACCGCAGGGGCGGAGCGAAACGAAGTCGTTTCGCTTGTGGGCTGGGTCACGCAACGGCCCGCCGCCGGGCCCCCGTCGGCCGGCGCCGGCACGAGTTGCCGCACCCCGGCGCCGCGGAAACCATGGGTGGGGTGAGTGAGCACGCCGCGTACCTGCGCTTCCCGCACCTGCACGACGACGTGATCTGCTTCGCCACCGAGGACGACCTGTGGGTCGCCCCGCTGGCGGAGGAGGGGCGGCGGCCCGGCCGGGCCTGGCGGCTCACGGTGGACCGCACCCGGGTGGGGCACCCCCGCTTCTCCCCCGACGGGACCCGGATCGCGTTCACCAGCTGGCGCAGCCTGGACCCGGAGGTCCACCTGGTGCCCGTCGACGGCGGTCCGGCCCGGCGGCTCAGCTACTGGGGCTCGACCGACACCCGTGTCTGCGGCTGGACCCCCGACGGGCAGATCCTCGCCGTCTCCTCCCACAACCAGCCCTTCTCGTACTTCTCCTGGGCCTACAGCCTCCCGGTGGACGGCTCCCCGGGCAGGCGCCTGCCCTGGGGCCCGGTCTCCGACATCGCCATGGCCGACGCGGTCCGGGCCCCGGCGCCGGACGACGAGGGCGTCGACCGGCGCACCCTGCTGCTGACCGGCAAGCCGCCCCACGAGCCCGCCGCCTGGAAGCGCTACCGCGGCGGGGCCACCGGGCGGCTGTGGCTGCACGGCGGGCGCCTGCTGCCCGACCTGGAGGGACACCTCGACTGCCCGATGTTCGTCCGCGGTCCCGGCGCCGCCACCTGGGCACCGGAGAGCGGCGGCCGGATCGCCTTCCTCTCCGACCACGAGGGCGTCGGCAACCTCTACTCGTGCCGTCCCGACGGCACGGACCTGCGCCGCCACACCGACCACGACGCCTTCTACGCCCGGCACGCCTCCAGCGACGGCCGCCGGATCGTCTACCAGTGCGCGGGCGACCTGTGGGCGGTCGACGCCCTCACCCCGGACTCGGTGCCGCGCCGGCTGGAGATCCGCCTCGGCGGGCCGCGCACCGGCCGCCGCACCTACCAGGTACCGGCCGCCGGGCACGTGGACGCGCTCTCCGTGGACGAGACCGGCCGGGCCAGCGCCGTCGGCGTACGCGGCAGCCTCTACTGGCTCACCCACCGCGACGGTCCCGCCCGCACCATCGCCGACACCCCCGGGGTGCGGGTGCGCCACCCGCAGCTGCTCGGCAGCGGCGGACAGGTCGCCTACATCACCGACGCCGGGGGCGAGGACGCCGTCGAGATCGCCTACCTCCCCCGGGCCAGCGGGGACCGTCCGCCGCGCCGACTGGCCCAGGGGGCGCTCGGCCGCGTCCTGGAGGCCGTCCCGGACCCCGAGGGCGAGCGGATCGCCGTCGCCTCGCACGACGGGCGGCTGCTGCTGGTCGACACGGCCGAGGAGGGCGCGGAGGACGGCGCGGGGGAGGTCACCGAGCTGACCCGCTCCCTCAACGGCCCCGTCCGCGACCTGGCCTTCTCCCCCGACGGCAGCTGGCTCACCTGGTCCCACCCGGGCATCGGCCGCTCACTGCGCCAGATCAGGATGGCCCGCATCGCCGACCGGGCGGTCGTGGACGTCACCAACGGCCGCTTCGAGGACGAGAACCCGGTCTTCACCAGCGACGGCCGCTTCCTCGCCTTCCTGTCCTGGCGCGGCTTCGACCCCGTCTACGACGTGCACACCGGCGACCTGTCCTTCCCGCTGGGCTGCCGCCCCTACCTGGTGCCGCTCTCCTCCGCCACCCCCTCCCCCTTCGCCCTCACCCCCGAGGGGCGTCCGGCCGCGGGCGGGCTCGACCCGCTCCAGGGCACCGGCGACGGCACGGTGATGGTGGAGACGGAGGGCCTGGAGAGCCGCGTCGTCCCCTTCCCCGTGGCCGCCTCCAAGTACTCGGCCCTCCGTCCGGTGAGCGGCGGCGGCCTGGTCTGGCTGCGCTGGCCCATCTCCGGCGCACTGGGCGAGACCTTCGCGAACCCGGCCGACACCTCGGGCCGCCCCACCCTGGAGCACTTCGACCTCTCCAAGGCGCGGCGGAGCGAACTCGTCGACCATCTGGACTGGTTCTCGGTCAGCGGCGACGGCACCCGGCTCGTCGTCGTCGACGAGGGGGAACTGCGCGCGGTGCCCGCCACGGAGGCGGGCGACGGCGACTCCACGGTCTACCTCGACATGCGCCGCATCCTGCACGAGGTCGAGCCGGCGGCGGAGTGGCGCCAGGCGTACCGGGAGGCGGGGCGGCTCATCCGCGCGCTGTTCTGGGAGCCGGGCATGTGCGGGATCGACTGGGACGGCGTGCTGGAGCAGTACCGGCCGCTGGTGGAAAGGGTCGCCTCGCCGGACGAGTTCGCCGACCTGCTCCGCGAGGTGCTGGGCGAGCTGGGCACCTCCCACGCCTATGTGACCCCCGCGCGGCGCAACGAGGGGCCGCCCCACTACCAGCGCGCCATGGGCCTGCTGGGCGCCAACCTCGTGTGCCGGGACGGGCGGTGGGTGGTCAGGCGGATCCTGCCGGGCGACTCCTCCGACTCCAAGGCGCGCTCCCCGCTGGCGGGTACCGGCATCCGGGAGGGCGCGGTCCTCACCCATGTGGACGGCCGGCCGGTCGACCCGGTGGCCGGGCCGTACCCGATGCTCTCGGCGGCCGGGGGCACCACGGTCGAACTGGCCTTCCTGCCGGCCGAGGAGGACGAGGAGATCCCGGTGGAGACCGCGGCGGAAGCCCTCGCGGCGGCCTCGGCGCCCGCGGAGCGGCGCACCGGGGGGCGCACCCGGCGGGTGGCGGTGGTGCCCCTGGTGGACGAGCGCCCGCTGCGCTACCAGGACTGGGTGGCCAAGCGGCGCGAGGTGGTGCGGCAGTTGAGCGGCGGCGCCTGCGGCTATCTGCACATCCCGGACATGGGCGGCTCGGGCTGGGCCCAGTTCAACCGCGACCTGCGCCTGGAGATGTCCCGCCCGGCCCTCATCGTGGACGTGCGCGGCAACGCGGGCGGCCACATCAGCGAGCTGGTGGTCGAGAAGCTCACCCGCAGGATCCTCGGCTGGGACCTCACCCGTGACGCGCAGCCCGTCAGCTACGCCTCCGACGCCCCGCGCGGTCCCGTGGTGGCCATCGCGGACGAGGCCACCTCCTCCGACGGCGACATGATCACCGCGGCGTTCCGGCTGCTGGGACTCGGCCCCGTGGTGGGCACCCGGACCTGGGGCGGGGTCGTGGGGATGACGGGCCGCCACCGGCTGATCGACGGCACGGTCATCACCGTGCCGATGAACGCCGCCTGGTTCGACGCCTACGGCTGGTCGGTCGAGAACCACGGCGTGGAGCCCGACGTGCACGCCCTGCGCACCCCGCTGGACTGGGCGGAGGGCCGGCACACGGACATGGACGACGCCATCCGCCTAGCCCTGGACCTGCTGGAGTCCTCCCCGGCCGCGGAGCCCCCGGACTACTCCTCCGTACCGGACCTGCGCCGGCCACCGCTGCCGCCCCGGGGGTGAGGCGCCCGGCCGGCGGGGCCGGGCACCCGGCGCGATGCCGGGCGGCCGGGCCCCGCCGCCCTCAGCGGCGCGGGGCGCGGCCCTTCTCGTCGGCCGCTCCCCCGGCGCCCACCAGCCCCCTGGTGACGCCCTCCAGCCGGGGGGCGAAGCGGCGCATCTCGCGCTGCCCCACGGTGGCGATCAGTCCCGGGAGGTAGCCGCGCACCGACTGCATGCCCCGCAGCCACCACTGGGCGTACACATGGGCGGAGCGCCACTCGATGCCGGCCACGATCCGGTCCACGGCCGGGCCGAGGGGGTAGGTCCGGTTCGAGGGCCAGGGCAGCCGCGAGCGCAGCTCGGCCATCACCTCGTCCTGGTCGGCGCCGCGGACCATGTCGGTGTCCGTCCAGGACAGGTAGCCGACGCCGACCCGCACGCCCCGGTAGCCGACCTCGGCCCGCAGGCTGTGCGCGAAGGCCTCCACACCCGACTTGGAGGCGCAGTAGGCGGACATCATCGGAGCCGGGGTGAGGGCGGCCAGCGAGGCGATCTGCAGGAAGTAGCCGCGGCTCTCGACGAGCACGGGCAGGAAGGCCCGCCCGGTCACCGCGCTGCCGACGAGGTTCACCTCGATCACCCGGCGCCAGGCCACCGGGTCGGAGTCCAGGAACGGACCGCCCGCCGCCACACCGGCGTTGGCGACCACGATGTCGACCTTGCCGAAGCGCTCCTTCACCTCCTGCGCCACCCGGGCCATGGCCTCGTGGTCGGTCACGTCGGCGTGCCAGTGGTCGCAGTCGGTGTGCAGCAGCCCCGCGACCCTCTTGAGTTCGTCCGGTTCGAGGCCGACGAGGGCCACCCTGGCGCCGCGGGCCGACAGCTTGCGCGCCAGCAGCTCGCCGACGCCGCGTGCGGCGCCGGTGACGACGGCTACCTGCCCTTCGAGACTCCGCCTGCTCATGCGGTCTCCTCCTTCGCACTGCTGCCCTGGGTGCCGATCTTCGCGCCGCCGTGGGTACCGGCCTTCGCGCTGCCGTCGGTGCCGGTCTTCGCGCTGCCGTCGGTGCCGGCCTTCGTACTGCCGTGGGTGCCGACGAGTTCGCGGATCTTCGCGGTGACCGCCTCGGGCGCCTCGACGGGCGTCATATGGCCCATGCCCGCGAGTTCCACCAGCTCCACGCACCGCGGCAGGTCGAGGGCGAGCCGCTTGGCGTGCACCAGGGGGGTGAGCCGGTCGACGGTGCCGGCGACCACGACGGCCGGCACGTCGAGCGCCCGCACACCGTGGTCGAGGTCCAGCCCGGCCAGCACCTCGGACCAGGCGACCCGGGCGTCCCGGGGGCAGGCGTGGACGATCCGGGCGCAGGCGTCGACGCGTTCGGGCGAGGACGCGGGCCCCATCGTGGCGTACTTGAGGATCCGTCGGGACACGGGGGTGACCGGACCCAACGGCGCCCGGGCGCCGAGGACCGCGCGGGTGAGCCTGCCGCGCAGCCGGCCCGGGCGGAGCGGGACGACGCGTGCCTCGTCGGTGAGCCGGGCGCTGCCGGTGCTGCACAGCAGCACGGCGGCGGCACGGGCCCGGAAGGCCGGCCGGGCGGCCGCGGCCATGATCGTCATCCCGCCCATGGAGTGGCCCGCCAGGACGGCCCGCTCCCCCGGGAGCAGCGCGGTCGAGAGCACCGCCTCCAGGTCGTCGGCGAGGCGGTCGGTCCCGGCCGGGCCGAGGGGGCTGCGGCCGTGGCCGCGCTGGTCGTAGGCGATGACGCGGTGGTCGCCTGCGAGGGCGCGGATCTGGGCGTCCCAGAAGCGGGTGGAGCAGGTCCACCCGTGGGCGAGCACGACGGCCGGCGCGCCCTGGGGCCCGTGGATCTCCACATGGATGCGTGAGCCGTCGGCGGAGACGGCGGTGAGCTCCCGGTCCGCCAGCGGCGGGGCCTCGGTGCCCCGGGTCGGGCGGCTCATGCGGCGGCCTCCGCACCGCGGCCGGAGTCCTTCGCGGCACCGGCCGCGCCCGGGAGGGCCCCGGCCGGAAGGGGGTCCCTGCGGACCCGCAGGACCTCGTACTCCGCCAGGTCCACGCGGCGGGTGGCGTTGCGGAACTCGGTGGTGGTGCCCGGCCAGATGGTGGTGTTGCGCCCGGCGGAGTCCAGGTACCAGCTGGTGCAGCCGCCGGTGTTCCACACCGTGCGCCTCATCCGCTCCTGCACCCTGCGGTTCCAGCCGTGGACCGCGGACGGGCGGGCGCAGAGCACGCTGCCCTCGCCGAGCACGTCGAGCTGCCGCAGGTAGTCGGCCATGTAGTTCAGCTGCGACTCGATCATGAGGATCATGGAGGAGTTCCCGAGGCCCGTGTTGGGGCCGATGATCGTCATCCAGTTGGGGAAGCCCGCGGCGGTGGCGCCGCGCAGTGCCTCCATCCCGTCCTTCCACGCCTCGGCCAGGGTGATCCCCTCGGCACCGACGACACGCTCGGCGATCGGCATGTCGGTGACGTGGAAGCCGGTGCCGAAGATGATCGCGTCGACCTCGGCCTCGGTGCCGTCCGCGGCGACGACGGTCGAGCCGCGGACCTCCTTCAGCCCGGAGGCGACCACGTCCACGTTGGGCTGTGCGAGCGCCGGGTAGTAGGTGCTGGAGAGCAGGATCCGCTTGCACCCGATGCGGTAGGAGGGGGTGAGCCGGGCGCGCAGGGCGGGATCCTTGATCGCCTTGGCCATGTTGGCCTTGGCCAGGCGCTCGACCAGGCCCAGCTCCTCGGGCCGCTTGGTGAAGGCCTGCACCTGGAGTTCGCGGATGCCCCACAGCAGCCCCCGGCGGGCGGCTCCGGTGAACGGGAGCTGCCGGTGGAGCCAGCGCTCGGCGGCGGAGATCCTGCGGTCCACCCGCGGCATGACCCACGGGGGCGTCCGCTGGAACAGCGTCAGGCGCCCGACCTCGGGCTGGATGGCGGGCACGATCTGGATCGCGGAGGCACCCGTGCCGACCACGGCGACCCGCTTGCCGGCCAGGTCGTAGTCGTGGTCCCAGCGGGCGGAGTGGAAGACCTTGCCCTCGAAGCCGTCGAGGCCGGGGATGTCCGGGGTCCTGGGGTCGGAGAGCGGACCGGTCGCGGAGACCACCACGTCCGCGGTGAAGCGGCCGCGCGAGGTCTCGATCTCCCAGCGGCCCTGTGCGGCGTCCCAGGCGGCCTTCAGCACCTCGTGGCCGAGGCGCAGATGGGGCCGGAGCCCGAAGGTGTCGGTGACGTGCTCCAGATAGGCCCGGATGTGCTCCTGCCCGGAGAAGGTCCTGGGCCAGTCCGGGTTGGGGGCGAAGGAGAACGAGTAGAGGTGGGAGGGGACGTCGCAGGCGCACCCCGGGTAGCTGTTGTCCCGCCAGGTGCCGCCGACCGACCCGGCCCGCTCCAGCACGACGAAGTCCGTGACCCCCTCGCGGCGCAGCCGGACCGCGGCCCCCAGGCCGCCGAATCCGGATCCGATCACCGCCACGCGTACCTGCTCGTGCTGCTGCTCCGTCATACCGCCGCCTCCTGCCGAAACCGCCGGACGTCCGTGTCTCCGCTCCCGGAGGAACGCTGCCAGTGTTCACTGGCATGGTTGGGAGGGTAGAGCAGCGGCATACCGAGCGGTAGGGGTCCGGCCCGACAAGTTACCGACGGTACGGTTCACGGGGCTGCCCTTAGGCTTCCCGTGTGACCGGAGCGCGCGAGTACCGCATGGAGGAATTGGCCAAGGAGGCCGGGATCACGGTGCGCACCCTGCGCTTCTACCGTGAACGCGGGCTCATCGACCCCCCTCGCCGCGAGGGGCGCATCGCCTGGTACGACGAGCACCACCTCGCCCGGCTGCGCACGATCACCGCCCTGCTGGAGCGGGGGCACACGCTCAACGGCATCGCCGACCTCGCCACCGCCTTCGAGAGCGGACGGGACGTGGGCGAGGCCCTCGGCCTGGTCGAACCGACCGAGGAGACCCCGGTCCGCCTCACCCCCGAGGCGCTGGCCGACTATTTCGAGGGGCAGGTCACCCCGGAGAACCTGGCGAACGCGCTCAGGCTCGGCTACCTCGCGGTGGACGGGGACGAGATCGTCCACATCAGCCGTCGGCTGCTCGACGTCTCCGCCGCCCTCGTCCGCGAGGGCATCCCGCTCGCCGACGTCCTGGAGGCCGGACGCCGGGTGCGGGAGCACGCCGACGCCCTCGCCGCGCTCTTCCTCGACCTCCTGGGCGCCCGCGGAGGCGCCGGCCCGGCCGACCCCGAGCGGCTGCGCCCCCTGGCCAAGAGCGTGGTGGACGCCGAGTTGTCGATGGCGATGGACCGCAGGCTGCACGGCGAGCGGCCGGGGCCGTAGGGCGCACCGGCGGGGGCCGGCCGGCCCGGCCCCACGGGCCGGGCCGCCCCTCAGACGCCGTAGACCGCGGTCACCGGCGCATGGTCGCTCCAGCGCTCCTCGTGCGTGGCGGCCCGCTCCACCCACGCCTTCACCGCACGGTCCGCGAGCCCCGGTGTGGCCACCTGGAGGTCGATGCGCCAGCCCGAGTCGTTGTCGAAGGCCCGGCCCCGGTAGGACCACCAGGAGTAGGGGCCCTCCTGCCCCGGGTGGAGGGCGCGCACCACGTCGACGTAGCCGGCCTCCTCGTAGACCCGGGAGAGCCACTCGCGCTCCTCCGGCAGGAAGCCCGCGTTCTTCCGGTTGGCCCGCCAGTTCTTCAGGTCGGCCTCGCGGTGCGCGATGTTCCAGTCGCCGCAGACGACCACCTCGCGCCCGTCGGCGGCCGCCCGTTCCCTCAGCTCCTCGAGGTAGGGCAGGAACTCGGCCAGGAAGCGCATCTTCTCGTCCTGCTTCCCGGTGCCCGCCTCCCCCGACGGCAGGTACAGGCTGGCGACCGTCACCCCCGGCAGGTCGGCCTCCGCATAGCGGCCGGAGCCGTCGAACTCGGCGGACCCGAAACCGACGCGGACCCGGTCCGGCTCCCGTCGCGTGAGGATCGCCACACCGGCGCGCCCCTTGGCCGCGGCCGGGGCGAAAAGCGTGAACCAGCCCTCGGGGCTGCGCACCCCGGCGGGCAGCTGGTCCTCCTCGGCGCGCACCTCCTGGAGGCAGACCACGTCCGCGGAGGTCCCCGCGAGCCACGGCACGAAGCCCTTCCGGGCGGCGGCGCGCAGGCCGTTCACGTTGACGGAGGAAACAGTGAGCATTGCTGCACCCTACCGAGCCCGACCGGCCCGGCGGCGGGGAGCAGCGGGGCAGGGGCCCGGGGCAGGGCACCGCGGGTCGGACCCCCTTTCGCATGCCCGTACGCTTTTCACCATGCAGCTTCGAGCCATTGCCTTCGACCACCCCGACGCGGTGAAGCTCAACGACCAGGTGCAGCTCGAGTACGTCGAGCGCTACGGGGACGGGGAAGGCGACGTCACCCCGCTCGAACCCTCGATGTTCGCCCCGCCGAGCGGCCTGTACCTGATCGCCTACGACGGCGACCGCCCGGTCGCGACCGGCGGCTGGCGGTCGCAGGACGCCAACCCGCTGGGCTACACGGACGGCGACGCCGAGCTGAAGCGCATGTACGTGGTGCCCGAGGCGCGCGGCCTGGGCCTGGCCCGCCGCATCCTGGCCGCCCTCGAAGCCGACGCACGCGACGCCGGGCGCGTCCGGATGGTGCTGGAGACCGGCGACATGCAGCCCGAGGCACTGGCCCTCTACGCCTCCAGCGGCTACCTGGCGTGCGAGAAGAAGTTCGGCCACTACCGGGAGTACGACAGCAGCCGCTGCATGGCCAAGCTCCTCTCCCCCTCCTGACCCGGCCCCGCGCCCCGTCCCCCGCCCCGCCCGGGCGTCGCCGCCCGGGCCCTCGGGCCCGCCCCGGGCGGCCCCCGCCCGCCGAGGAGCCCGATGCGCCCCGCCGCGCCCCACCGCACCTGGTCGACCGACCTGCCCGTCCTCGTGGTCGCCGTCGCCTGGGGCTCCAGCTACCTCGCCGCCAAGGGCGTCACCACGGCGCAGACCGTACTGGCCGTCCTGGTGCTCCGGTTCTCCCTGGTGCTGCCCGTCCTGGTCCTCGCGGGCCGGCGCAGGCTGCGGGCCCTCGACGCCCGCCACCTGCGCGGCGCGGGGGTACTCGGCCTCATCCTGGCGGGGATCTTCCTCCTGGAGACCTACGGCGTCGTGCACACCTCGGCGACCAACGCCGGGCTCGTCATCAGCCTCACGATGATCATCACGCCGATCGCCGAGAGCCGTCTCACGGGCGTGCCCCTGCCCCGTCCGTTCCTCTGCGCCGCGGCCCTGTCGGTCGCGGGGATCGTGCTGCTCACCCAGGGCGCGGGCTTCACCGCACCGTCCCTCGGGGACCTGCTGATGCTGGCGGCCGCGGCCGCCCGTACGGTGCACGTCCTGGCCATGTCCCGGATGCGCTCGGTGCAGGGCGCCGACGCGCTGTCGCTGACCACCGTCCAACTGGGCACGGCCGTGGCCGTCTTCGCCGTGCTCTGCGCAGCCCCCGGGACCGGGAGCACCCCCTGGGAGGCCGCCGCCGGCCTCGGGGCCGGGCAGTGGCTGTGGCTGCTCCATCTCTCCGTGTTCTGCACGCTGTTCGCCTTCTTCGTCCAGATGTGGGCGGTGCGGCGGAGCTCCCCTTCCCGGGTGAGCCTGCTGCTCGGCACCGAGCCGCTCTGGGCGGCCGTGGCGGGGATCGCCCTCGCCGGGGACCGGCCCGGGTGGACGGGACTGCTGGGTGCGCTGCTGGTGCTCGCCGGGACGGCCTGGGGCCGCCGTGCCGCCGCCCCTCCCGCACCGGCTCCCGCCGACACCACCGGCGCCACCGGGCAGCTGCCCGGCTCGGGGCGGGCGGCGGGGGAGCACCCCCTGCCGTCGCCCGGGGCTGCCCCGCCGCCGCCTGCCTGACGGCCCCTCGGCCGCGGCCCGGCGCCGGACCCTCTCCCGCGGGCACGGCCGGGGCCGGTGCACCCGCGCGGGCGGGGAGGCACCGGGGGAACGCGCCGCGGCCCCACCGGATGTACGCCGCACAAGCCTCACCGTGGTGCATGGTGGACATGCGCGCCGCTCCGGACCGGCGGAGCGCACACCACACCGAGGACCGCGGGGAGCCGACGCCCTTCCGGTGGCGACCGGTGCCGTCCGTACGCACCCGGCACGGCCCCCGCCGGCGGTCCGCCCGGCGAGACAGGGAGACCGCCATGCCCCACGGAGACCGCGGGCGCGACCACGGGCGGACCGACGCCTCCGGAACCGGCGCCCCCGGGCGTCCGCGCCTGGGGCTGACGCTCACCGCGGCCGCGATGTGCATCTTCGTGGTGCAGCTGGACTTCCTCGCGCTCAACCTCGCACTGCCCCGGATGGCCTCCGAACTCGGGACGAGCACCACCGATCTCCAGTGGGTGATCAGCGGCTACATGCTCGCCCTCGCCGCGTTCCTCATCCCCGGCGGACGCCTCGGCGACATCTTCGGCCGCCGACGGGTGCTGATCATCGGACTGGCCGTCTTCGGACTCTGCTCGCTGGGCGCCGGACTCTCCTCGTCCGCCTCCGTGGTCGTCGTGCTGCGCATCCTCCAGGGCATCGGGGCCGGCATCCTCTTCCCCCTGGCCGTCGCCGTGGTGACCGACGCCTACCCGCGCGAGCGGACGATGCGCGCGATCGGCAACGCCTACGGGATCGGCGCCCTCGCCCTCGCCCTCGGGCCGCTGGTCGGCGGCGGGCTGACGGAGCTGATCGGCTGGCGGTGGGTCCTGCTGATCAACGTGCCGACCGTCCTGGTGGCGATCCTGGTCGTGCGGGCGGGCGTCCGGGAGTCCCGGGACACGACCGTGCCGCGGACCATCGACCTGCCCGGTCTGGCCACCGTGGTGCTCGGCATCGCCGGGCTGACGCTCGCGGTCGACCGGGCGGACGCCTGGCCCGCGGGCGCCACCGTCGCCGTCGCGGCGGCGGGACTGCTGATGCTCGGGCTGTTCGTGTTCCGGGAGCGGAGGGCCCGATGGCCGCTGGTGGCCCTGGACCTCTTCCGCAACACGCCGTACGTGATCGTGACCCTGATGGCGACGGTGGCCAACATCGCCTTCGTGGTCGCGATGTACGGCGTCACGGTCTACCTCCAGGAGGTCGAGGGGCACTCGCCGCTGGTGTCCGGTGTCATCTTCCTGGCCTCCTCGGTCACCGCGGGCTTCGCGGGCCCGGTCTCCGGATGGCTGGGCGAGCGCTTCGACATCCCGCGGACCATCGCCGCCACGACGGTCCTCGGCGCCGTGGGGCTCGTCCTCGTGTCGCTCACCGACGCCCTCGGCGGCTATCTGCCCGGCCTCGCCCTGGTGGGGCTCGGCTACGGCATCGGCTGGGCCATGGCGAGCATCGGCACCCAGACGGTCGTCCCGGCCGAACGTGCCGGTCAGGCCTCCGGGGTCACCCTCGCCATCGTGATCGGCGTCGCGGGCATGTTCGTGGCCGCCGGGGCGACGTTGATCGAGGTCAGGGCCGAGGACGTGGGCCTCGGGACCTCGATCGAGGACGCGCTGCGCTGGATGGCCATCGGCAGCGCGGTCGCGGCGGCCGCCCTCGGCGCACTCGCCGCACGCCTGATGCCGCGCACCACCGCGGGGGCCTCCTGACGGGCCGTCTCCTGACGGCCTGTCTCCTGAGGGGCGGTGGGGCGCACTTCCGGGCGGGGCGGTCTCCTGAGGGGCGGTGGGCGCACTTCCGGGCGGGGCGGCTCGCCCGGGGGCGTCCTCCCTCCGGACTCCGACGCCGCGGGGCCCCGGGCCCGGACTCCCGAGCGAAGGCACCGGGCTGCGTGAGCACCGGGGTCCGGAAGCCGTCCGAAGCGCCGAAGGGCGCGCACCGGGAGAGCGGACCGGCCCACTCGGAGCCGCACCCGGCGCGCACACGGACGAACCCGCGGCGTCGAGCCGGCCGTGACCCGGGCGACCGCCGTCCGCGGGGCTCCCGCAGGAGCTGCCGCACTGGTTCAGCGCCCGCCCGGTGCCGATCACCGTCCGCCGCACGCACCGCCGGTGCCTGCTCGGGGGACCCTGGGGCGGCGCAGCTGCCGGGACAACCATGTGAACGGACTCCGAAACGACGAGATCCCGCCCGATCTTGCGATCGGACGGGATCTCGTCACCGTTCCCGAGTGAACTCAAGAACAGCTGTGCGTGGACCTGAGGGGATTTGAACCCCTGGCCCCCTCGATGCGAACGAGGTGCGCTACCGGACTGCGCCACAGGCCCTTGCAACGAGTGAAACTCTAGCATCCCGATCCGGGTGCTCCGAAATCCGTTCCGCGGACTCCACGGCGGCGAACGCCCCCGTGCCGCCCCCGTGCCGGGCCCGTGCCGGGATGCGGCGCCCGGCGCCACCGTGCCCCGGCGCCTCTCAGGCGCCGGGGCACGGTGGGGCGGGTCCGGCCGGAGTCACTCGTTGGCCGCGCGGGGCCGGTCCTCGTCCGCGTACTGGTCGAAGAGCGGGGTGCGGCCCCGGTCCCGGGAGCGCCGCTGCTGGGGCGGCCGCCGCTCCGCGGTCGCCTCCTCCCGCGGAGGCGTGGGCTCCGCCGCCGAGGAGCGGGCCGCACTCCAGGTCTCCGGGTCGTTCACGTCCACCCCGCCGGCCGCGCGGGGGGCGACGGGGGCCGTGACGTAGGTGGGAAGGGGCACGGGGACGGGGTCCCAGCTGTCACCGGCGGCCGAGGGGCCGCGCTGCCGCCGCTGCTGGTCGACCCACTCCGCATGGTCGGTCTGCTCGACGAGCGCCCGGCGCCCGGCCTCCTGCGGCGAGACGGCGGACGAGGGCTGCGGTTCGGCCGGCTCGGCGGGCTCCTCGTCGACGTCCGCCGGCCCGGGCTGGGGCTGGGGTCGGCGGCGCCCGCCCTCGCGCAGCTGCCGGGCGGCGGCCTCGGCCTGCCGCCGGTCCATGACGTAGGCGAACCTCCGGCGCTCCTGCTTGCGCAGGTGGGCGATGTACGTGGTCAGCAGGGCCGCGGGGACCGCGGGGGCCCACAGGAAGCCGATCCCGCCGACGGCGGCGACGATCGCCCCCGCGGTGAACGCCACGAAGAGGACGGAGGTGGTCCGTCTGCGGCGGGCGAGCACCCTGCCCCGGCGGGCCCGCTCGGCGGCGGCCCGCTCCGCGCCCGTTCTGCCTCCCTGGCGCTGCATCCGCGGCTGCCGCGCCCGGGGGGCGGGTGCGGGCACGCGTTCCGGCGCGTGCCCGGGCGCGGGAGCTTCGGTTCGGGGCGCGGCGAAGGCCCGGACGTCCACGGAACTCAACCGGTCCGTGGCCGCATCCGGGTCCACGTCGTACTCGGGCTGCTCGGCCGTGCGGCCCCGCTGGTCCTTGGCGTACCGCCGCTCCATTCCCGCCCGGCCCGAGAGCAGCCGGATGGCCGTGGAGAAGCGTTCCGTCGGACGAGCCTCGTTCAACTCGTCCTGCCTGCGGAGCCACATCGGCACCAAGTAGGCGGCCCAGGCCCCGACGATGACTGCGTAGATGAGGCCGCTGCTGCTCACGCCTCACACCGTAGAGGGATACGCCCGGCGGCATCCGCCAATTGGGCCGGTGTGTCGCACGATCTGGCTGATATCACGGACTTTTTTTGTGATTACCGGGATCGCCCGCGGATACCCCGAGGCCAATATCGAACATTTATTTTATTTCCTGTGCCGTTCCGGGTCCCGTTCCCGGTGCGGAGCCCGTCCCCGGCGCCTGACCCGGCCCCGGTGGGGAACCCGCGATCGGGCCTCCCCGGTCGGTCGGGGAACCGGCCGCCGGGCGGGAGCGGTGCCACCGCCGCAGCAGCCCCTCGGGCACCTCGTCCGCCGTGAGCGCGTACACGAGGTGGTCCCGCCAGGCCCCGTCGATATGGAGATAGCGCGGGCGCAGCCCCTCCTCGCGGAAGCGGAGTTTCTCCACCACCCGGCGGCTCGGACCGTTCTCCGGGCGAATGCAGACCTCGATCCGGTGCAGTCCCACGGCGCGGAAGCAGTGGTCGACGGCGAGCGCCACGGCGGTCGGCATCACACCGCGGCCCGCCACCTGGCGGTCGACCCAGTAGCCGACATGGCCCGAGCACATCGAGCCCCAGGTGATCCCGGCGACGGTCAGCTGCCCGACCAGCCGTCCCTGGTACTCGATCACGAAGGGCAGCATCCGCCCGGCATGCGCCTCGGAGCGAAGGTGGCGCACCATCTGACGGTAGGTGGGCCGCTGGGCGACCGGCCCGCCCGGCCCCGGCGGCGGGATCGTGGCCTCCCAGGGTCTGAGCCAGTCCCGGTTGCGCCGGTTCACCTCGCGCCAGACCCGCTGGTCGCGGAGCTTGATGGGCCGCAGGACGACATCGCCGTCCGCCAGCACCACCGGCCAGGTCGCGTTCATGACGCGGGGGACGGCTCTGGGGAGGCTGCGGGGCCCGGGTGGTCACCGCCGCGGAGTTGGTCGACCGCGTGCCGCAGCAGCGGTTCCAGCACGGCGAGTCCGTCGCGGACCCCTCCGGTGGACCCCGGGAGGTTGACGACGAGGGTGCGGCCCGCCACCCCCGCGACGCCGCGGGAGAGGGCCGCCGTGGGGACCTTGCCCCGGCCGTGGGCGCGGATGGCCTCGGCGATGCCCGGCACCTCGCGGTCCAGGAGCGCGCGGGTGGCCTCGGGGGTGCGGTCGGTGGGTGAGATCCCGGTACCGCCGGTGGTCACGACCACGTCGTACGCGGCCCGGACTCCCTCGCGCAAGGCCTCCTCGACGGGCGCGCCGTCGGGCACCACCCGGGGGCCGTCGACCGTGAAGCCGAGGGCCGTCAGCGCCTCGGCGATCACCGGTCCGCCGCGGTCCGCGTAGACACCGGCCGCGGCGCGGTTGGACGCCGTGACGACGAGGGCGCGGTAGGGGGCCGCGGGGCCGGCCTGGTCCTCGGCGGTCATGAACCCGCCTGCCCTCGACGCCAGTCGCCGGACTTGCCGCCGGTCTTCTCCTCCACGCGGACGTCCGTGATGACGGCGGCCTTGTCGACGGCCTTGACCATGTCGACGACGGTGAGAGCGGCCACCGACACCGCGGTCAGGGCCTCCATCTCGACCCCGGTGCGGTCGGTGGTCTTCACCGTGGCCGCGATCTCGACGGCGTCGTCGGCGACGGAGAGGTCCAGCTCCACTCCCGAAACGGCGAGCGGGTGGCAGAGCGGGACCAGGTCGGGCGTCCGCTTGGCGCCCATGATCCCGGCGATGCGCGCCGTGGCCAGGGCGTCGCCCTTCGGCACGCCCTCACCGCGCAGCAACTCCACGACCCGCGGTGACACCAGGACGCGGCCGGTGGCTCGCGCGGTGCGGGCCGTGACGTCCTTCTGGGAGACGTCGACCATGCGGGCCGCCCCCGCCTCGTCGATGTGCGTCAGCCTGCTCTGCGTACTCATGTGCGCTGTGTGCTCCCGGTAGGGACCCGTACGGGCCGTGTGTGGGCAGACACGCTACCGCCACCGGGGGCCCCTCACCCCAGGAGGACCACGTCGACCGCGGCTCCGGGCTCCAGGGACGTCGTCTTCTCGGGGACCACGATCAGGCAGTCGGCGTGCGCGAGCGCGGCCACGAGGTGGGATCCGGCACCGCCGACCGGGGCGACGCGCCCCGCCTCGGCGTCGTAGCGACCGCGCAGGAACTGGCGCTTGCCGTCCGGCGAGCCGAGCGGCGCCTCCGCGTCCAGCAGCGCGCGGACCGTCGGGCGGTGCACGTCGTCCAGCCCCATCAGCGTGCGGATCGCGGGCCGGACGAACAACTCGAACGAGACATAGCTGGAGACCGGGTTGCCCGGCAGGGCGAGCAGCGGCGTGCGCTCCGGACCGATGGAGCCGAAGCCCTGGGGCTTGCCCGGCTGCATGGCGAGCCTGCGGAAGTCGACACCGCCGCCGGGCACGTCCTCGTCGTCCCCGGCGGGGGCGAGCGCCTCCTTCACCACGTCGTAGGCGCCCACACTGACGCCTCCCGTGGTGACCAGGAGGTCGGCGCGGAGCAGTTGGTCCTCGATGGCGGCGCGGAGCAGCTCCGGATCGTCGGTGACCGCCCCCACCCGGTAGGCGATGGCACCCGCGTCCCGGGCGGCGGCGGCGAGCGCGAAGCTGTTGGAGTCGTAGATCCGTCCGGTGGTCAGCTCCTCACCGGGCTGGGCCAGTTCGCTGCCGGTGGAGAGGACGACGACCCGGGGGCGGGGGCGCACCCGGACGGTGCCCCGGCCGATCGCCGCGAGCAGCCCGATCTGGGGCGGGCCGAGGACGGTACCGGCCGCGAGCGCGAGGTCGCCCGCCTGCACGTCGCTGCCGCGGGCGCGCACATGGGCGTGCTCCTCGACCGGCCGGTACACCCGGACCTCGCCCGCTGCCCCCTCGGGGGCCTGCCCGGCGGGGAGCATCGACGCCGCGGCCCCGCCGCCGGTGCCTCCGTCGGTCCACTCGACGGGGACGACCGCCTGCGCCCCGGGCGGAAGCGGCGCCCCGGTCATGATCCGGGCGGCCTGGCCCGGCCCGACCGTCGGCAGGCTCTCGCTCCCGGCCGCGATGTCGCCGATCACGGCCAGGACCACCGGGGTGTCCTCGCCCGCCTCCGCGAGGTCGGCGACGCGGACGGCGTAGCCGTCCATGGAGCTGTTGTCGAAGGGCGGCAGGGCGACGGGGACGGTGACGTCGTCGACCAGGACGCAGCCCTGGGCATCGGGAAGCTGCAGCTCGATCGGGTCCAGCGGCCGGACAGAGGCGAGGATGTCCTCCAGGTGGTCGTCGACCGACCAGATCGTGCTGCTCACGGTGTCTACATCTCCTCGGTCACGAATCGGCGGAGCCAGGCGCGGAACTCCGGGCCAAGATCCTCACGCTCGCACGCGAGTCTGACAATGGCACGCAGGTAGTCGCCCCGGTCGCCGGTGTCGTACCGGCGGCCCTTGAAGACCACGCCGTGGACCGGCCCCACCGGGGAGCCGCCCGCGAGGTGGGCGTCGGCGAGCTTCTGGATGGCGTCGGTCAGCTGGATCTCGCCTCCGCGCCCGGGCTCGGTCTCCCTCAGTATCCCGAAGATCGCCGGGTCGAGGACGTAGCGGCCGATGATGGCCAGATTGCTGGGCGCCTCCCCGGCCTCGGGCTTCTCCACGAGGTCGGTCACCTGGACGACGTCGCTGTCCCCGGTGGGCTTCACCGCGGCGCAGCCGTACTGGTGGATCTGCGCCGGGTCGACCTCCATCAGGGCGATCACGCTGCCGCCCTCCCGCTGCTGGACCTCGACCATACGGGCCAGCAGCGGGTCACGGGGGTCGATCAGGTCGTCACCGAGGAGGACGGCGAAGGGCTGGTCGCCGACGTGCGGGGCGGCGCACAGCACGGCGTGCCCGAGGCCGCGCGGGTCGCCCTGGCGGACGTAGTGCATGGTGGCCAGGTCACTGGACTCCTGGACCCGGGCGAGCCGGCCGGCGTCGCCCTTGCGCGACAGGGCCTCCTCCAGCTCGTAGTTGCGGTCGAAGTGGTCCTCCAGGGGGCGCTTGTTGCGCCCGGTGATCATCAGGACGTCGGAGAGCCCCGCGGAGACGGCCTCCTCCACCACGTATTGGATGGCGGGCTTGTCGACCACAGGCAGCATCTCCTTCGGGGTGGCCTTGGTGGCCGGAAGGAACCGGGTGCCGAGACCGGCGGCGGGGATGACAGCCTTGCTGATCCTGGGGTGCGACTGAGTCATGCGGAGCACCTTAGCGACTGAGTATGGGGGGAAGATGATGCTCCGGTTAACTTCCTCCTTATAACAGTGCATACGAGAGGTTCACCGTCGGCGAATGAGGAACGACATGTCCGAGAAGGGCGCTCTGCGCCGCGAACTGCTCGCCGCCCGGCGCCTGCTGCCGCCGGAGGAGGCCCGGAGCGCCGCGGCCGTCCTCGCCCGGCAGGCCCTGCTCCTGCCGGAGGTGGCGGAGGCGGACACCGTGGCCGCCTATGTCTCGGTGGGCAGCGAGCCCGGCACCCGGGCACTGCTCGACGTGCTCCGCGCACGGGGTACGCGGGTGCTGCTGCCGGTGCTGCTGCCGGACAACGACCTGGACTGGGGGCGCTACCGGGGAGCGGAGCACCTGGCCTCCGCCGGGCGGGGGCTGCTGGAGCCCGAGGGCACCCGGCTCGGTCCGGACGCCGTGCTGGAGGCCGGGACGGTACTGCTCCCGGGGCTGGCGGTGGACGGCCGGGGCATGCGGCTGGGACGCGGGGGCGGCTCCTACGACCGGGTGCTGGCCCGGCTCTCCGCGGCCGGGGCGGACCCGGCACTCGTCGTGCTCCTCTACACGGACGAGGTGGTCGAGCAGGTCCCGGTGGAACCCCACGACCGCCCCGTCCATGCGGTGGTCACCCCTGCCGGCGTGCGGCGCTTCACCCGGCCGCGCCGCCCGGCGGACGCAGGGTGAGGATGTCGACCGCGGCGGTGTCCACCGCTTCCCCGGTGTAGGCCCAGTCCAGCAGCTCACCCTTGGCCCACTTGTCGGTCTGGTCGGTGTAGTGGCTGTGGTAGGCGTGACCCGAGGCCCCGGTGAGGTTGATCCACCGGGACTTGTCCCAGTCGCCGACGTTGAGCACCATCCGCATGGACGGCACCCAGACCACGTCGTAGCCGCCCGCCGCGTTCCAGCCCGTGGCGTTGACGGCAGCCTCGCCGCCGCCGAGGTTCCACGGGCCGCGGTTCAGCATGGACTGGAGGAATCCGGGGCCCTGGGTGCCGAGGGTCTGGTTGCGCAGGGTCAGCTGGTGGAGGCGGCCCCAGCTCCAGGTCGAGGCGTCCTTGCCCATTTCGGCCGTGAGCTCCCAGCGCGCGTCCTCCATCGCACGGGCGAGCAGTTCGTCCCGGGTGTCGGTCGGCTCGTCCGTCCGCGTACCGGGGCTGCGCCACCAGGCGTTGTCCTCGTCCTTGAGCAGTCGGCGGACCACCTCGTACCACCGGTCGCCCCCGTCGGGCTGTGCGGAGTCGGCGTCCCGCTGGCCGCATTCGCGCACCCGCTCGACGAGGTCGTCGTCCGGTGCGCTGCTGTCCGCGGGCAGCACGCTCAGGCACTCGCCCTCGATCCGCAGCTCCTTGGGGAGCTTGTTGCCGAAGGCCAGCTTGAGGACGTTGCGCCACACGCCGTTGAAGTAGGCCGCAGCCGCCGAGTCGGGTTCCTGGGTGTAGTCCCAGCCCTCCAGCAGCTTCTGCGCCTCTCGGACGTAGGTGTCGGACACGTCGATCTTGAGCAGGTAGGGAGTCAGCAGCTTGGCTATCTCGCTGCTGTTGTCCATCTGCATGGTGCGCATGTCCTCGGTGGAGATCTTGCCCCCGCCCCGGATCTTGGACTCGATCAGATCGTTGATGCGCTGGCTCCGGGCACCGTAGCCGTAGTCCTCGGTGATGAGGTACGGGTACGCCTCGGCGTCGATCACGGACTGGTTGGCCGTGACGATGTAGCCGCGGGCCGGGTCGTACTCGTAGGGGAGTTCGTCGAAGTCGATGTAGCCGTCCCACTTGTACCGCGGGTCCCAGCCCGGAGCGGGGGTGCGGCCGTCGCCCTCGGCGCGGATCGGGATCCGCCCGGGCGCCTGGTAGCCGATGTGGCCCTTGGTGTCCGCGTAGATCATGTTCTGGGACGGGACCTCGAAGTCCTTGGCTGCCGCGCGGAAGCCGGCGAAGTCCTTGGCCCGGTTCAGCGTGAAGACGGCGTCCATGCTCTTGCCCGGCTGGAGCGCGGTCCACTGCAGGGCGACCGCGTAGCCGGAGCCCCGGTCGGGGGCCGCGTTGGAGACGGGCGCACGGTCGCCCACCCTGGCCAGCTCCTTGCTGCGGTCGGAGACGAGCGGGCCGTGCTCGGTGGACCGGACGGTGATGGTCTTGTCCGCCCCTCCGGCGACCTTGATGACCTCCTCACGGACGGTCAGCGCCTTCTCCTTGCCGCCCACCAGGTAGCTGTCTCCGTCGAGCTTCTCCAGGTAGAGGTCGGTGACGTCCGCTCCGAGGTTGGTGAAGCCCCAGGCGATGTCCTGGTTGTGGCCGATGACGACACCGGGCATGCCGGAGAAGCTGTAGCCGGCCACGTCGAAGGTGCACTCCGCGGAGAGCTCCCGGCAGTGGAGGCCCATCTGGTACCAGAGCGACGGAAGCTGCGGCGCGAGGTGCGGGTCGTTGGCCAGCAGGGGCTTGCCGGTGGTCGTGTACTTGCCGCTCACGACCCAGGAGTTGGATCCGATGCCGCTGCCGTTGGGGCCGAGGAGCGCCGGGATGTCGTCGAGGGTGTCCGCCAGGGCCCCGAGCTGGGTGGTGAAGCCCGCCGCCGCTCCCGCGGGGGTGCCGGTACCCGGAGCGCCGTCGGCCTCACCCGAACCGCCGCCGCCTCCCGCACCCTCGCCCTCACCCGAACCGCCGCCGCTTCCCGCACCCTCGGCCGAGGGCTCGGCCTCCGGGTCGTAGGCGCCGGTTGCCGGGTCGATCCCGCCCTCCTGGACGATCGGCTTGTTCCGGTCGTACGGGTAGTCCGGGTACAGGTCGCGGATCTGGTCCGCGCCGAGGCGGCTCGTCAGCAGCGAACGGTCGATCTCGTCCTGCATGTTGCCGCGCAGGTCCCAGGCCATCGCCTTCAGCCAGGCGACCGAGTCCACCGGTGTCCACGGCTCCGGCGCGTAGTCGTTGGCGAAGGACAGCGCCGCGTACTCCACGGACAGCTCGTCGGCGGAGCGGCCCTCGATATAGGCGTTGACGCCGTCGGCGTAGGCCTGGAGGTACTTCTTGGTCTCGGGCGAGAGCCGGGTGTCGTACTCCTCCTGGGCGACGTCGCGCCAGCCCAGGGTTCGCAGGAAGGCATCGGTCTCGATCTGCGCCGAACCGAACATCTCGGACAGCCGGCCCGCGGTCAGATGGCGCCGGACGTCCATCTCCCAGAAGCGGTCCTGGGCCTGGACGAACCCCTGGGCACGGAACAGGTCCTCGTCGCTGTCGGCGTAGATCTGCGGGATGCCGTAGGCGTCTCTCTTCACCTCCACCGTGCCGTCGAGGCCCTCGACCTCCAGCGATCCGGTGGTCTGGGGGAAGGAGGCGCGGACCGTGCCGACGCTCCAGTAGGCGCCGTACCCGACACCCGCGACGAGCGCCAGCACCAGGACGAGCACGAGCAGTCGGGCACGTCGCCCCTTCTTCTTCTTGGGGGAAGAGGCTGTTGTGTTGGCGGGCATCGCTGTCCTTCGAGGGGCAGGGTGGTCCTGGAAGTGCTGAGGCAACTCTAGGCGCAGCACCCGACCGGCCCGGACGCGGTATCCACACGGCACCGTTCGTCCCCTGATGATCGGATCGTCTTACTGTCAAGAAAGCGTTAAAGATTAGGTAAGGTAACGAAGTGCGCCCGGCGGTACCACCGCCCCCTGCACCGGGCGCGAGGGGAAGGATCGGCCGCTGACTGTCCACCAGCTCAACGAGCTCCTGCTCGTCTGCTCGCTCGTCCTGCTCGTCGCCGTCGTGGCGGTGCGGATCTCCTCGCGAAGCGGGCTCCCCAGCCTGCTGCTGTACCTCGGGATCGGGGTCGCCATGGGCCAGGACGGCCTGTTCGACCTGCAGTTCGACGATGCCGAGCTGACGCAGGTGATCGGCTATGCCGCGCTGGTGGTGATCCTGGCCGAAGGCGGCCTGGGCACGAAGTGGAAGGAGATCAGGCCCGCACTGCCCGCGGCGGCCGCCCTGGCGACCGTCGGCATCGCGGTGAGCGTGGCGGTCACGGCCACAGCCGCCCACCTCCTCGTCGGCCTGGAGTGGAAGCAGGCCCTGATCATCGGCGCGGTGGTCTCCTCGACCGACGCGGCGGCCGTCTTCTCCGTCCTGCGGAAGGTGCCGCTGCCGTCCCGGGTGACCGGCGTCCTGGAGGCGGAGTCGGGCTTCAACGACGCCCCCGTCGTCATCCTCGTCGTCGCGTTCTCCACCTCGGGCCCCGTCGACGCCTGGTACCTGCTCCTCGCGGACATCGCCCTGGAACTCGCGATCGGTGCCGCGGTCGGCCTCGCCACCGGATGGCTGGGGGCCTACGCGCTCCGCCGCGTCGCACTCCCCGCCTCCGGCCTGTACCCGATCGCCGTGATGGCCATCGCCGTGGTCGCCTACGCCGCCGGCGCCATGGTCCACGGCAGTGGCTTCCTGGCGGTCTACCTGGCGTCGGTGGTCCTGGGGAACTCCCGGCTCCCCCACGCCCCGGCCAACCGCGGCTTCGCCGAGGGCCTCGGCTGGATCGCCCAGATCGGGATGTTCGTCCTGCTCGGGCTCCTCGTCACCCCGCACGAGCTGGTGGACGACTTCTGGCCGGCCGTCGTGGTGGGCCTGGTGCTCACCGTGGTGGCGCGGCCGCTGAGCGTGCTGGTCAGCCTGCTGCCGTTCCGGATGCCGTGGCAGGAGCAGGCCCTGATGTCCTGGGCCGGCCTCCGCGGCGCGGTCCCCATCATCCTGGCCACCATCCCCATGGTCTCCGGCGTCCCGGACAGCCACCGGATCTTCAACATCGTCTTCGTGCTGGTCGTCGTCTACACCCTGATCCAGGGTCCGACACTGCCCTGGCTGGCGAGGGCCCTCCACCTCGGCGACCCGGCCGAGGCCGCGGACCTCGGCGTCGAGTCGGCGCCGCTGGAGCGGCTGCGGGGGCACCTGCTCTCGGTGTCGGTCCCCGAGAAGTCGAGGATGCACGGCGTCGAGGTGGGGGAGCTGCGGCTGCCGCCGGGGTCCGCGGTCACCCTCGTCGTACGCGACGGGGCGAGCTTCGTCCCCCTCCCCACGACGGCGCTGCGGCAGGGCGACGAACTGCTGGTCGTGGCGACCGACCCGGTGCGGGACGAGGCCGAGCGGCGGCTGCGGGCGGTCTCGCAGGGCGGGAAGCTCGCCTACTGGCTGGGAACCGCCGGGCGCTAGGTGTACCGCCCTGTGGGGTCGCATCCGCCCGGGTCGCCCGCCTCGCGCGACCCGGGGTCCGCACGAGGCGACCGAGAGTCACGAACCGGGAGCCGATGCCGCGGAAATCACAGGGTCGGGAGGGTTGATCTCCACCGTTTCCCAGGTGGGTACGGCGAGAACCCTGTACCCTGAAGGCACACTGATCGACCAACTCTGCCTGACGCAGAGCTGGCGCGACCGTATGGCGGCCGCGGAGTCCCCTCGCAGCGGGCCCCGGTATCTACCGCAGTTCCGCGCAAGAGGACAGCTCTCGGCACCTCCCGGCACCCCGGTGAGCGCTACCAGGCGGCAGAAAGGCTAGGGCCGTGGCGTCCACGGTCGCCGACAAGCGCTCCGGCTACGGGCAACTCCTCCGCACCCCCGGAGCCTGGACGTTCCTCCTCCCCGGGTTCGCCGCCAGGCTGCCCTTCGCGATGCTGACCATCGGCATCGTGCTGCTGGTCCAGGACACCACCGGCTCCTACGGCCAGGCCGGCGCCGTCGCCGCGGTCACCGGTGTCTCGATGGCCCTGTTCGCCCCCCAGAGCGGGAAGCTGGCGGACCGCTTCGGCCAGCGGGCCGTCCTCGTGCCCGGTGTGATCGTCCACGCCCTCGCCGGATCCGCCCTGGTGGTGCTCGCCCTGTCGGGCGCACCCCTGTGGGCCCTGTTCGCGGCCGCCGTCCCCACCGGCGCGTCGGTTCCCCAGGTGGGCCCGATGGTGCGTGCCCGCTGGGCCGCCCGCCTCCAGGGCTCCCCGCTGCTCCAGACCGCCGCGGCCTTCGAGTCCGTGACGGACGAGTTCACCTTCGTCGTCGGGCCGGTCCTGGCGACCGCCCTGTGCACGGGCGTCCACCCGGCCGCCGGGCTCGTCGCCGAGGCCGGCCTGACCCTCGTGGGCGGTCTGCTGTTCGCCGCCCGACGCGGCACCCAGCCCGCCCACGGCCGCCCCGCCGGGACGGGGCGCGGGCGGACCTCCGCCCTGTCGGTGCCGGGTGTACGTGTGCTCGCCGTCGCGTTCCTGGGCATCGGCTCCGTCTTCGGCGGCATGCAGGTGTCCCTGACCGCCTTCAGCGAGGAGATCGGGCAGCCGGGTGTGAACGGCCTCCTCTACGGCCTGTTCGCCGCCGGGAACATGCTGGCGGGCGTCGCCATCGGCACCATCGCGTGGAAGGTCGGGCCGCGGCGGCGCCTGCTCGTCGGCTACGCCCTGCTGACGGCGGCCGCCTCGCTGCTGTGGACGGCCCAGTCCGCGGCGCTGCTCGGGGCGCTCGGCCTGGTGGTCGGCCTGTGCATCGCACCGACGCTGATCACGGGCTACACCCTGGTGGACTCGCTGGTCCCGGCGACGGCGCGCACCGAGGCCTTCACCTGGCTGACGGGGGCCGTGGCCCTCGGCCAGGCCGCCGGTGTGACGGCGGCCGGACGGCTCGCCGACGGCTACGGATCGAGCGCCGGGTTCGTCGTGCCGCTCGCCGGGACCGCGCTCGCGCTGGTGACCCTGATGGCGCTGCGCTCCCGGCTCTCGCCCCCGGCCGGCGGACGGGTCGCGGCACGTGGCATCGGTCACCGAGCCGCGGTGACGGTGGACTGATTCCGCGGAATACGTCACTATGGACCGTCGTTAGCACTCATCGAGTGAGAGTGCCAGGAGGAAGACAGTGCCGACCTACCAGTACCAGTGCACCGAATGCGGCGAGGGCCTCGAGGCGGTGCAGAAGTTCACCGACGACGCCCTGACCGTGTGCCCGAGCTGCGACGGACGTCTCAAGAAGGTGTTCTCCGCGGTCGGCATCGTCTTCAAGGGCTCCGGCTTCTACCGCAACGACAGCCGTGGCGCCTCGTCGAGCAGCTCTCCCGCGGCGTCGAAGCCCGCCGAGAGCAAGACGCCGGAGGCCAAGGCGTCCACACCGGCTCCCGCCGCCTCCGCCTCCTCGGCCTCCGGGAGCGCGAGTTCCGCCGGCTCCGCCGCCTGACCGACCGCACCGCCCACCAGGCGCCGGACACACCGAGGGCCGGGGCCGAGCTGCGGGCTTCACCGCAGTCCGCGTACTGCGGCCGGCAGCGGCGCACCGCGCCATCGGCACTCTCCACACCCCCGTCGCGGCCCCGGCCACGGCGGGGTCCGCCGTTTCCGGACCGCCGGATACTGTTTCGTGCCATGGCGACCAACGCGAACGCAGACACCGGCCACCGCTCCCCCGGCGCGGAGATCGGGGTGATCGGCGGCTCGGGCTTCTACTCCTTCCTGGACGACGTCACCGAGGTCCGGGTCGACACCCCCTACGGGCCTCCGAGCGACTCCCTCTTCCTCGGCGAGATCGGCGGCCGGAAGGTGGCGTTCCTGCCGCGCCACGGGCGCGGCCACCATCTGCCGCCCCACCGCATCAACTACCGCGCCAACCTGTGGGCACTGCGCTCCGTGGGAGTGCGGCAGGTGCTGGGGCCGTGTGCGGTGGGCGGCCTGCGCCCGGAGTACGGGCCGGGCACGCTGCTGGTGCCCGACCAGTTCGTCGACCGCACGAAGTCGCGCGCGCAGACCTACTTCGACGGACTGCCCCTGCCGTCGGGGGAACTGCCGAACGTCGTCCACGTCTCGCCCGCCGATCCCTACTGCCCGAGGGGCCGCAAGGCCGCGCTGGCGGCGGCCCGGGGACGGCTGTGGGAACCCGTGGACGGCGGAACCCTCGTCGTGGTGGAGGGCCCCCGCTTCTCCACCCGTGCGGAGTCCCGCTGGCACGCGGCGATGGGCTGGTCGGTGGTCGGCATGACCGGGCACCCCGAGGCGATGCTCGCCCGTGAACTGGAGCTCTGCTACACGTCCCTGACCCTGGTCACGGACCTGGACGCGGGTGCCGAGGCAGGCGAGGGGGTCTCCCACGAGGAGGTCCTCAAGGTGTTCGCCTCGAACGTGGACCGGCTGCGCGACGTGCTGTTCGACGCCGTGGGCGAACTCCCGGCGAACGAGGAGCGCGACTGCCTCTGCCGCGACGCCCTGGCGGGTATGGACCCCGGCTTCGCCCTGCCGTAGTCACCCGTGGCGGTGACCGGGTTGTCCACAGTCCGAGGCCTGTCCACAGGCCCCGGCGGATCCGGGCGGAGGACGCGATCGTGGGTGCACCAGGACACGGGCAGCGGGCCCGGTCCGGCGTTCACGAAGGCGGTCCGCCATGGCGTTCCCCGTCCACCCTCGGCACAGCTCCGTTCCTCCGCACGACGCCTCCGACCCCGTTCCCCGCGACGCGGGCGGCACCTCAGGAGCCCTCGCGGCCTCCGGCCGTGCACGGCCCGTGCCGGCTCCGCCGCCCTCCCCGCCCGGGCTGGCCGCCCGCCCCGGGGGCCGGGCGGCAGAGGAGCCGGATCCGTCCGGGCCCCCGGACCCGAGGAGGGCCACCGCTGCGGCCCGGCGGGGTCCGGGCGGTGCCCCCTGCCGGCCCGCGGCCGCGGAGCGGGCGGAGGCAGCCCCGCCTGCCGGCTGCGGACCGCACGCCACGACCGTGCCCCGCCCCGGCGGCGTACCGCCGTTCCCACCCGTACGCGTCCGGGCAGGTGCACGACGGCTGCGCAGGGCGGTGGGCAGGCAGCGCAGGGCCGCCGCGGCCGGCCTCGCCGTCACTGCCGCGGCGCTGGCGGCCTCCGCGGTGGGGCGGGCGGACGATCCGGGTGGGCGGCTCGCCCGGGACGTCCCCGCCGCGGCGGCACTGGCCGCGGCACCCGCCGAGGGGCGGCAGCCCGGCGGGGAACTCGTCTCCGCACCGGTCAGGATCGCCGACGCGGCGGCGGTACGGCTGCTGCGCCCCGGCGATCTCGTCGATGTGATCGCCGCCCCCGGCTCCTCCGGCGGTCCGGACGCGAGGGCCGAGGTCGTCGCCTCGTGCGTGCGGGTGGACCGGGTGCCCGCACTCGCGGGCGAGGGCTCCTCCGGCGAGGGCGCGCTGGTGGTCCTGTCGGTGTCCAGGAAGGTCGCGCAGGCCCTCGCAGGCGCCGGGGCCTCCGCACCACTGGTGGTGGCGGTGTGCTGACAGCGTGCAGGCGGAATCCTCGCACTGACGTATCGTCAGGTCACACGATCGCATGGGCTGATTGGACAGGGAGGGCCGGGGCTGCCGTAGGTTTCCCCCCGGTCCCCCTCCAACGCACTTGTGAAATGAGGCTCATTCGTGAGCGAGAGCAAGCCGAGTCTGCTCGCAGGCTTCAAGGCCTTCCTGATGCGCGGCAACGTGATCGACCTCGCCGTCGCCGTCGTGATCGGTGCGGCCTTCACCAACATCGTGAACGCCGTGGTGAAGGGCGTGATCAATCCGCTCGTCGGAGCGTTCGGCACCCAGGACCTCGACTCCTACACCTCGTGCATCAAGGGGACCTGCGAGGTCGTCGACGGCGAGGTGGACGGCATCGAGATCGCCTGGGGCTCGGTCATCGGCGCCACGCTCCAGTTCCTGATCACCGCAGCGGTCGTCTACTTCCTGATGGTCCTGCCGATGGCCAAGTACCTGGCCCGCCGCGAGGCGCAGCGCAAGGCGAAGGCAGGTACGCAGGAGGTCATCGAGGTCTCGGAGCTGGAGGTGCTCAAGGAGATCAGGGACGCGCTGGTCGCGCAGCGCTCCGGCGGCGCCGACGGGCCGTCCGGGCCCGGCACCGGCGAGAACCGGGGCTGACACCCGCCCGGGGCGCGAGGCCCCTGTCCGGTCCCGGAGGCCGGGCGGGGACGCCTCAGATGTGGTGCGGTGGCTTCTCGTCCAGGAAGCGCGCCAGCTCGGCGGCGCTGCCACCCCCGGGAGGAGGCCGCTCACCCCACCCTCGGTCCGTATCGTCCGCGGACTGCTGGTCGAGCGGATCGTCGAAGACAAGCGCGGGATTCTGGGGACCCGGCTGCTTCGCAACTCGCGATCCGGGGGCGGGGGCGGTGCTCATCTCTCCAGGGTACGGCGGATCGGGCACGCGGGACCGGCCGGTACACGGTCGGATCGGCCACACCGCGGGAGCCGTGGGCGGAGCCCGCCCGACGCGCAGCCCTGCTCCCGGCTCCGCGCCCGCGATCATGCCCCTACAGCGCGAGGCACCGTCGGCGCCTGGCGTTGTACGGGCGGGACCGGCCGTGGCGGGCGCCTTGGAGCGGGCGTACCCCTCGGGGCGCGGCTCGGAGCGGCAGCGGCGTCCGGCCCACCGCCACGACACCCCGCCACCACGGGAACGCGGGCCCTTCCCCGGCCCTCCCCCGCGGGCCCACCGGACCACGGGCCCTTCCCCGCCTCTCCGGCCGCGGGTCCGCACCCGCCACTGCCACCCCGCCCGAGCCGCCGGGCGGCACGCGGGTCCGGACGAGCCGGGCGTGGCAGGCCCGTCAACTACCGTGGGCGTCATGGGTGTCGACGACGGTACGGGTCCGGTCTCCGCTCCGCACAGCGGCGAGCGGGAGGAGGCGGCACGAGGGCTGACCGCGGTGCGCGGGCTGAGGGTCGGCCATGCCCGGGTCGGCGGTCGTGGCGCTCTCAGCGGCACCACGGTGGTCCTCGCCCCCGAGGGCGGCGCGGTCGCCGCCGTGGACATCCGCGGCGGTGGACCGGGCACACGGGAGACGGATGCTCTGGACCCGCGCAATCTGGTGCAGCGCGTGGAGGCGGTCGTCCTGACGGGAGGCAGTGCCTACGGCCTGGAGTCGGCAGCCGGGGTGATGGCCTGGCTGGAGGAGCACGGGCGCGGCGTGCGGGTCGGCCCGGAGCCCTCCCAGGTCGTCCCCGTCGTGCCGGCTGCCTGCGTGTTCGACCTGGGCCGCGGGGGCGACTGGCGCGCCAGGCCCACGCCCGCCACGGGCCGCGAGGCGGTGGAGGCCGCTGCGCGCAGCGCCGAGTGCGCTCCCGTGGCGGAGGGTGCGGTCGGGGCGGGCACGGGCGCGGTGGCCGGCTCCCTCAAGGGAGGCGTCGGCACCGCCTCACGGGTCCTCGACTCGGGCGTCACGGTGGCCGCGCTGGTGGTGGTCAACGCGGTGGGCTCGGTCATCGACCCGCGGACGGGCGCGCTGTACGGCGACTACGTCCTGGACGGTCCCGTGATTCCCCCGGCGGCGGTGCACGCGGCGGCCCGGGAAAAGCTGGCCGAGGCGGAGGCGCGGCAAGGCCCCCCGCCCCTGAACACCACCCTGGCCGTCGTCGCCACCGACGCCGAACTGACGCGGGCCCAGGCGCACAAGCTCGCCGGCACCTCGCACGACGGCATCGCCCGGGCGGTGCGCCCCGTGCACCTGCTGCACGACGGCGACACCGTGTTCGCCCTGGCCACGGGTGACAGACCACTGGACCGCACCGACCCGCTGGCCCTGAACGGCATCCTCGCCGCGGGGGCGGACACCGTGACGGAGGCGATCGTCCGCGCGGTGCGGGCCGCGGAGACCGTGGACGGGCCGGGGGGCTGGTTCCCCTCGTACACCGAGTTGTACGGGTCGCTGCGCGACGGTTGACGATGCCCGGCCGCCCTCCGCGGCCCCGGTCGGGGGCGGCGCACGGCCCGGCGCGCTCCCGTCCGGCGTGCCGGGCGCTCGGGGCCCGCCGGCTGCCCCGGACGGCGGAGCGGCGCGACCCGCGGACGGGGGGCGGTCGCGGCTGAGCGGGGCGTGCGGCAGCGGGCCCGGGGCATTCGGCGGGCCAGGCCCGGGAACTCACCACCACCCGCCCGTCGTTTTACCCGAACCTTGACCGCGCTGTCCGACCCAAGCGCTACGTTTAGCAACCAGCAAGTGACGTGTGGCGACGGCCTGGAGACCCTCTTGAACGATCCCATCGATCTGCACGAGACGACCGGGACACAGATCGCACGGCTCCTCGGCCGGGCGCTCAACTCCTTCGACCTGCCCGATGCGACGGTCGAGCGGCTCGATTCCGCCCTGGCCCACGACAGTTCGCTGCACTCCTCGCACCACACGGCGCGGCTCCACCGCTCGCTGTACCGCCACACCTACCTCCTCGCCGACGGCAGCCCGCTGACCCTCTGGGAGCTCGTGCACACCACGGGCGCACCCGGCGCGGAGGGGGCGGAGCAGCGCGAGCTCTACGAGGAGGAGACCGAGGCCCGCCTTGCCGCGTCCCGGCTTCCGGCGGGCTTCCCGGGCTTCGCCGAGAACAGGCCGGGCTCCTTCGACGACGGTCTCTCCCCGGACCTCGACACCGGGTTGGAGCTCCTCGCCTCGCTGATGGCACCAGCGCCGGAGCCTCTCCCTCCGGTGTACGTCCTCGATGATTCGGCGGATCACGCCCGGCGTGTGCTGCGCCGCGCGGAGAACCGTGACCGGCCCGGTGAGCAGACCGCTCGGCGCCTGCGGTCCGCCTTCGCCCACCACATCACCCAGGTCTTCGGGCGCCAGTACCGCGTGGGCGGCAAAGACGCGGGGTTCACCCTCTACGAGCATGCGTTCCTGCTGCTGGACGGCACGGAGACCAGCCTCTGGGAGATCGAGCACACGGCGACGCCGGACGGCCGCCACATGTGCGAGGTCTACGAGCGGGAGGGGGCGGCACGGCAGGCGATGGAGCTGCGCGCACGGGTCCGCTGACCCGTGCGTGACCGTCCCGGTGCTGCCGACTCGGCCGTGGGCCCCTGCGCACCGGGGAGGACGCCACCCCTGGCGGTGGGGGGGGGCCCGCGGGGCGGGGGGGGGCCCCCCCCCCCGGGGGGGGGGGGGGGGGGGCGGGGCGGGGCGGGGCGGGGGCGGGGGGGGGGGGGGGGGGCCCGCCCCCGAGGCGGCCTCGGCCGGGGGCCCCTGCGCACGGGGGTGGACGCCACCCCGGGGGGTGGGCCCGCCCGGCGGGGCGGGGGGGCCACACCGCGGGACGGTCGGCAGCGGCCGGAGCGGTCAGCCGACGAGTGTCGGTTCCGGTTCGGCGGTGTCCTCCGCCGCGTCCGGGCGCGCCGGGCTCCCGTCCCCCGTCGTCCCGGCGCCCGCACCCGCTCCCGGGGTCGTCTTCGCGCCCTCTGTCTCCGGGCGGTGCCCGTTCCGGGCCGGGAGCGCGAACATCACCACGAAGATGACACCGAGCACCGCGACCACCCACCACAGGGAGTGCTGGAAGCCCTCCAGGTAGGAGGCACGCAAGCCCGACGGCGCCGCCCGCTCGTCGACCCTTGTGAAGAAGACCACCGAGACCAGGCCGAGTCCGAGCGCGTTGCCCATCTGGGCGGTCGTGTTGACCAGACCGGACGCCGACCCGGCATGCTCCCTGGGGACTTCGGAGAGCACCGCGTCCGTCAGCGGGGCGACGATCAGTCCCATGCCGGTGCCCATCACGACCAGAGGCAGCGCCATCTGCCAGGACTGGACGGCCATGCCGTAGCGGTCGGCCTCCCAGAGGTAGAGCAGCACTCCCACGGCCATCGTCAGGGCTCCCGCCTGGAGCACCTTCCGTCCGTAGCGCGGCACCAGCATCTGGACCGAGACACCCGCCGCCACCGACACCGCGAGGGAGAACGGCACCCCGGTCAGTCCCGCCCGCAACGGTGTCCACCCCAGCCCGTACTGCATGTACAGCGTCCAGACCAGGAAGTAGATGCCCAGGGCCACGCCGAAGGTCAGCTGCACGGCGATACCGGCGGCGAAGCTCTTCACCCGGAACAGCGACAGCTCGACCAGCGGGGAGCCGTCCCTGCGGGCCTTGTACCGCTCGTAGACGGCGAACAGTGCGAACACCGGCACGCTGCCCGCCATGCAGAGATGCCCCCAGAGCGGCCAGTCCAGCTCCCGGCCCCGGGTGAGGGGGTAGATGAGCATCAGCAGCGCGAGCGTCACGAGGGCGACGCCGACGAGGTCGAGCCGCAGGGCCTTCGGCGCCCGGGACTCGCTGATGAAGCGGCGTCCCAGAACGATGCCCGCGACACCGACGGGCAGGTTGATCAGGAAGATCGGCCGCCAGCCGAGACCGAAGAGGTCCCACTGCGTCAGCAGGGCGCCCAGCAGCGGTCCCGAGACCGCCCCGAGACCGACGACGGCACCGAACAGGCCGAAGACCTTGCCGCGTTCGTGCGCCGGGAAGGTGACATGGACGATGGCGAGCACCTGCGGCACCATCAGTGCGGCCGAGACGCCCTGTATCAGCCGCGCGGCGACCAGCGTCCCGGAGTCCGGGGCGAGCCCGCAGAGTGCGGACGACAGGGTGAACACGGTGATGCCGATCAGGAACAGCCGCTTGCGCCCGTAGATGTCACCGAGGCGCCCACCGGTGATCAGGCCGGCGGCGAAGGCGAGGGCGTATCCGGCGGTGATCCACTGGATCGCGCCGAACGAGGCCCCCAGGTCCCGCTCGATGCTCGGAATGGCGATGTTGACGATGGTGGCGTCGACCAGGTCCATGAACGCGGCGGTCATGACGATGGCGAGCGCGATCCATCTCCGGCGGTCCGATGCCGTCCCCGTGACGGCGGGCTGCTGTGAACTCATGCCGGAAGTCTCCTGGCCGTGTAGGTCTGATCATGTCCTAGTTGTGCCGCATCCTGGAGCGCATGGCGGACACACCGGCTCGGCTCCTGCACCTGCTCTCACTGCTCCAGACGCCCCGCGAGTGGCCCGGCAGCGAGCTCGCCGAACGGCTGGCGGTCAGCCCGCGCACCATCCGCCGGGACATCGACCGCCTGCGCGCGCTCGGCTACCCGGTGGAGGCGAGCAAGGGCGCCGAGGGCGGCTACCGGCTGGTCGCCGGCGCGGCGATGCCGCCCCTCCTCCTGGACGACGAGGAGGCGGTGGCCATCGCCGTGGGCCTGCGCGCCGGGGCGGGCCACGCCATCGAGGGAATCGAGGAGGCGGCGGTCCGCGCGCTGGCCAAGCTGGAGCAGGTGCTGCCCTCCCGGCTGCGGCACCGGGTGAGCGTGCTCCAGGAGGCGACCCTGGCGCTCACCCGAGGCGACGGCCCGCGGATCGACCCCAGCACCCTGACGGTGACGGCAGGCGCGGTCACGAATCGCGAGCGGCTGCGCTTCGCCTACCGGGCGGGGGACGGGGCGCAGACGCGCCGGCAGGTGGAGCCGTATCGCCTGGTGTCCACGGGACACCGCTGGTACCTGGTCGCCTACGACCTCCAGCGGGAGGCGTGGCGCACCTTCCGGGTGGACCGGGTGACGGAACCGTTCGCCACGGGGGCGCGCTTCACCCCGCGGGACGCTCCGGTGGGCGATGCGGTGGAACTGCTGAACCACACCATGTCGCGCAGGCATCGGGAACGGGAGCTGGACGTCGTCTTCGACGCCCCGGCGTCCCGGGTGGCGTCCCGGCTCCCCGGGCACCTGGGCCCCCTTACGGCCCTCGGCGGTGACCGGTGCCGTCTGCGCTGCCGCTCGACGGACACCGTGGAGTGGCTGGCCCTGCGGCTCGCCCTGGTGGACTGCGAGTTCACCGTCCACGGCCCACCGGAGCTGACCGCGCACATGAGGGAGATGTCCGCGCGCCTGTCGCGGGCCGCTTCCGGGGGCGGCTGACGCCGGGTCCGCCGGGAGGCGGTCCGCGCCGCCCGCTGCCGGGCCGTCTTCCGGCGCACCGCGCCCCCCGCCGGCGCAGGAGACGCGGACCGCTGCCCGCGCCGGACGGGCCGCTCGGGGGGGGGCGGGGACGCTCGCGGAAGGCGGGACCGCTCGGGGGACACGGGCCGGGAGAGGCGGGGCGCCGGTGCCCCGGGGACCGCCCGGCGCCGTGGGCACGGCACCCGGCCGCGAGGTCAGGCCGCGGCGTCGAACCCTGTGTCCCGGGCCATCTTCTTCAGTTCCAGCAGGGCGTGCTTCTCGATCTGGCGGATCCTCTCGCGGGTGAGGCCGTGCTCCTTGCCGACCTCGGTGAGCGTGCGCTCCCGTCCGTCCTCGATGCCGTACCGCATCCGGATGATGGAGGCCGTGCGGTGGTCCAGCTTGTCGATCAGGTCGTCGAGTTCCTCGCTGCGCAGCAGGGTGAGCACCGACTGCTCCGGCGAGACGGCGGAGGTGTCCTCCAGCAGGTCGCCGAACTGGGTCTCGCCCGCGTCGTCCACGGACATGTTGAGGCTGACCGGGTCGCGGGCCCAGTCGAGGACGTCGGTGACGCGCTCGGGGGTGGACCCCAGCTCCTCGGCCATCTCCGCCGCCTCCGGCTCCCTGCCGTGCTCACGGTTGAACTCGCGCTGTACGCGCCGGATGCGGCCCAGCTCCTCGACCAGGTGGACGGGGAGGCGGATCGTGCGGGACTGGTCCGCTATCGACCGGGTGATCGCCTGGCGGATCCACCACGTGGCATAGGTGGAGAACTTGAAGCCCTTGGCGTAGTCGAACTTCTCCACGGCGCGCACCAGGCCCGCGTTCCCCTCCTGGATCAGGTCGAGCAGCGGCAGCCCGCTGCGCGGGTAGCGCCGGGCGACGGCGACCACCAGGCGGAGATTGGACCGGATGAAGACGTCCTTGGCCCGCTCACCGGCCTCCGCGAGCGCCTCCAGCTCCTCCCTGGACGCCTCACTCGCGGTCTCGGCCTCGCCGTCGAGGATCTGGCGGGCGTAGACGCCCGCCTCGATGGTCTGGGACAGCTCGACCTCCTTGGCTGCGTCGAGCAGCGGCGTGCGCGCGATCTCGTCGAGGTACATGCCGACCAGGTCGCGGTCGGCGATCTCCCCGCTCACGGCGCGAGCGCTGCCTGCCCGGTCGGTCCCTGCGGACTCGGACTGCCGACGGGCGACGGCACGGGTTGCCATGCGAGCTCCCTTGCTGAGTAGGTCGCGACACCCTCCCGGGTGCCCTGCATCCGATGGAAACAACGACTGGAATCAGGACAGAATTCCCATGCGGTACATGGATTTCCGCGATCATGCAGTACCCTGTGCGCCCGATCGGGCGCGCCCGATATCGCACCGGGCCGCGGACGTGCAGGTCAGCCCCTCACGGGCGCCGATCGGCGGCTCCCGGCACCGCACCGGCCGCCACGCCGGGTGAGACCGCCGTCACACCTCCGGCGCCGTCACGGGGGCCGCATCGAGCCCCGGACCACATCGTCCGCGGGCGCCCCTCTCCCCTGAAGACGGCTCCCGCCGCCCTCTGGTTGCTGAGGCTGCCCACTGCGCGGCCGGGGATTCACCCCCGTCGGCCACTCCACCGCCGCCGCACGCCGGACGCCCCGCGCGACTCCGCCGCCCCTCCCCCGCACCGGGTCGCCCCGCCGGACGTGGAGGCGGGCGGGGCCGGACGCGGGCCGGGGCGGGCGCGGAGGCTGGCCGAGGAAGGGCCGCAGGACGGCCGAGGGCCCGGACCCGAAGGAGCGCATGCCCCTCCGGACCGGGCCCTCGGCGGTGTGAGGGTGTTCGGGCCGCCCCGCTCAGTGCGCGACGACCGGAACCGGCACCTCGTCCCCGGCGCCGTCGCCGGCTCCGCCGCCGGCGACGGTCCGGCCCGCCCCGGGGCGACCGGTGTTGACGAGCGTCCCGGCGATCGCAGCCGCGAGGACCAGGATGCCGACCGCCCACCAGATGGCGGACGAGAATCCGTGGACCATGCCCTGGAGCTGGAGCAGCCGGGCGTCGCTCGCGGCGGCGGCGTGCGAGGCGATGTAGGAGGTGGTGGCGGAGGCGGCGATCGTGTTCAGCAGCGCCGTGCCGATCGCTCCGCCCACCTGCTGCGAGGTGTTGACCATGGCCGAGGCCACACCGGCGTCGGCCGGGTCGACCCCGTGCGTCGCCAACGACATCGCCGGCATGAAGGCGGTACCCATGCCCAGGCCGAGGAGCAGCTGCGCGGGGAGGATGAGCCCCGCGTAGGAGCTGTCCACGTCCAGCTGGGTGAGCATCAGCATGCCGAGCGCGGCGACGGTGAAGCCGGGGGCCATCAGCAGGCGGGGTGCGACCCGGGTCATCAGCCGGGCACCGATCTGCGTCGAGCCCGTGATCATGCCCGCGATCATCGGCAGGAAGGCGAATCCGGTCATGACCGGCGAGTAGTCCTTCACGACCTGGAGGTAGAAGGTCAGGAAGAGGAACAGCCCGAACATGGCGATCACCGCCAGGCCCAGCGAGAGGTAGACCCCACCGCGGTTGCGCTCGGTCAGCACGCGCAGCGGCAGCAGCGGCGAGGAGACCTTCGCCTCGGTGGCCACGAACGCCAGCAGCAGGACGGCCGAGGCGACGAACATGCCCACCGTCAGACCGTCCGACCAGCCCGCGGACTCGGCGCGGGTGAAGCCGTAGACCAGCGCGACCAGACCCAGCGTGGACAGGACCACGCCCGGGATGTCGAGCGGGGAGCGGTTCCGCGCGCCCGCGGGCTCACGGATCACGAAGTACGCACCGGCGGCGGCGGCGATCGCGAAGGGGATGTTCACGAAGAAGGTCCAGCGCCAGTCGAGGTACTCGGTGAGGACGCCGCCGAGGATCAGGCCGACGGCTCCGCCGCCGCCCGCGATGGCGCCGTAGATGCCGAAGGCCTTGGCCCGCTCCTTGGCGTCGGTGAACATGACGGCCAGCAGCGACAGCGCGGCGGGCGCCAGCAGTGCGCCGAACACGCCCTGCAGGGCGCGGGCACCGAGCATCATCGCCTGGCCCGTCGCCGCGCCGCCGAGCGCGGAGGCCGCGGCGAAGCCGAGCAGGCCCACCACGAAGGTGCGCTTGCGCCCCCACAGGTCGGCGATCCGGCCGCCGAAGAGCAGCAGCCCGCCGAAGGCCAGCGCGTAGGCGGTGATGACCCACTGCCGGTTGCCGTCGGAGATCCCCAGGTCCTGCTGGGCGGTGGGGAGGGCGATGTTCACGATCGTCGCGTCCAGCACCACCATCAGCTGGGCCAGGGCGATGAACACCAGAGCCCTCCAACGGCTCGGGTCGGGGAGGGATGTATCAGGGCTTTTCGGCATGATCTGGCCACCTAGGGAACGTGAAAGGTCACTCGGGAGAAAAACGGGAGACGAAAGCGGGAGCGGGAAGGGGAACAGGAACGGGAGCGGGAGCGGGAGCGGGCGGGGCGGGTGCCGGGTGGTCCGGCGGGCGTCAGGCCACGGCGCGGGGCGCCCCGGGCCGGGGCGGGGCGGTCGGGAGAGCGCGCACGGCCGGAAGCCGGCGGCCGGGTCCCGTACGGTCCGGCCCGCGGCGGCCCGGGCGGTCGCTCACGGCTCGCTCCGCAGGTCGCCGAGGGTCGCGGCGGACCCCGGGAGCTCGGAGCGGGCCGGTGCCTCCAGCCCGTCCACGAAGAGCTGCAGATGGCGGTGGACGAAGCGGTCCATGTTCGGGCAGGCGGTACCGGGCAGCGGGCGGGTGAGCTGCGAGAGCGCCACCATCAGGTCGCCGACCGCGACGTCGGACCGCATCCTGCCGGCCTGCTGCGCCCGCTCCACCAGCCCCTGCACGGCGGCCTCCAGCTCCCCGCGCCCGGCATGCAGATCCGGGTGGTCGGCGTCGAAGGCGCCGGAGAGCATCGGGCACAGGGCGCCGATGCGCTCGTCGGCGGCGGCGTGCACGAAGCGCCGCAGGGCGGCGAAGGGGTCCGCCTCCGAGGCGGCCGCGGATCCGGCCTGCTCGGTGGTGCGGGACATCACCGAGACGACGACCTCGCGCACGAGGTCGCTCCGCTCGGGGAAGTGGCGGTAGAGCGTGGCGTTGCCGACGCCGGCGCGCCGGGCGATCTCGTCGAGCGGGACCTGGGGCCCGTGCTCGACGAACATCTCCCGGGCGGCCGAGACGATCCGCTCGCGGTTGCGCAGGGCGTCAGCCCTCGGGCGCGGGGTGCGGGTGCTGCGGGACGCCTCGGCGGCTGCGGCGCTCATGTTCTCACTGTCCTTCCGGTCGGGCTGCCGACCCGGTCGGGGCGCGGGCGCCCCGTCCTGCGGCCCTCGGCCGGTTCACGGGTCCATCGTGTGCGGTTCGGTGCGGTACTGCCTCGGTCGCCGCCCGGGAGCCGGGCGCGGCCTGCCCGGGAGGGGCGCCCTCGACGAAGCGGGGATGCCCTCCCCGTTTCGGCGGGCACCATGCCAAACGGGGAATGGGTCCCCGGATATTTCCCGCCCGCGGTGTGACCTGTGTCACCCGGCGCACCGCCTCGGCGGCCGACCAATCCCACCTGCGGAAAGACCCCTCGAACAGCCCATTCCGGCGAGCGGCCCGCACCCCGCCGAGCGCAGGCTGACCGCAGAGCGCAGCGAGGGCCGGCCTGCTGCCGCGGAGCCGAAGGTGCGCGCATGCAGCAGCCTCACCAGCGGATACGCGCGGGGAGCGGCCGCAGGTCCCTGCGGAGCAGACGCTTCGGCGCGGCCGCCGCGACCGCCGCGTTCGGGCTCGCGGCGCTCACGACGGCGAGCGCCACCCTGCCCGCCCCCTCCCCCGCCTCGGGGCCGGTGGCCGCCCCCGACGCACCGGGGCTCGGTCCCTGCCGTCTTCCGGCGGTGCTCGGGGTCCAGATGTCGGAGGGGATGCCCACCCCGCCCGGCTACACCCCTTCCACCGGCGAGGTCAGCGCGCTCAACCTGATGATCGACTTTCCCGACGCCGAGGGCGAGGGCCCGGCGCTCGACCGGCTCGCCGAGTTCTTTCCCCAGACCTCCGAGTGGTTCACCACCAGCTCCTACGGACGGCTGGACTACCGCCCGCACGCCCCGGTGGACGAGTGGCTGCGGATGCCGAAGCCCTTCACCGCGTACGGGATAGAACGCGGATCCCCCTACGAGCCGGGCTACCGGGAGCTCGTCGAGGACCTGGTCGAGGTCGCCGACCCGGTGGTGGACTTCGCCGCCTACGACCTCGTCAACGTGCTCGTCACCCCCAACGCGGGCCCGTCGGCCCTGGACACCGTGCTGTCCGTGACCTTCTCCGGCAACGACGAGGCACCGCACGCGGACGGGGTGCCGCTGGCCAACACCTCGTTCGTCTACAGCCGCCAGGACGACGGCTCGGGCTCCTACGAGGAGACCGGCTACCGAGTGCTGCCGCACGAGAACGGCCATGTCTTCGGCCTTCCCGACCTCTACACGGCGGAGGGCGGCGGCGCCGTCGGCCACTGGGACATCATGTCGGAGGACTGGGGCGCCAACAACGACTTCCTGGGCTGGCACAAGTGGAAGCTGGGCTGGCTGGACAACGAGCAGGTCCGCTGCGCTTCCGCACCGGGCACCGTCGAGTACCTGCTCACCCCGCTCGCCGAACCGGGCGGCCCCAAGCTCGCGATCGTCCCGCTGACCGAGGACTCCGGCTACGCGATCGAGGTCCGCACGCGCGCGGGCAACGACGAGGCCGTGTGCCGTCCCGGCGTGCTGATCTACCGGGTCGCCTCCGGCGTCGACACCGGGCAGGGGCCCATCGCGGTCGCGGACAGCGCGCGCGGCAGCGGCGGCTGCACCCGCAGCCCCAATGTGCACGCCGAGTTGTCCGACGCCACCTACCGCCCGGGCCAGAGCTTCGGCGACAGGAGGCACGGCCTGTCCATCTCCGTCGTCGCGGAGGAGGACGGGGACGCCTACCGGGTGCGGGTCACCCGCTCGTGACGTCCGCCCCGCCGGGACCGCCCTCCCCGGCATCCGCACCGGGCGCACCGGGCCGGGGCCCCTCCGGGTGCAGCTCCCCGCGCAGCCTCCGCTTGAGGACCTTGCCGGTCGCGTTGCGCGGCAGCGGCCCGTCCGCCAGCACCACCCGGGCCGGCACCTTGTAGGCGGCGAGGGCGCGGGCCGCGTGCCGCCTCAGCTCCGCGGGCCCGGCGGTCGCGCCGGGTCGCAGCCGGACGACGGCCGCGACCTCCTCGCCCAGGTGCGCGTGCGGCACACCGAGCACGGCGCACTCGGCGACGTCCGGGTGCCCGAGCAGTTCCCGCTCGACCTCCCCGCAGTACACGTTCTCGCCCCCGCGCAGGATCACGTCCTTGACCCGGTCGACGATCCGCACGCCCCCCTCGGTGAGCACCGCGACGTCCCCCGTCATGAACCAGCCCTCGCGGAAGGCCTCGGCGGTCGCCCGCTCGTCGTGCCAGTACCCGCGGACGACCCCCTGCCCCCGCAGCCACAGCTCGCCCGCCTGCCCCGCGGGCACCGCCGCTCCTCCCGGCCCGGCGATGCGCACGTCGATCGCCGGGGCGGGCAGGCCCACGCAGGCGGGGTCCTCCCGGTAGGCGTCGCCGAAGGCGGCGAGCACGCCTCCGCTGGTCTCGGTGAGCCCGTACCCGTTGCGCGGTTCGATCCGGCGGCCGTACGCCGCGGTGAGCCGGGCGACCAGGCCGGGCGGGGGCGGGGCGCCGCCGGTGCCGAGGTTGGTGACCGTCGCGAGGTCCGCGCCCGTCCGCTCGGCGGCCTCCAGCAGCTGCACGGCGGTCGTCGGCACCCCCGAGTAGTGGGTGACCCGGTGCCGGGCGATGAGTTCGAGCGCGCCCTCGGCGTCCCACTTGCGCATCAGCACCACCGCACCGCCGGTGCCCATCATGGCGTAGACCGTGGTGAAGGCGGCCACATGGAAGAACGGGAAGGTCATCAGCGCGACCGGGTCGGCGCCCTGCCCCGGGAGCAGGCCCCGGCCGAGGGCGGAGGCGGCCGCGTGGAAGCGGGGGTGCACGGCGGCCCCCGCCTGGGCGAGGTGGGTCGCCACCGCGCCCCTGGGACGGCCCGTGGTCCCCGAGGTGTAGAAGATCGTGGCGTCCGCCTCGGGCGGTACGTCCACGTCCGGGGGCGCCGCGGACGGATCGGGCGCGCCGAGGTCCTCGTAGCGCTCCACCCCCTCCGGCAGCGCGTCGGCGGAGGCGTGGACGACGAGGCAGCGGGCACCGCTGCGCTTCCGCCAGGACTCCACCGCGGGCAGCCGCTCGCCGTCGACGAGCAGGACGCGCGGTGTGCAGTCGTCCAGCGCGTACGCCAGCTCGGTCGGTGTCCACCAGGCGTTGAGCGGCACGGCGACCAGTCCGGCGAGCTGGGCGGCCCAGAAGGCGACCTGCCACTCCGGGTGGTTGCGCATCACGATCGCGGCCCGGTCGCCCGGGGCCAGCCCGTAGTCGTCCGCGAACCGGCGCGCGAGGGCGCTCGCCGCGGCGAAGAAGTCCCCGTAGCCGAGGGTGCCGCTCTCCGAGATCAGGAACGGCCGGTCCGCGTAGGCCCAGGTGGTCTCCGCGAACTCCCGCAGGGTCCGCGGCCCCGAGGCGTAGCAGGGGGTGCCGTCCTCGGCCCGTACGACGGCGAAGGGCGCGCCGGGGGCGGTGAGCCGGGCGGCCACCTGCTCGGCGCTCTCGGCACGGGCCATCGGCCGTCTCTCCCCGCACTCGCTCGGTACTCGGTACTCGGCGACGCTATGCGCGGCCCCGGCACCGGTCAAGGCGGTCCCCGGCCAGCGCGGACCGGTGGCCGCGCGGGCCCGGCCCCGGACGGTGCGACCGCCCGCGACCAGGGGCTCCCGCGGTACGGCACCGCTCGGTCAGAGGTGCGTCCGGGTGCGGGTGCGGCGCCCCAGCAGCTCGGCCACCCCGCGCCGGGTGGCCGCGATGACGACGCGGTCCTCGGGCCGCAGCACCTGACCCGGGTGGAGGTCCCACAGCAGGCGGGGCCCGTCGCCCGCGCGGCGCGCCGTCGCCAGGTCGGGGCGGCGGGCGCCCGGGTCGGCCGTGTCCAGGGCCAGGACGCGCCAGACGCCGGGCCGGAAGGCCTCGCCGACGGTGCGGCCCTCGAACTGCGGATTGCCCGCCACGGGCACCGCCGCGAAGAGCAGCACCCGTCGCTCCACCGGGATCGCGCCCAGGATCTGGCGCCCCATCATCGCCCCGGCGAACGCCGGCGCGGCGAGGTGGGACACGCTCCTGCTGCGGGTCAGCGCCTCCGGGTGGGCGGCCCGCAGGGTCCGGTAGACGGCCGTGGCGAAGTCGTCGTCGTAGAGCCGCAGGGCGACCCGCAGGTCGGGCTTGACGGACCGGGCGTACAGGGCCGCCTCCAGGTTGGTGGTGTCCTCGCTGGTGAGCGCGAGCAGGGCGCGCGCCCGGTGCACCTTGGCGGTCTCCAGGACCCCCTCCTGGGTGACGTCGCCCATGACCACCGGGACCCGCAGGCTGCGGGCCAGCGGGATGCCCCGCGCCTCCGGGTCCTCCTCGATGCACACCACCGGGATGCCCAGCTCCCGCAGACTGGCGAGGACCCTGGTGCCGATCTTGCCCAGTCCCAGCAGGACTACGTGCCCGGACAGCCCCCGCAGGGGACGCAGGGTGGCGTTCGCGCCGCGGAAGGTGCCCAGCGCCTCCAGGACGCCCGCCACCAGCAGCGGTAGCAGCGCCAACCCGACCAGGCTGGTGAGGAGTTGGAGCAGCTGCCGGGTGACGTCCTCGCCGTGCGCCGGGTCCCCGATCGCGATCAGGTCCAGCAGCGTCAGATAGACGGCGTGGACCAGCGGCTCGTCGTCGAGCGCCCAGGCCACCAGCGTGAGCACCACCACCGCGGTCAGCACCCCCGCCAGCGCCCAGCGCAGACGGGCGGAGAAGAAGGCGCTCAGCGGTGCCCAGCGGCCCGCCCTGCGCCGCGGCGGGCGCACCGGGTCCTGGCGCGTGACGGTCTCCAGCACCACCGTGCCGCGCCCCTGGGAGGCGCGCACGGTCTCCTCGTCGGGGAGCAGGTCGGGCGCCCGGCCGCCGCTGCGGTCCGAGCCCTCCTCGCCCGCCGGGTCGGTGGTGGTGGACGAGAGCAGGGCGAGCGTGGCGATGCCCCGGTCCGCGGGCGGCTCTCCGTCCCCGGCCGGGGGACGCTCCACGGCGCGCAGCAGCAGACCGTCCGCCCGGACCACCTTGCCGGTGCCCGTGACGGCGGTGGCCGCGAGCGAGGGAGCGGTCGTGTCCGCGTCGGAAAGCACGGTCGTGGACGCGTCGAGCGAGGCCGGGTCCATGCCCGGGCGGGCGACGAGGGCGGCCTGGTCGAGCAGCTCCTCCAGATGCTGGCCGAGCTTGCGGTTGTAGAGCCGGACCACCAGCCGCAGACCGGGATTGAGCCGCCGGGCGGCGAGCGCGGCACGGATGTTGGTCTCGTCGTCCTCGTAGACGAGGGCGAGCGCGGCGGCGGCGTCCACGCCCGCCTCGTGGAGCACCGCCTCGGAGGGGTCGGCGGCGGTCAGTTCGCGCACGGGAGGCACCAGCCCGCGGCCGATGGTGTCCGGGACGGCGTCGCCGTCCGGGGGCGCGGCCGGGCCGACGACCACCCGCGGATCGGATGCGGACCGCGTGACGGCCGCCCCGAAGCGCCCCAGCAGCCGCGCCGAGCGGCGCGTCCCGGACGGGTCCGGTCCGAGCCCGCCGACGCTGCGCGGTTCGGGGACGACCAGGGTGACGGACTCCTGGTACACGTCGCGCAGTTCGTCGGCGAGCCGGTGCGCGAGGCCGTCGTCGCCGCAGACGATCATGTGCTCGACCGGGACTCCGTCCGCGTGCGGCTGCGGGCGTGCGGATCTGATCATGCCTGCTCCCCCTGGGGCGGTGTCACGACGGCCGGTCGGTGGGCGGCGACGGGGCCGTCACCGGCGCCACCGTGCGGGTACTGCGGGCACGCGGACCGGGTTCGCGCCCGGTGGCCCGCGTCCCGTGGTGCGTGGTCCGTGGTGCGTGGTGGTGCCGGTGGTGCGTGGTGCCGGACTCGCGAGGGCGCACCGGGACCGGCTCGGGTCGACGGGGTGCCGGGTCGCGCCGCGGCCGGGGCCACCGGCCACGGCGCGCATGATCGTTTCACAGGAGCGGCGGCCCGGTCACCCCCGCGCCGGAGGGAGGCCGCCGCGGGACGCATGCTCGCGGGGCGGGGGGCGCTCGCCCGGGCCGGGACCCAGGCATTCAGCATGCCCATGCCACTGACACGCCCCGGCACCGCATCCCCCGCCACCGCTTGCCCCGGCACCGCGGCGCCCTCCCCCGCACGCCCCTCCACACCGCCGCGCCGGGCGGACCGCCCCGGACGGCCCGCCCGGCGCCACCGCTCGCGGTGGCGGCCCCGTGTCAGGAGGAGGTGTCGTCCCGGACCTCGATCACGCCGTCCGCCTCCGGCGCACCACCCGCCGCTGCGGTCGGCCCGCCCGCCGGGGAGGGGTGCTCCGATGCCCTGCGGGTGATGCCCTGAAGGAGTTCCGCCAGGTCCACACCGGTGGTGGAGCCCAGCAGCTCCAGGCCCTGGGCGACGTTGTCGGCCACGGCGCGCGGCAGCTTGCCCGCGCCGTCGGTGGAGATCACCGTCATCTTGTCCACGGCCGTCAGCGGCTCCGCCGCCTTGGCGACCACCTGCGGAAGCACCTCCACCAGCATCTGCAGCACGGCGGCGTCGCCGTACTGGGCGAAGGCGTCCGCCTTCTTGCGCATGGCCTCGGCCTCGGCCGATCCCCGTGCGGCGATCGCGGCGGCGTGCGCCTCGCCCTCGATGCGCACGGCGTCGGCGAGCGCGGCACGGTGGTCCTTCTCGCCCTCACCCGTCAACCGGGAACGCTGGGCGTCCGCCTCGGCCTCCTTGACCTGCGCGACCCTGCGCGCCTCCGCCTCCTGCTCCGCCTGGTAGCGGGCGGCGTCCGCGGGCTTGCGGATCTTGGTGTCGAGCTCGCGGTCGGTCAGGGCGGCCTGCCGTACCGCCACCTTCTCCTGCTGGCTGAGGATCTCCTGGCGGCGGTCCGCCTCGGCGAGCGGCCCGGCCGCGGCGGCCCGGGCCGCCGCCTCGTCCGTCTCCGCCTTGATCTCCGCCTGCTTCAGGGCGAAGGTCCGCTCGGCGATCGCGATCTCCTCCTCGGCCTTCAGCCGCGCCTGCTCCGACGCGCGGCGCGCGACGGCCTCGGCGATGTCCGCCTCCTGCCGGGCCCGGGCGGCCTCGGGACGGCCCAGATCCTCCAGGTAGGAGCCCTCCGTGGTGATGTCCTGGATCTGGAAGGCGTCCAGCACGAGGCCCTGCCCCGACAGGCTCGCCTCGGCCTCCTCTGCGACCTGCCCGGCGAACGCGGCCCGGTCGCGGATGATGTCCTCCACCGACATCCGGCCCACGATGGAGCGCAGCGCACCGGACAGCACCTCCTGGGTGAACCCGACGATGCCGTTCTGCTGCATCAGGAAGCGCTGCGCCGCGGCGCGGATCGAGTCCTCCGTGCCGCCCACCTTGACGATGGCCACGCCTTCGAGATGGGCCTTGACCCCCCGCAGCGTCACGGCACCGCGCACGGCGACCGGGATGTGCCGGCTGGACAGGTCCAGGGAGAACCGCTGCTGGACGAACGGGACGACGAAGACCCCGCCGCCGACCACGACCTTCTGGCCGCTGTTGTCGGTGAACACCCGTCCCGTCTGCGGATCGGTCGAGGTCTTCCCGCGCCGCCCGGTGACGATGAACGCCTCGCTCGGGCCGGCGACCTTGTAACGCGTGATGACGACGAGGGCGAGCAGGACCAGGAGTACGACGACTCCCACCACTGCGATGAGTACCGGGCTCATGCGATTCCCCTATCGGTGCTGACGGAGAGTGCAGATCGGAAGCGGGGCGGGCCTGGTCTCACCGCTCCACGGCGCGGACGGAGACGGACGTGGCGGTGAGCACGGCCTCCACCCACACCTCGCTGCCACGGGCGACCGGCGTGGAGCTGCGCGCCGAGAGCTTCACGGGCTGGCCGGCGAGATGGACCAGCACCTCGCCGTACCCGTCGGCGGGAATCCCGGTGACCACGGTGCCGGCGCTGCCGACCAAGTCGGTCCCGCGCGGCGTCCCGGCGTCGCCGTCGCGCATCAGCGCGCGGCTGAGCCGCCAGGTCAGCCACCCCGCTCCGGCACCGGCGGCCACGCCCACCGCGGTGGCCGCCCCCGCACCGAGGCCGGTCGCCCCGAGCACGATCGCCCCGGCGAAACCCAGCATGGACACGAAGCCGGCGATCACGGGCAGTGACAGAAAACCGTCCAGGCCCCCCGACAGGCTGTCGAAGGCGCCCTCCAGGAGCCCGTCGAAGACCAGCGACAGCAGAAGCACCACCAGACCGGCGATACCGAGACCGAGAAACCAGCCCATGTCCGTCGTCACCCCGTCCCAGTCGCCGAACGGCTGCCCATACGACGATTTTTTCACATCCCTGTGTCATGCATCACTGCCGAGTCCCGGCAATCTTCGGCCAGCTTCTGCGCAGCGGGGGCACCGCCTCCGGACATCGGCGGGCAACTCGCTCCGTGCCGGCACACCGCATCCGCTACGCTGTCAGTCGGTCGGCCGGTGATCCCGGCGGTACCCGCCCGGGGCATCCCGGGCAGACCGCCACCCCACCGCCTGACCACGGGCCCCGTTTCGCCGCCGAAGATCCCCACGGCTCTTCCCGGCACCCACGGGCCCCGGCCTTCGTAGCTCAGGGGATAGAGCACCGCTCTCCTAAAGCGGGTGTCGCAGGTTCGAATCCTGCCGGGGGCACCAGCCAAAAGGCCCCGGACCGATCATGGTCCGGGGCCGTTTGACGGCACCGATTGACGGCAGTCGCCTTTCAGGCGGCCGGTCGCCGTCGCTTGAGCAGCCGGTCCATGTGGCTGATCGCTTCCCGCTGCGTGTCCTGCACGACGTGTGTGTACACGTCCATCGTGATGCTGATCTGGCTATGTCCCAGGATCTCCATGATGACGCGGGGAGCGACGCCGGCAGCCGTCAACAGCGTGGCGGTGCCGTGCCGAGCGTCGTGCAGCCGGACCACTCGCAGCCCAGCGTCACCGGCCACCCTGGTGAAGGATCGGTAGACGTTCCGGGGCTCGACCGGCCGCCCGTTCCTCGTGGCGAAGACGTAGCCACTCTCCGACCAGGCGACGCCCGTCCGTTCGAACGCCTCGCGCTGCCGCAGCCGATGCCAGCGGAGCGGAGCAAGGCACAGCGCAGGCATCGGCACCACCCGGCTGCGACGGCTCTTGGGGTCGTCGTCGTACAACTCTCCCCTGCGGCGCTGGGTTTGGTGGCGGACGTGAAGTACCCGGTTGTCCAGGTCCACATCGGACCAGCGCAAGCCCACGAGTTCACCGCGTCGCAGCCCCATGGCGACGGCCAGGACGAATGCGGCGTACAGCGGGTCCTTCCTAGCCGCTTCCAGGAAGGTCAACGTCTCCTCCAGGGACCAGGGTCGAATCTCCCGCTGCTTGACGCGCGGTGGCTCCACCAGCGAGGCAACGTTCCGCGTGATCAGTTCCTCCCTTACGGCCGCCGTGAGCGCAGTACGAAGCACGCGGTGCGCTTCCTTGGCAGTGGCGGCCGTGTGAGTGGTCTGCACGCGCGTGATGAAGCGCCGCACGTCGGCGACACTCAGCGACTCCAGCCGCTTGGTACCGAGCAAGGGCGCGAGGTAGAGCCGAACGTGCGTCTCGTACTTGTCGTACGTGCTGAGCTTCCGTCGCGGCTGTACGTAGTGCGCGAGCCAGTACGGCAGCCACTCGGAGAGCTTCGCGGAGCGGGTGGGCGTCGGGATGCCTTGGCGGTCCCGTCGCACCAGCTCTTGACGCTTGGTGTCGCACTCCTCCCAGGTGGAGCCGTAAACGGTCTTGCGCTTGCGGGTGCCGTCGGGCTGGGGCACGTAGACGCGCGCCTCAAAGCGTCCGTCCTTGCGCTGCCAGATACTGCCGGCACCGTTCGGGTTCCTCTTACGGGGTGCCATCAGGCTGCGTTCTCCTCAAGTCGGTTCTGCATGTACTCGTTGACGGCCTCCACCGGGATGCGGCGGGCTCGGCCGGACGTGTAGCTCTGGAGTTCTTTGGAACGGATCAGGTCGTAGACCTTGCTGCGGCTGAGGCGTAAGGCGGTCATGACCTCGGGGACCTTGAGCGCTTGAGGGGTCGGGGGCATGGCGATGCTCACGCGAGATCTCCTGGGGGCTGGGTCGTCTCTGCTGTCCGAAGCGGGGATTTCTGCGTCATCGCGTCACGTGCGTCAATCAGGCGCCTGACCTGCGGTTTCCGGTGACGCAGTGGTGTGGGCTCTGCGTCACCTATGACGCGGGCGCTCGTCACGGGGTGACGTTGATGACGGGGGATGACGCAGGATTCGCTGTCTGCGTCACTGGGTGTCGTCGCAGGTGAGCGGCCGTCTGTCGGGCTCGTGGTGACGCAGTGACGCAGACCTTCCCTACTTAGGAAAAAGAAAGGGGTGGAGTCTGTAGGTCTTTACGTCCGCTCAGAGCTTGAAGAACGGGCCGCTTCGCGGCGCGACCTGCGCAGGGCGGCTGTCGCCGCCGAACAGCAAGAGGAGCACCCTGCGCCGCCGCGTGCTCCTCTTGCTTTTCCACCTGTCCGCCGGGCGTGCGGTCAGAACGCGGGCTGCTGCTCGGGCGGCGGGGGCGGGGCCTGGCGGGTGATCTCGATGTAGCGGGCGGCGCTGGTGCGGCCCCAGTCGACCAGGACGCCCCGTGCGGCCAGGGTGGGCTGGATGCGCCTGAGCCGGTCGGAAAGCACCTTGCCGGTGGTGGGCCAGCCCTTGGGCAAGGGGCGGCATTCCTCGCCGCTGTAGAGGGTGCTGAGGGCGTGCAGCCACTCCGCCGACGTCATCCGCACGTCCTCGCCCGGGGCCAGTTCCTCGGCGCGCTTGAGGACCGTCTGCGCCAGAAGATCGCCCTCAATGACGTCGTCGTTGAGGTCGTCCAGGCTGGCCCGGTACGCCTCCAGCGTCCCGAAGCCGGTGGCCGCGTCGAGCTGCGCGCACAGGTGGGCGAAGTCAGCCATGCGCAGATCGGTAGGGGTCTCGGCCTGCGCTGCGCGGACCTTGACGGTCAGGTCGAGCAGGGAGCCGAGGACGACGGGCAGGATCTCGGCGTACTCGGCCCACAGCTCCGCTTCGGTGCGCCGCACGCGGGGGCGTTCCAGGCGCAGGGTGAGGAGTCGTTCGGCGAGGTCAGGGCGGATGACGCCGACGTCGATGCCGGTCAGCAGCATCGGGCGGCGGTAGCGGGAGCGGACGACGTCGCCGTCGGTGAACAGCGCGCGCTTGATGCTCTCGGCCCCGGTGATGACGCAGCACATGAGGTCGGACAGGTCCGGGGGCAGGTGGGAGAGGTTGTCCAGGGCGGTGATCCACCCGGCCGCAACCGCCGTGATCATGTTCTCTTCGTCCTTGGGTGCCCGGCGCAGGTCGCCGGTCATGCCTTCGATGATCCGCACGAGCATCCGCCCGCCGGTGGACTTGCCGGCGCCCTGCGGGCCGGTCAGGAACGGGGCGGGGACGGGCACGGACGGCTCCAGGCAGCCGATGAGCCATGCGAGGGCCAGGGCCTCGGTCTTGGCGTCGGCGAAGTTGCACAGCCGCATCAGCAGGTCGATGCCCTTGCCGTTGGTGTCCTTGGCGGGAACGGGGAGCTCCCCGGTGAGCTGGGTGCGCCGCCAGCACACCTCCTCGGGGTCGGGGATGCGGATGTCCCAGCCGGTGGGGTGGATGCGCACGGACCGGCCGTCGTCGCGGCCGAGGTCGAGCCACGTGGCCCCGTCGAATCCAGGGGCCACGCGGATGTGGGTGGGCTGCACCTGCTCGGTGAGGGCGAGTGCCTCGATCAAGTCCAACGCCTCCTTGAGAGCTGTTCCGTTGAAGACGCCGACCCCGTCACGGAAGAGGCCGACCATGAGTTCCTGCCGGTGGCTCCCGGTCGTGCCCTGGGAGCGAATGGGGCGGGCCACGGGGTGGCCGGTGCGCTGCGCGTACACGGTTCCGTCGACGGTGCGGAAGTACCGGAAGTGCGCCTGTGCGTATTCGGTGATGACCTGCCGGGCGGGGTTCTTCTCGTCGTCGGACACGTCACAGTCCCAACGTGGTGCGGGCATTAGTCCACGCGTCGGTGCAGTGCCGGGGGGTCTCGCCCTTGGCCTGCGCGGCGGTGAACAGCCGGTTGACGTGGGTGTCGGTGAGGCAGCCGCACCGGCCGTGCGTGGACAGCACCGCGAGGAACGCCCCGTAGACCGTGGCGTGGACCGCGCTGCGGGCGGCGGTGATGCGCTGCTCTGCCATGGTGATCCCGCGTTCCAGGAAGACGGGCGTGCGGTGCGGGCACCGCACGCCACCGGACGGCGCGAGCACCGACACGGCCCGGGGCGCCGGGCGGAAGGCGGGTGGCTGTTTCACGGCCAGTGCGCGAACCGCGTCGGGCAGGTCGGCCAGACGGCCGGTGCCGGGGCCCAGGTAGCGGGCGTAGGACATGGTCGACTTGATGTCGACACCGGGCCGGACCGCGTTGTGCGAGGTCATGGTGCCCCGGTAGATCCAGTGCTCACCGCGCGTCGTCGGCACGGTGAGCGTGGCGGGCAGTGTGGCGCGGGCCCAGGTGATGGCGTCCGCATCGTCCAGGTCGACCACGGTCAGTCCGGCGCCGCCGGGGTGGTAGGCGACGGCGACAGCCTGCCGCCATGCGGTCTCCCAGGCCGGGGAGGTGAGGACGGCCGTGTCGGTGGTGGCGGCGGCCCATGCGTGGCAGACGCCGGGGCACTGGCACGGCCCCGGGGTCTTCATGTTCGGCCGGCCGCCGCACGCGTTGCCGATGCAGGTGGGGCAGTTGCCGAACGGCACCTTGCCGCGGCGAAGGGGAAGTACGGGCACGTCGGACGCGGCGAGACTCACGGCGGTGTGCAGCAGGGGGTTGGGCGTCTTGCTCATGCCGCGCTCCCGTCGGTCAGTAGCGTCTGCTGGTGGGTGGGGATGGCGGCCAGGACGCGGCGGCGCCAGTTGAGGGCGTAGTCGATGCAGTTGGCGCAGTTCTTGTGAGTGTGGCCGGGCAGCGCCGGGCGCCATCGGGCGTGGGAGCTCCAGGCTGCGGAGTCCGCGGAGGCGAGGAGGTGCCCGACGCGTTCCAGGCCGAGGGTCTTGATTCCGAAGCCGTGCAGGCGGTAGCCGCGGGCCGCCATCGCGGTGACGATCGCTGCCCCTTGCTTGGTGGACTGCAGGCGGCACACAGAACCGAGCCCGACCGTGGGCTCTTGGCGCAGGTCGACGCCGTAGCTCTCGTACAGGTCCGCGCACGCGTGGTACTCGTCCACGGTGCGGCCCTGCAGGGTCGGGATGATCCGCAGGGTTGGGGCGAGGGAGCGCAGGTCCAGGAAGTTGTGCACGGTGCGCCGCTGGTGCTCTGGCACGCTCAACTTGGTCCCGACGAACGTGAGCGGGCCGGCGGTGCCGCCGTGGATGATGAGGTCTTCGCACATCCAGTCCTGCCCGGCGGCCCAGTCGTAGGGGCCGACGTGTTCCCAGATGCGGCGCAGGTCTTCCACGTACTGGCGCGGGCTGCGGGTCCAGCGGCCGTGACGTTGTAGCTCGGTGAAGCCGCCGGAGTCGACTGCGTACCGGCCGCGGGCCGGGTACAGCTTCGCGGCGGCAGCGAAGTGCTCGGACTTCAGGAACAGCGGCACGTCGGTGAGCTTGATCCAGTGCCGCTTGTGGGTGGTCAGGTAGAACCGCAGCCCGCCCGCGGCGGGAGCTCCCGCCGCTAAGGCTCGCGGGAAGGTGGTGGGTTGCGTCATGCTGGAAGACCTCCAACAGGTCTGTAGTGGGCTGGTTGGGCGAGGGCGGTCCCGGTTCTTTGGCGAGATGCGGGGACCGCCCTTGGTCCTGCGCCGGAGCAAAGGGGCGCAGGGTGTCAGTGGGGGTGGTTAAGGTCGCGGCATGACGACGACCGTTGATCTTGTGCCGGGCATGGTGACGACGCGTGATGCGATCGCGGCGGCCTACGGCTGTGGCACGTTCCAGGGCATCGAGCCGGCCGATGAAGCGGGCAAGGTGTTCGTGTACTCCGACCCGTCCGCGGGCGAGGAGTACGGCTACACCTTCGATGGCCGCGCCGAGGACGACGAGTTCGGGCCGCTGTACCTGTACACCGGGGCCGGCGCCAAGGGCGATCAGAAGCCGTCGGGGCGTAACGGGTCACTGCTGACCGCGGCGGAGAAGGACCGTGAGATCCATCTGTTCGTCGCGCACGGAAAGGTTCCCGGCAGCGGGGCGATGCGGCAGCGCTACATCGGGCAGATGGTGTTGGACCCCATCAATCCCTACGAGGTACGTCGCGGGCCCGGCAGGGACAACGTGATGCGCAATGTGTTGGTGTTCCGGTTCCGGCCGGCCGAGGGAACGACGCCGGCATGGACTGAGGCGGACCGTATGCCGGCTGCGACCCGCACTGACGTCGAAATCACTGAACCGGTGGTGACGGTGCCGGCCCCGGTGGTGCTGCCGCAGCAAAGCGGAGCCAAGGTCAAGAAGACCGAGCAGCACGCCACCACGGAGACGGTCGCGGACATTCCTGCCGCACAACGCAAGGTCCTGCGCCGCGAGGGCGAGTTGGTCAAGGCGTTCGCGGCGCATCTGGCCGCGGCGGGCCATGAAACCCACAGCTTCCAGATCACTATCAAGGGTGAGCCCGGGGCGTTGATTCCCGACCTGTACGACGCGACGGACCATGCGCTGTATGAGGCGAAGGGGCAGACGACGCGGGCCAACATTCGCATGGCCATCGGCCAGTTGGCCGACTACCGCCGCCACATCCCCGGGCAGAAGGTGCTCCGGGTTGTCGTGTTGCTGCCAAGCGAGCCGAGCGAGGATTTGAAGGATCTCCTCGGCGAGGAGTACGTGGAGCTGGTCTACCAGACGGAAGGCGGCGGGTTCGTCGGATGGCCGCTCGCCTACAACCAGCCGTAGACGCCGCGGGCTGCACGTCCGACTAGATGCGGAAGTGGTTGCGCTTGAACGTGGCCTTGCGAATGTTCACAGTGGTGCCGCCCCCGCGGCCGCTGGTGCTGAAGATCTGCACGGCGATCCAGCCGCCGAAGATGACGGCGGCGAGGATGATGAGCTGGGTGATCAGAGCGGTCAGAGCCGCGATGAACGTGGTGAGCAGCAGTAGTCCGCCGCACACGGCGAGGAACCCGACGCCTCCGAGGGCGACGTTCACCGCCGCGCGGGAAACGGGCGGCTTGGCTGCGAGGGGTTCGGGCTGCAGGGGGCTGAGGCTGTAGCCGGTGACGACGCGGCCGTCCGGCAGGACGACGCTCGCCACCGCCGGGACTGTGCCCGGCTGCATCGGGATGACCGGTGCCGGCGTCGCGACGGCGGGCGGTAGCGGGGTCGGGTGGTGGACCTCCACGGCCCGCAGGATGGGCGCGTGCGGGGTGTGCTCGGAGTACATGCGGAATCCCTTCGCGGAGTGGTTCAGGGAGGCGGAAGCACCCCCTTGGGGGTGCGCTGTGGAGGGGGGTTTCAGGGGTCTGACCTGGGGTGCCTCCCTGCCTCCCTGAACGATCATTTGCGCAGGTCAGGGGCAGGGAGGCGGGTCAGGGAGGGGTTCAGGGAGTTCTCCCTGCCTCCCTGACCCGGGCGGGGTCGGGTCCCTGTCATCCGTCGGCGGAAGCGGAACCGTCGGTGTCGCGGTTGGCGAGGGCGCGGGTGAGCCGGTCGCGGCCGACGACCATGCGGCCGTCGGACTTGTAGGGCTCGGCTCCGGTGCCGTCGAGGACGCGCTTGAGGTCGATGAACGACCACTTGCCGTACGCGTCCGCGTTCAGTGCGGCGAGCCGCTTGAGGACGTCCTGGGTGAGCACCCGCGACGCCGTGCCGACCACGGAGGCGATGTCGGCGAGCGGGTCACGCTCTTCGCCGCGTTCGATGGCGTGCAGGGTGGTGACGCCATCGCGCAGGGCCTTGGCCCGGTCGGTGATCGCGGTGGCCGCGTCGTCATCGATGTAGTGCGTGCGCACGGTGATGGACGACTGGCCGGCCGGGATGGTGATGCCGTCGGAGGCGACGACCAGGGTTCCCTTGTCCAGGCCGGGGCGCAGCAGGTTGGGGGCGGCGCCGCCGTCGACGGCCTTGTCCCCCAGCGCCATACGGGCCTGCGACTCCGTGCCCAGGGCGAGCGAGGCCCGCGTGTGGGCGCCCTCGCGGACCAGCTTGGGCAGGTTCTCGTTGGTCGGGTCCTGGGTGCCCTGCCACATCAGCACGTTCACCGCGCGCCCCTGGTTGTGGATCTTGCGGACAGCCATGAAGTACCGGGAGTTGGCCTTGGACCCGCCGTAGGGGCGCTTGTCCTGGTCCTTGGCCGGGCACATGAAGGCGACCTGTGCTTCATCCACGAGCACGATGAGCGGCGGGAACACCGTGCCGGGCGGGGCCTGGATGCGGCGGTTCATCTCGTCCACGGCGCCTTCGACCATCTCGGTCACCTGGATGACGTGCTCATCGGTCGGCCCCTGGATGAGCGTGCTGGCGAGGCCGTCGAACATGGCCCAGTCGCCCACGCCCTTGAGGTCGCCCATGAGGAACTGCACCGACCGATCCAGCGACAGCCACAGCGCCAGGGAGCGCAGGGCCACGGTCTTGCCCTGGTTCGACAGACCCGTGATGAGGAGGTGCCGCTGATACAGCGACAGGGCTGCGGCATCCCCGCGCAGGTCCTGGCCCCACGGCGCCTTACCGGTCTTGTAGTTGGCGGTCATGGTGTCGTCGGTGACCAGCGGGGACGGGCCGATCGGCTCGTCCAGGGCCCCGGAGTCGGCGATCCACAGGCGGACCGTGCGGGCGGCCTGGGGGATGGTGATGAACACTTCGTGTTCGTGGCGGGTCAGGTTCTCGGCGAGCTTGCGGCGCTTGTTCTGCACCTCATTCGTGGACACCCCGGAGGGCAGGGTGACGTCGACTTCGACGCCGCATCCGGCGATGGTGATCGGTCCGAGCATTGAGGCGCCGGCGTCGCCCATGTCCTTGATGGCACTGCGAAGGGCGGGGATGCCCAGGTCGCGCAGGGCCTTGACCACGATGGACGGGGTGATCGGCTCCCCCTCGCCGGACCGCACGTTGGCGGGCAGGGCCCACTGGGGTGCGGCTTGTTGCTTGCGGCCGACGGCCCATAGGGCGAGCAGGGCGAGGAACGGGCCAATGGTGAGGGCCGGGCCCCACACGATCTGCACGATGCGGATGAGCAGGGCGATGAACTCGATGGTGGCCGACAGGGGCGTGATGACGTCGGTGGCCTGCCCGGTGCTGATGGCCAGGACGACGCCGAGGCCGACTAGTACACCGATGCTCATGCCGGCGCCGACGGCGACACCCTTGGCAGCCTCCACCGGGGAGTGCAGGAGGTCCATGCGGCGGTGGTGACGGGAGGCACGGAACCGCTGCAGGCGCTCCTCCCACTCTTCGGCCGCTTCGAGGTTCCCCGCGGCTTCCGCCGCGCGGATCATCCGCTCGTAGCGGGCTCCGGTACGGCCGTCCCACGCCCGGCGGGCCACGATCCGCCCGCCGTTGAACGTGTAGGACGTGTGCCGGGCCGCCGCTCGCGCCGCTGCCCTGGTCCTCTCGTGCGTGACGGCCGTCTTCACCGCGCGGCCGGAGCGGACCCACAGCGGCACGGGCCGCGCCGGGGACGCGTCCGGAACCACGGTCAGAGTCGTCACGGCCGCCGGATCGGCGGGCGGGTCGGTGTTCTTGTGGAGGTGAACGACGTTCTCGGACATGCTGGGGTGTCTCCTGACTGCCCCTTCGTGGGGCGGGAGTGAGGGAGAGAGCCGGGGTGGCCGGGTCCGTGGAAAGAGCGGCCACCCCGGTGCCGGAAGGGCTGGTCAGAACCAGCGGGACGACTTGCGTGCGGCCTTGGCGCGCGCGGCCTCGGTGATCAGCCGCTGACGCTCGCCGTGCAGCGCGGTCAGCTCGGCGGTCAGGCGCATCTCTACGGACGAGCCGAGGGAGTCCATGCGGTTCTCCGCGCCGGTCGTGCTGCGGTCCCGGTGGGCGCTGCGGGCCCCGGAGGCGAGCGCGCGGCTCATGGCGAGGCGTTCGCGGGCGGTCAGGGGCCACCACTCGCCCCTGCGCACGGCCTCCAGCTTCTTCCTGGTCTTCTCGATCTCACGGTCGAGACGGCGGATCTCGGAGTTGCCCATGTCAGTGACTCCGTTCGGACCCGTCAGGGTCGGGAAAGGCACACGGCGTGCAGGTGCCGAGCGAGGCAGGGATGACGTATCCGGCATCACGCCGGCAGACGGGACAGCGACGGCGCGCCGCGTTCGCCTTGGCCAAGGCCGCCCACCGGGCCGCCGTCATCGGCCGCACGGGCTTGGCGCGGTCGACGCGGTACAGGTAGGCAACCAGCGGACCCCGCCGACGGCGGGGCCGCTCCAGCTGTGCCGCGACGTCCTGACCGCCGGGGCGTAGCCCTTGGGCTCGGAGTTGGCGGCGGGTGGCGTAGCCGTCGGGGGCGAGTCGCCACCGGTAGACCGGCAGCGTGGCCATCACGCGGCCTGGAGGCCGCGTTCGGCGCGCAGGGTGTCGCGCAGGGTGCGGGCGTTCGCCGGGGAGGTACGCACCTGCCGGCGGATGCCCTCGGCCGTCAGCCGGGCGTCCGGCCAATCGGCCGTCGCCTTGCGCGCCTCGGCCAGCAGCTCGTCGGCCGTGCGCTTGGGTCGGGGCGATCGGGCCGCCTCGGGGAGTCGACCAGTCGCCCGCCGCGGCCTGGTCGACTCAGCACCAACAGCACGGCGCGCCGGCTCGATCGGGGCGGTGATGGCAGGGGTGGGCTTGAGCGGGGTAATCGACTTGCCAAGGTCGACCGCAACGGGTTCCGGCACGGTCAGCCGGGTCAGCGTCACGGTCGGGTTCGGCGTCGATTCCCGCAGCTCAGCCGTAGACCGTTTCGTGACAGTCTCGGTTGATTCCTCCGCATTTACGGTCGGTGCGGGATCGAGTGCGATGGCGGGGGTGGTGCCGCCGAACATCGCGGCGAGTGCGGCGTCCGCACCGGCCGTGACTCGATCGCGCTGGACGTCCAGCAGCCTCGATCCGAGCGCCACATCGCCGACACCGACCCTGCGGGCCAGCCGCCACGACTTGCGCTCCGACCACTTCCTGACCCGATCGCTCGGGTGCTGAGTGGCGCGGGCCCGGTGGTAGGCGAGGGCCTGCACTAGATCGGCCGTGCGCCGCTCGTTCTCCGCGTCGCGGCCGTCGGTGTGGACGACGATCCTGCGGGCCAGGAACGCCATGCCCTCGGCCGAGACGGACATCCCCATCGGCGTCAAGGCGTAGATGACTGTGCGGCCCGCATCGGGTGCGGCCATCGCCCCCATGGCAGCGGCGGCGGCCGGCAGGGCCCACAGACCGAGCCGGACGATGCGCGGAGAGGACTGGCCCAGCATGGTCAGCCCAAGCAGGACCAGGGCGAGGACGGCGGTGGCTCCCTCACCGGCGGCGAGAGCTCCCAGCGCAGTGCCCTTGCCGTAGGAGTGGCCGATGTTGCTGTACGTGCCGATCCCGCCGAACACGCCCGTGGCGAGCATCGGCACGAACGCGGCAGCCAGCACCCCGATCTGTACACGGGTCAGCTTCGCCGTCCTCATGCGGCACCGCCCGGCATGCTGCGGGCCGTGCGGTTGAGCAGCGCCACACGGGCGGCGAGCGCCCGACGGCGGGCCCGGCGGATGCGCTGGTGGTCCAGCTCCGTCGGCGTGCGGTCAAGGGTGATGATCTGCGCGTCGAGAAGGTCGACATCCGCCAGGATGACGGGCATCTCCTGCTCGATCGCGTCCAGCTCCGCGTCCGTCGGCTCCATCCAGGGAGCGAACGCGGTAACAGCGTCCTGAAGTGTGGCGATGTGTTCCATGGGTCGTGGTCTCCCTAGCAGGTGAAACGGCCCGAACAGTGCCCCCGGTGTTCCAGCACCGGGGGCACGCGCCGTTGAAGTCGGAATGTCCGGCTCCCCTCAGCGCTGCTCGTACGAGACGAGCAGCGGAGGCAACCGGCCGCAGCACCCAGAAGCGCTGCGGTGGGCAGCTGTCGTGCAGGTGTCTCCTCCGGGAACACGAGCTCCCGTTTTAGGCGTATGGAGACGTGACCTTTCGGTCTAAGCCCTCCCGAATGACCAGGGTCGGGTGCGCCCTCGGCCCGCTCTGTCCCGGACCCCTTGACCCCGAACAGCCCCTGACTGAGAGCGCATTGAGGTCCAGCACCCACCGGTCGGGGGAACCAACCGGCGGGCACATCCCTAAGGTTCCCTAGGGTTCCCTGCGGTGTCAAGCGGTAGGCTAGGGAACCTCAGGGAACTCGCGACAAGGAGCGGACAACATGGCAGGCCAGGCCGACAATCGGGCGCCATACGCAAGGATCGCCGCCCACTACACGGAGCTGATTACGTCTGGTCAGCTACAGCCAGGAACCCTCTTGCCGAGCATCAAGAACCTGTCGGAAGAGTGGAAGGTGAGCACCGCGACAGCGGAGAAAGCCCTGCGCAAGCTGCGCAATGACGGGCTCGTGCGTGGCATCCATGGGATCGGGACTGAAGTGCTGGACCGGCCGGCTCCCATGTCGTCGGGGTCCCAGCGACAGGACCGGGGACGCCGCACCGGGTCTAGCTGGGGGGCAGGCGAGCGGTCCGACTCGCACCAAGCGGCCGTGGTGCCCGCGCCCGATGAGGTGGCGCAAGCCCTGGACATTCAGCCTGACTCAGACGTGATTCGCCGGAGCCGCGTGTACAGGGACCGGCACGGCATCGTCGCTCACAGCACGTCGTGGATTCCCGCGCGGTACGGGAAACTGATCCCTCAGCTTGCAGCGAGCGAGCGACTGACGGGGGGAACCTCGCTCCAGCTCATCGCCCAGGCGACCGGCCAACCGATCAGCCACCGCATCGACACCGCCTCAGCCCGCCTGCTAACGCCGGAGTACGCGCGACTCCTGGAGCTGGACGCCGACAACCCGCCGACGGACCCAGTGGTCGTGATGACGGCGAAGTTTGTGGACAGAGAGGGCAACATCGTGGAGTACGGCGTGGACCTTGGCGGTCCGGGCCGAACGTGGCGCACAGAATCGGAGGTGTCCCCGTGACGGTCGTGGACGACACGCTTGTGAGCGTGCTCGAAGACCGCCTAGATGCCCTGCTTGCGGCTCGCAGGGCTGGCACAATCACGTCCGAAACCGAAGCGGAGATGGCAGCCATCTCCCGAACCATGACGAGACCGATGCCCCCACGCCCGCCGTTCTGTGTCCTTATGGCCGGACTCCCTGGCTCCGGCAAGACGACTCTCTCCCGCGCCCTCACCGCTCGGGGTTTCATACGGCTGTGCCCGGACGAAGAGATGTTCCGCAGGCACGGCGTCTACGGCGTCGACTTCCCCCGAGGCGTCTTCCCCACCCTTGAGCGGCCCGTCCTCGAAGACGTGGCGGCCGACCTCCGGGAGCAGCTCAAAGCTGGGCACGATGTCGTAGTCGATCACGGCTTTTGGACCCCGGAAGACCGGGCCAGTTGGCAAGCGCTCGCCACCGAGACCGGGGCGGTCCCTGTACTCGTCTACCTCGAAGCCAGCCATGACGAGCTGTGGGCAAGGATCAGCAAGCGCAACGAGTTCCACGCCAACGATCCCAACTCCATCTACTTCTCAGAGAGCGACCTACAGCGCTACCGCAAGCGGTTCGTCCCCCCGCAGGCCGACGAACCGCACCTGTTGTACGACGGTGACCCAGCGGCCGTGATCGCAGTTATGGAAGCCCTTCGTCCCTAACGCTGAGGAGTCGCGGCCTAGTGCCGCACCTTCGTGCACCAAGGCGGCTCGGGCCGGTCCCCGTGCGTGGCCCGCACATCAGCTGTCAACTTTGGTCGCTGTGGGGCAGGTATTAGGGCGGCCAACGTAGGGTACGGAGCCTGACCCGCTGGCATGTTTCAAAGGAGAGCTATGAGGGGCCTGCTCGATGACGAGCCTCTGGAAGGAACAAGCGAGGCTCAAATTTCATATCGTCCAGAGCGAACTGCCGTGCCTTTGGCGGCTCCACTCACTCAGAAAGACTTTATTAGCGCTGTGCGCAACCAGTGCCAAATCTGGGGTGGAGCAGTCGCACCCCTAATCCCGGTAACTTCCGACGGAACTGTTGATAGCGCCTACGCCCGCATAATCCCCGGTTCCGCGATTGACGGTATCGAAGGTCTGCACCCATTCAACCTGATCCACCTTCCCGAAGCGAAAGTTACAATTCCCCGGACACCGCAAGCTCACGGTCCTCAGTTGGCTTTTACTCTCTTGGAATCCGGAAAGGCGGACGAATATCGACCTGTTGAAGTAGTAGAGCTTGAGGCAGGAGATCCATGGAGAATGATCTACGCAGGATCCCTCGGACTCTTGCCGGAAAAGCCAAGCCCGGAACTACTACACTCTCACAACTTGATCCCTGAGCTGACATTCGAAGACTTTATCCGAGTCGACAGGGTTCACATTAAAGGGTCGTTGGATGACCTCTTGCAACGCTTGAACTCACGAGACGTAATACCGCCACGAAAACTCTCCATGCTGTGGCTCGGATATGGGAATGCTGGCAGTACTGGCATCAGGACAACAAGTGTCATCCTCCCCGATCCTGGGGTTGCTCGGTTGGATGCAGGGCCTAATGTCGTCGTGATTTGTTCACCTAATGACATTCACGACGTAGCACTGCTGTGGAATCTTCGCGGCGCAAACGGAGACTCGGCTCCACTACCGATCGGGATCCCTGCAGATGAGGTTACCCCCGACCGTCTTCATCAGTTGATGCGCGAGCCCAGGATATCTCGAAACGGTATTGCGGTTAACGGCCTCTACGTAACAAGCGCCAGCCTATCCAAGTCTGAGCTGCGCCAGCTAATCGGTGGGGATGTACCGAGGGTCGGAATCGCGAGTTACGAGGAGATGCTGCATCTAGGATATCCGGGCAGCCTCTCGCGAAATGAAGTACTTTTCTGGAACGAAGGAAGTACCCAGTTTGTTCCGCTGCCGGCCGATGCTCACCGTAGTCTTTTCACGCATGGAGTGATCTCTCACACGGCAAGTATGCATGCAGATGTTCGCGTGCTAGATAGCCCCTTCCCTGAAGGGCCGGATGTAAGAGCCACTGCTTTTAGCGCTGCATTTTCTGCCGGCACTTACAGCGTCAGTGTTTCGCATTCCAAACGTGCGAAAGCCTGTAACCTAGCGTGGCCCAGTAATTTGCTCATGGCTAGAACAGTAGCGTCTGAGAGAGGTTTTGACCTTCAAGAGTCAGAACCTGGCCGTGCGGCCCGCGTCCTCCTTTCCGGATTTTCCGACCTCAGTGAGCTTGGGAATCTTGCGCATGCCCCTTTGCTCCAGATGTTGGAAGAAATGGCGGCGCGTCAAGGATTTGGGTGGTACAAAAACCGTCTGCGCAATATCGGGCAAGAGGCGGACCCTAGTCAGTCGGTGGGCCCTACTACAGACGAACTGCCAGAGAAGACATTCAACGAGTTCAAGAAAACACTCGGAAACAGCGACAAGGCTGCCAAAAGATGGCTTCTGTGGGCAGAGAAGTCACACCTTATCCTAAAAGGTTTTCAATTGGTATGCGATGTTTGCGATGCGAAGCAGTGGCTACCGGTCGCGGGATTCGCCCCACCTATTATCTGTCGCGGATGCGCGCGTGAAATGCCAGCCCCCTTTGGGGATCGGACTAATGTAGAATTCAGGTACCGTTTGTCTGAACGACTACGGCGAGTGTATGAACAAGACGCGATGGGACACTTGCTAGTCGCCCGGTACTTCTATCTCCTCTTCGGTGCAGGGAGAGAGGGAAGGCTAATCGGCCTCCACCCTGGCATGGAGGCGCGACGGAAGGGGCAAGCCCGGCCCGAAGGAGAAGCGGACGTTCTACTGTTCACGAGACGCGCAGAATTCATTCCAGTAGAGGTTAAGCGAACCTTTTCGGGATTCACAGAAAGAGAGATAGGAAAACTCGATCACCTGACCTCTTTCCTGAACTCCCCGTGGTCGGTGGTTGCCTCCTGTCAATACGGAAAGGACTCAGAGGAGGGATTTGAGGAGCTTGCAGCCTACTCACCCAATGAAGGGTACTCTCGTGTCGTGTTGAGCTACGACAAGCTTCTCGGGCGACCTTTTTGGGCCATCAATAGCGACCCATTCGAATGGAATCCCCTGAGCTTGGATGAAATCGAGGAACGAGAAAAGCGGTTCGTTAAAACGATGATTGACCAAGCTGAGGACGGAAAATGGAATTGGTTGGCTGAAGATTTGCTGAATCCGCCCGACATGGTGTGACCATCTATACGCGGCTCCGTGACTTAAGCAGCTACCTGGGGAGGTCTCGAAGATCACGGCCCCAACGTCGCGCTTTAGCGGGAAGCCCAGACTGCCCGAGTCGCCGGAAGTTCACGGGGCTATGAACTTTTCCCAAGGCAGTTCCTGCTCAGCTGGCTTGCGGGGGGGCGAAACCGCAGTTCCGGCCCCTAGGCTTGACGGCACTCTTTGACGGCAACGACAGCGAACATTGCCGTACCTGGAGAACCCACCTCGCGCCAGTCGGAGCAGCCGGAAAGGTCTCAGCCCTGGCCAGGAGATTGGCCGGATGATCTCCTAAAGCGGGTGTCGCAGGTTCGAATCCTGCCGGGGGCACCAGGCAAAAGGCCCCGGACCAATCATGGTCCGGGGCCTTTGACATCCACTTCTGAATCAACGCGGGTGGTCACTGACGACCGGGGTACCTCCGCAGCAGTCGGTCCGCCGCAGCCCATCACAACCCGTCGCAGTTGACGACAATGGCCCGGCCTCCGACTGAAGCCGGGCCTCATACATGCTCAGTCGCATGAGCGCCTACAGCAGTGATCTGGGCCTGGACGTCACCGACGCGGGCTTTCCGGCCTCCGCTCGGGGCGCCGCTCCTGCCTTCGGCCCGATCCGCCGACGCCGCCCTGCGTAACGGGATAGACCCAGAAGCATGAGTCCGAGCCCCAACGGCCACCGGTTCCTCAGGTCGCCGACATCCTCCGGCCGGGCGCTCAGGCTCCGGGATCGGAGGGGCCCGCGGGCAGGTGCCGGCCGGTGGGTTGTGGCGGTGGGGAACTCCCATCCCGTCCACCATCGCCCCAGGCAGAGCCGAGCAGACACGGCACCGGGCGTCCAGGTCGTTCGTACAGTGGCGCGCTCCACCTGGACGCCAAGGATCACGCCCACTCCACATGCGTGTGGGTCGACGGCGGACGGAGTGGGAGTTGGGGAGGGTGGTGGGCGGAGGTGTATTCGGATGTGCGCTATCCACGGGCAGCGAAGTAGGCGAGCAGCCCCGCTCCGGCTCCCAGGACAACCAGCTGCACGAGGCTGGGAATACGCCATCCCAAGGCAAGAAGACCGCCCCCGGTGACGACAGCGCCGCCGACCAGGATCCACATTCCCCGCAGTGCTTCCGCGGGCGCACTGGGCGGATTGCCACCGTTGTAGCTGTCGGCCCAGCTGGACATCCCGTACTGGATGATCACTAGCCAGACGACGACCATCAGGTCGACGACAAGCAGGGCCACGCTCACCCCAACCTGCTCGCCGATCGACGGTTCACCCCCGGGCCTCATAACGACCACCGATCTGCATTCAGGTGACAGCCTGTTGCTCGCATACCCCTCAGCATGCTGTTGTGGTGGGTACCACGCATGAGCACAGGTACTCAGCTTGTTCTCGGTCTTCAACCAGGTAAAACGGGCCCGTGAAGGCATCAAGCTCTTCGATGATCTTGCGGAGCTCGCGAGCTCCGCGAAGTGGTATTGCTCGCACGCCGAGAAGCAGGGCACGGCCTTCAAATGGGTTGCCGCAGCAGTACCAGTGCACGTTTCCGAACGCGTCGTCGTGCCAGAGCTCGCGGGAGTGTCTAGTCAACGGCGGATCCGTTGATCATGGAGACGCCAGGTGAGTGAACCGTTTTCATCCTTCCCGCAGGGATGAAGATGCAGGTCAGCAGCGTGGCGTGACGAGGCGAGGTTCCTGGTCGTTGCGGTGGTGTTCTCTACGCACCACGCTTCGTCCGAGGAGCCTCGCTTGGTCCCGCATCGTGCCACGCTCGACGTCCCGCATGAGCTGGTCGAGCATGCCTCATAGCTGATCTATGCCCGAAGGGGTGAACGAGGCACGCAGTGGAGCAAGCTGGGCTGGCAACCTATGCGTCTACATGGCGGATGAGCCTCGACCCGACCGGCAAGGGCCGCAAGCGGTGGACCATGCGCTGGAAGGCGCCACTCAGCGCCTTCCGGATCGCCTTCGAGGACCGGCTCACCCCGACCAACGACTGAACCTCAACAACCACGATCATTCGTTTAATTGACACACCCGTCGACGCTGCGTCTGCCGGCGTACGCGCGGGACGGGGTTGTCTCCGGGTACACGTCCAACCAACGCAGGCGCCCAGTCGGGTTGCCCCGCAGGCCCATGGCGATGGCCAGGACGGTCGCGGCGTAGAACGGGGATCGCCGAATGACCTCCAGGAACGTCGGCGTCTGCCTCCGGGAACCGCGGACTGGTCGCGGGCGTGGCGGAGGCTAATCCCGGCCCGCCAGGACGGAAGAGCTTGTCATCAGTGGGCGGTCAGAGGCCCCGATCTCGGTTCCAGCGGCTCACGTGCATCCAGTAGAAGACGTTACCGATGCCGGCAGTGAACATGAGCAGCCAGAAGTGGGCCCACAGTGACTGACGGCGACGCCTCAGGCCCGCTCCACCAAGGCCCGACACGGAAGACGCCGCGGCGGAGCTGCTGTTGTTGATGATGATCGTCGGGGGCTGCCCATGCGGCTGGGCAGGCTGCTGACCCGATGGTGTCGCCAAGGTGCTTCGACTCCTTGGTGAGCTGAGTGTGCAAGAGCGAGACGCACCATAGAGAGAGCCGAATGGTCTCCGAGGTCGAAGTGGCTGTAGATCACCCGGACGGGGCATCCTCCGTCCGCCCCGGTTCCCACCTCGTTCAGCCCCGTTCACAGCCGTCCAGCCGTGATCCCGAGCCATGACCATGCCGAACTCTCACCCTGCCGGAACTCGGGCCACCGCCTGCCCCCAACCCATCACCCCAGCAGCACAGCCGGAGAGCACTCGGGTGCCCTCGGAGTCGGCGATGCCAGTGGATTGGTGTGGACACGCTGTACCCGTCACCGCAGTACCTCGGTGTTTCGACCGGTCGCCATCACTGTGTGGTGAGGGGAATCCGAGGGCCCGGCCGTGCTGGTTCCGGTCGGCAGGGCGGACGGGCGACGGCCGGGCCGGATGCCCTCTTGCGGCCTCCTGGTGGCCGCCCGGCACGCACCGGACGCGCGGGCCCTCCCCCGCTTCACCGGGGACGGGGACTACGTGCTGCCCGCGCTCCCGGGCTGCGGGCAGCAGGCACACAAGCGCCCGGGGAGGCACCGCGTGGGCGCCTTCCCGGGCGAAGTCGAGGGCAAGGAGAGCGGAGGGACTTGAGTTCATGGGTAAGTGAATGAGAAGGAAGCCCCTTCATGGCCTTGCCGCGGTCAACCCTAGCACTCAGGCGGGGATCAGGTCGCGCAGGTTTTCGAGGGTGATGACCCGGGAGTCCGGGTGCAGCCCCTCGGGGCGTTCGAGACCGATGTACGTCACGGGCTCGTCCGGGGCGGGCCCGCCGTGCCATGTCTCCACGGTCGTGGTGCCGCGCGACATCAGCCCGACCAGGTGCCCCACCGTCAGCTGCTCGCGCTCCGCCAGTGCGCGCACCACCTTGGACACCGACACCTGGTTCTCCTCGACCCGGTTGGCCTCGGAGATGCCCTTCAGATACAGGTGCAGCCACTTCGCGCGCCACCGGCCGTCGTCCCCGCGGCGGAAGACCAGGGGCAGCGCCACACGCCCCACCCCGCGCAGCTCCGACGTCATCCGCACCGTGCGGGGCTCGAACGGACGGCCCTTCTGCTCACCGTCGCGCAGCATGAAGCCGAAGAAGGACTCCTCGGTCTCCTCGAAGCCCTCGCCGGTGAAGATGTTGACCTGCGGGACGATGAAGGTGCTCCGCACCAGGTCCAGGGACAGGTCGATGAACTCCGAGGCCCCCTCGGGTGCCTCGGTGACGTCACCGGAGTGGACGCCCCCGACGGCGGTGAGGGCCGTGTACGAGAGCCAGGAGTCGGTGCTGTAGTCGCTGTGGAGGAGCAGGGCCGACAGGTCGTAGTCGGTCCGGTTCCGGGTCTCCTTCCAGTACACGAAGAACCGCAGCAGTTCGCCGTCGACCTCCGAGACCGAGCCCCGCGGAAGTACGCGGAACCCGGGTGCCGTCGCCCTGCCGCTGAGCGGGAGCGCGACGTCGAGGACGTCGGGGTCGAGCAGCAGCCGGTGCGGGGCCGGGAGCCGGCGGCGCAGCTCGGCGTCCAGGGCGGCGGCCAGGCGGTCGCGGTCCGCGGCCGGAACGGGGGCCCGGAGGTCGGGGGCCGCCCAGGCCCGGCCCCGGCGGTTGACGAAGATTCGGGGCTCGCCGCTCTCCCGCTCCCGGTTGTGGAGATGCTCCCGCACCGACAGGAGGACCCGGCCGGAGACCTCGGGGGCGAGTTCCACGGCGGCGGCCACCACCGCGTCCCGCTCCGTCTGGTCCGCGGCGGTGCGCAGCAGGAAGTCCAGGGTGCGGAACAGCTTGCCGGGGGCGGACCCGAGCAGCCTCACCGCGCCGGTGACGTCCGCGTCGCGGAGCAGCGTCTCGACGCGGCCGTCGAAGGACCGCGCCTCCTTCTCGCCCCGCGCGACGGCGAACACGTCGGCGGCGTGCGGCCAGCGGGGGTACTCGTGGGGGTGGAGGCGTTCTCCGAGCCGCTTGAAGGGCTCCCGGTGCGCATGCACGTCGGCGAGCTTCGCGGGGTTGGCCGCGACCACCGCGTCGAGGCCCGCGAGCAGCCGCCGTCGCACCGGGCGCGGCAGGGACCGGAACCGGCTCGGCTCCTGCAGTGTCACGTCTCCGCCCGACAGTGCGCATGCCAGCCGCAGCACGTCGGTCACGGTGTCCAGCAGGAGGTCGGCACCGAGGCCGAGGCGCGCCTGGTTGACGACCGCCCGGTTCTCGCGGACGGGGATCGACTCGGGCTGGGGGCCGGCCGCGCAGCGCTCGGCGAGGAGCTTGAGGTCGGCCAGGTGGTCCTCGCTCAATGGGGTCGTGCTGCCTGCCAGGGACAGGTAGAGGGCGGTGAGTTCGTCGTCCAGGCCGCGCCCGAGGTGCAGGACGGTCACCCGGTCGCCCGCCGATGCGATCAGCCCGTCCTGCGCCGCCAGCATCTCCTCGTAGGTGTGCTGGTAGCGGCCGTACGCGGGGAGGCTGAGCAGGTCCAGCACCCCGTGCGCCAGCTGCGTGAGCACCGTCTCGCGCGAGGCGTCGTCGTCGAGCGCCGTCGCCACGCACCGCGTCCAGAACTCCTCGGTGCCCGGGACGTTCGCCGGGAAGTCGATGAAGTACGTGTTGTGCCGGACGTGGTCGCCCACCAGCTCGCGCACGGTGCGCAGCGTGCGCGTGGCGGTGTGCAGGACGGCGGCTTCGGACAGCCCCGACAGCCGCTGCAGCAGCTCGGCCGAGAGCTTGAAGCCCACGGACATCAGCGCCGCGTCGAACTGCCGGGCGGCGGAGGCGCCTTCTCCGGCGGAGCCCTCGGGGGAGGGGAGGCGGTAGGTGTGACGGAGGAGGATCGATGCGGGACTCTGCGCCATTCGGGGATGATCGCAGAGGTGAACGCCCCGGCGCACAGGGGTTTTCCGCCGGTGCTCCGGTGCTCCGGTGCTGCAGTGTTCCGGTGTTCCGGTGTTCCGGTGTTCCCGGTGCCGTGGTCGCCGCCGCGGCACTGTCAGCTCACCGGCGGCGGCCGCCCGTCGTGGTCCTCACGGGGGGCGGCCCGGTGCTCCGGAGCCGCCTGCGCGTGCCGCCCGGCCTCCCCGGCGGCGCAACGGCCGGCGCTGAAGGAGAGGCTGCGGCCGGCTGCGGTGCCGGGGCGTGGGGCCGTCGGCGGACGCCGACGGCCCCGCGCCCGGTCAGTACGCCTCGGTGGCGACGCGCAGTTGGCGCAGGAGGCCGCCGTAGTCCTCGTCGTCGTCGCTGATGAAGATCGGGAAGGCGCCGTCGACCAGGGCGACGCCCTCGACCTTGAGGCCGGAGCTGCGGGCGAGCTGCCGGGGCGGCTCGACCGGGCGGAGGCTCGCTCCCACCGGTCCGCCCGGGACGGCGGTGGCCGCGTGGTACACGGCGCTGTCGAAGGGGCCGAGGTCACCCGGGTCGTATGCGGACGAGACGTAGAGGTTGCCCTTGTCGTCGATGTCGAGCCCGGAGGCGGGGCGCGCGCCCGGGGGCTCGGGCGCCGTGAAGGGAAGCGAGGTCCACTCCCCGCCGAACCGGAGCGTGCCGTCCCTGCCGACCTTCAGGCGGGTCATGTGGATGCGGGTGGTGTCGCTGCCCTCGGCCCGCTCGGCGTACACGAAGTAGTCGCGGCCGCGGAGGGTCACGACGGCCGTCGCCTCGACGTTCACCAGCGGCTCGGGGGTCTCGGGCCACGGTGCCGAGCCCGCGATCTCGACGTGCAGGTCCTCGTTCCAGCGGGCGAGGTAGATGGTGGGGTCGGGGTCGTCGCCGTCGGCGTTGCTCTCCGCCAGCAGGGCCGCGTTGCGGCCCGGGAGCCGGGCGATGCTCTCCAGGTCGTTCGGGACGCTCGGGAAGGCGACGTCGAGTTCCCGGACGACGATGCCGTCGGTGTCGACGGGGGTCCGCACGATCGACAGACGCGGCAGGTCGCGCTCGGCGTCGTTGTCCCGGGCGTCGTGGCAGACGAGGAAGACCTGCTGGGCCTCCTCGCCGTCCCCCTCCCCGGAGGGGGCCTGCTCGGTGGTGAGCCACGCGATGCCGCTGAACTCGCGCGGTGCCCTGATCTGCCGTTCGGCCGCCGGTGGGGCTTCGGGGGAGCCGACGGTCCCGGAAGGGGTCTCGACGCCGCACGCGGCGAGCGCGAGCGCGCCCAGCGCCGCGGTGACCGGCAGCAGTCGCCGCCCGGTGAGCTGACGTCCCATCGTGTGCCCTCCTTCCGGGCGGAGTCCGCCGGCCGGACCCGCCCCGGGAAACCTAGGGCTCCCGGCCGTCCGGAGCCCGCCGACACCACCGGGACGCCCCAGGAGGAGCGCAAGGCCATCCTTTCGGAGGGTGCCCGGAGGGCGCCCCGAGGGCGTCCGGAAGGTCTCCGGGGGGCGGGGGGCGTCCGGGGGACTGCCCGGAAGTTCTCCGGGGGCGCCCGGAGGGAGCGGAGGTCCAGGTGTACTCCTCGGCCGACCCTCCGCCCGGTGCGTGCCTCCGGTTCCGGCGCTCGCGGTGCGGCTGGCCGGGTGTCCCGCGGGCCGGGTGGGGGGCGGTGCGTTGCCACCGGGGGTCCCGGTCCGAGGGCACAGGGGCGGATTCGCGCCTTCGCCCCCGTCATATTCCAGCCGATTTTCGGCCCGGAGGACCCCTGGCCGGCGGCAGTCGCCCCCGCCCCGTGCGCGGACTGCCGCCCCCCGGGGCACGCCCGGTCCCCCGCGGACTGATCCGTCCGTCAGGACGATATCCCCCGGAAAATACGGAGCCATGGAGGGCGGCCCGACGAACGGATCACGGAGGAATGGAAGAGCCGGCGCACGATGCAGTACAGCCGAGCGCATTGCAAGGCGGCGCGCCGACAACGGGAACACACCCGGCCGCATATCCGCCGGAATGCGCGTCAGCGCATATCCCCTTTTCTTTCCCTGCCGGAAGCCAAGAGCCAACAGATCAAGGAATGAATGGCTGGATCATTTCTACGGAATACCCGGTTCCCATTCCCCCCGACGCCACCCGCCCTATCGGGTGAGGTCCGGCCCACGCCCGGGGACCCATCTGGACACAACGGACGATCACCACGAAACAACAGGTGAGAGGCCATGCGTCGCTACCAGCCGGCACCCGCTCCACTGAGGTCGATGACCGCCCGACCGAACACCGCCCCACCCGGGCGGACGCCGGACCCGGTGATCAGCCGACCGGACACGGACGGCCGAAACAAGCCCTTCAGGACCCAATACGCCCACCCTGAAGCGGCATCACACCGCACCGGTCGAGCAGAAAGCGCCTTCCTCCCGCGGCGCTCAACCTGCTGTTCACACGATCGCTTCGGCCTGCACATCCGGCCAATGCAGAATGCTTGCCGAGCCCCCTGTACCGGTCAGCGACTATCGTGACTCAGGTCACTTCCGTTACGGAACCGCCGGTCATATGAGAGCGTTTTCAAGGATGAGTGCGCAAGGGCATTCCCTTGAGGGAGGGGTGGCGACGTGGTCCGACGAAGACCGAAGACCCGGTGGACGCCGCGGTCCGCGAGCCGGTGACACACCGTCCGCGGCGCCCCTGCCCTCCCGCACCGCCCCGCCCGAACGGGCCGCGGGGTGCGGGTCGCCGTCTCGGCGATGCGCCGGTCCCGTCCCCTTCGACATCGTGATACGGAGCGTCATGGGTCCTCAGGTACGAGCGTTAGCACCGCTGCGCGGCCGGGAGCAGCACCTGGCACAGATCGGCGCGAACCTCCGCCGTGTGGCGGACTCCCTCCGCAGCAGGGTCGTCGTGGTGGAGGGGCCTCCCGGTGCGGGCCGGACCCGGCTGCTCGCGGAGGCCCTCGAACTCGCCACCCGCAACGGCTTCGCCGTCGCCGGGGGCCTGCCACCGGGCGCCGGGGCGCCGCACCCGGGAGGCCGGGCGCCTCGCCCACCGGCCGGGATCTCGCCTCCCGGTGCCGGGGGGCCGGCCCCGGGAGCAGCAGCGGCACCACCCGGCGCCGGGTCACCCGCGCGGGGCGCTCCCCCGATCCGCGGCGGTGTCCGCGCCCGGCCGCCGGGCGCCCCGGGCGGCACGCTCCTCGCACCACCCGGGCAGTCCGCGGTCGAGGCCGTCGCGATACGCCTGCGCGAACGCGCAGGGACCGCTCCCGCGCAGGTCGTGGCGCTCGACGACCTGCATCTGGCCGACCACGCCACCCTGACAACGTTGTGTGAGCTCATCGCGGATCCCGGGGCCCGGCCGGTCCTCTGGCTGCTCTCCTTCACCACCGTCGGGGACACGGTCGCGCCGCACCCGGTCCCGGCCTGTCTCGGCAGGCTCCGCCGGGGGCTGGGGGCGGACCGGCTGCCGGAGCTCGGCCCGCTGTCCGGCGACCCGCTGGCCCAGCTGGTGGCCGACTGGGCGGGGGCCCCTCCCGATGCGGCACTCCTCGCCCTGGTGGAGAGCGTCGAGGCCACCCCGCGCGCGGTGATCGACCTGGTGCGCGGGCTCGTCGAGGACGGCGAGGTGTGCGTCCTCGACGGTGCCGCGCGGCTGGGCCCGCCGGACCAGGGGGCTCGTGGCCCCGGGGGCGGCGTGCACCTGCCCGCACCGGTGCCCCGGCGCCTGTCCGCGCTGGTCCAGCGGGAGCTGCGCTCGCTCTCCGAACCCACCATGAAGGCGCTGCGGCTGGCGGCGGTGCTCGGCTCTCCGTTCGCGCCCGAGGACCTCTCCGCCATGCTGGGCGAGGCCCCGGTCGGGCTGCTGGCCGCGGTGGACGAGGCCGTGGGCCGGGGGCTCCTGGTCTGCGGCGAGCACGACCTGGCGTTCCGCACGGAGCCGATCTGGCGGGTGCTGCTGGACTCCGTGCCGCCCCCCGTGTGCGCGCTGCTGCGTCGGCAGGCGGCCGAGCTGCTGCTGCCGCGCCCCGACGGCGTGGAGCGCGCCGCCCTCCAGCTGGTGCATGTCGCCCAGCCGGGCAGCACGCAGGAGCTGCGGGCCATCGCCGAGGGGTCCCGGCGGCTGCTGGCCTCCGATCCGTCGACCGCGGCCGCGCTGGCGACCCACTGCATGGAGCTGCTGCCCCCGGGCCGGGCGGAGCATCTGCGCTGTGCGCGGACCGCGGTCGAGGCGCTCACCAGGGCGGGCGACCTGGATCGGGCGATCGCGCTGGCGCAGGAGACGATCGACGAGGCGGTGCGCTTCGCCGCGCCCTCGCCGCACGCGCTCGCCGGGGACCTCGCCGCGCTGCGGGCGTCGATGTCCACGGCGCTGCTGCTCCTGGGGAACGCGCAGTCGGCCCGCCGCGCCGCGGGAGACGCCCTCGCGGTGCCGGAGGGCGGCCCCCCGCACCGCGAGGCCGTGGTCACCCATCTCGCGGCCTCCTATCTGACGGGCGACGACTCGGCCGTGGAGCAGGCCCGCAGGATCCTTTCGGCGCCCGACGACCACCCCCGGGCCGTACGGGTCGGGGCGATGGCCTTCCAGGCCTTCGGCCAGTGGCAGGACGGCCGGGTGGGCGACGCGGTGGGGGCGCTGCGCAGGGCGGTGGCGCTCGACCGGGCGGGGGAGGAGGCGCACGCGGTGGACCCGCGCTGGTTCCTGGCCTTCGCGCTCACCCGGATCGACGAGTACGAGGAGGCCGCGGCGGTCGTCCGCAGCGCCGCGCGGTCGGCGCCCGCCGAGGCGGGGACGCTGGCCGCCACCGTCCCGGCCGTGCTCAGGGCGCCGCTCCACCTCGCCCAGGGGCATCTGGACGAGGCCGAGGAGGCCGCCCGGGCCGGGGTGGGCGGGGCGGCGGGGCCCTGTGTGCCGATGCTGGCGCCGCAGGCGTGGCTGGTGCTGGCCTTCGCGGCACTGCGCCGGGGCGCGCTGGCGCAGGCCGAGGAGCACGTCAGGACCCTGGAGAAGGACTTCCCCCAGCACACCTCCAGCCCCTGGTGGGCCGCACGGGTGCTGCTCAGCGCGCAGTTGGCCGAGGCGCAGGCGGAGCCCGCGGCGGCGGCGGAGGTCCTGGCGGAGGTGGCGTGCCGCGAGGGCGCGCTGCGCGAACTCGTGCTGGAGGACCCGGCCGCCGCGGCCTGGTCGGTGCGCTGCGCGCTCGCGGCCGGACGACCGGAGCTGGCGCGGCAGGTGGTCGACGCGGCCGAGCTGCTGCGCGCGCGGAACCCTCAGGTGCGGTCGGTGCTCGCGGCGGCGCTGCACGCGCGGGCGCTGGCCGCCGGGGACGCGCGGTGCCTGGCCCGGGCGGGCGGGCTGCACCGCAACCCGTGGGCGCGGGCCGCGGCCGCGGAGGACCATGCGGGGCTGCTGCTGGAGAGCGGCGAGGAGGAGCACGCGATCGGTGAACTGGACCGGGCGATGGAGGCCTTCGGCGCACTCGGCGGCGACCGGGACGCGGCCCGGGTGCGGGCCCGGCTGCGGGAGCTCGGGGTGCGCCGCCGGCACTGGACGCACGCCAAGCGCCCGGTCTCCGGGTGGGAGAGTTTGACCAAGACGGAGCGCAAGGTGGCGGAGCTGGTGGCCGGCGGCCTCACCAACCGCCAGACCGCGCGCCATCTGTTCATCTCCCCGCACACGGTGGGGTTCCACCTGCGGCAGATCTACCGCAAGCTCGGGATACGCTCCCGCACCGCTCTGGTGCGCTTCCGGACCTGAGGCCGCCCCGGGCGGGGGCCGGGGCGGCCCGAACGCACCCGTCCGGGGCGCCTCGCCCCGCCGGTCCCCGCCGCTCACCGTGCGGCTGCGGCGCGTTCCGCGTCGCGGTCGTCCTCCGGGGGCCGGTCACGGTGGGCGCCCCGGCCGCCGCCCGCGCCGTCCGCGGTGCCGCGGCCCTCACCGGGCCCCTCGCCCGGCCCCGCGTCGGGCGCCTCGCCGTCCGGCCGCAGCGGCTCCCACCACGCCCGGTGGGCGGCGTACCAGGCGACGGTCTCGGCGAGCCCGCGCCCGAACGGCGTCCGGGGCGTGTACCCGAGTGCCCGCAGCCGGGCGTCGTCCAGCGAGTAGCGCCGGTCGTGGCCCTTGCGGTCGGGCACCCGCCGGACCCGCCCCCGGTCCGCGCCCAGCGCGTCCAGCAGCCGGTCGGTGAGTTCCAGGTTGGTCAACTCGGCCGTCCCGGCGACGTGGTAGACCTCGCCCGGCTCCCCGCGCTCGGCGACCAGGCGGACGGCCCGGCAGTGGTCGTCGACGTGGATCCAGTCGCGCACGTTGCCGCCGTCGCCGTACAGCGGCACGTCCAGGCCGTCGAGCAGGCGGGTGACGAACAGCGGGACGACCTTCTCCGGGAACTGGTACGGCCCGTAGTTGTTGCCGCAGCGGGTGATGCTGACGGGCAGCCCGTGGGTGCGTGCGTAGGCGAGCGCGATCAGGTCCCCGCCCGCCTTGGAGGCGGCGTAGGGCGAGTTCGGGCTGAGCGGGGCGCTCTCGTCCCAGGAGCCGTCCGCGATGCTGCCGTACACCTCGTCCGTGGAGACGTGGACGATCCTGGGCGTGGCGGCGTCCAGGCAAGCCCGCATGAGGGTCCCCACACCGAGGACGTTGCTGCGGACGAACGCGTCCGCCTCGGCGATCGAGCGGTCGACGTGCGACTCCGCGGCGAAGTTGACCACGAGGTCGTGGCCGGGCACCACCTCCGCCAGCAGCCCGGCGTCGCAGATGTCGCCGTGGACGAAGGCGAACCGCCCCTCGACGGGGGCGAGGTTGGCCGGGTTCCCGGCGTAGGTCAGCTTGTCGAGGACGGTCACCGTGGCCCGGTGGGCGAGGGTGCGCACGAAGTGCGAGCCGATGAAGCCGGCACCGCCGGTCACGAGGATCTTCACGGGGTCACCTGTACCTTGCTGTGGTCGCCGAGGACGAGGCGGTGGGCGCGCAGCACACCGGGCGTCGAACTCACCTCGACGTCGCGTCCGATGAGCGAGCGCTCGACCCTGCGCACGCCGGTCAGGGACGCGCCGCGCAGCACGATGGAGTACTCGACCTCGCTGTCGACCACTCTGCAGTCGCCGTCGACGGAGGTGAACGGGCCGATGTAGGAGTCCTGGATCAGCGCGCCCGCCGCGACGACGACCGGGCCGACGATCCGCGAGCCGGTGACCACCGCCCCCTTCTCGACGACGACGCGCCCGACGAGCTCGCTCTCCCGGACCTCGCCGGCGCAGTCGGCCTCGACCCCGTCCAGCACCAGGCGGTTGACCTCCAGCATGTCGGCGACGTTCCCGGTGTCCTTCCAGTAGCCGGAGACGAGGGTGGAGTCCACCCGGCAGCCGGAGTCGACGAGTTCCTGGATCGCGTCGGTGATCTCCAGTTCGCCGCGCCGGGACGGGGTGAGGCGGCGCACCGCCTCGTGCACCCGGGAGGTGAAGAGGTACACCCCGACCAGCGCGAGGTCGCTCCTGGGCCGGCGCGGTTTCTCCTCCAGGCCGACCACGCGGCCCCGGGCGTCCAGTTCGACGACGCCGAAGGCGCGCGGGTCGCCGACGCGGGTCAGCATGATCTGGGCGTCCGGCCGGTTCGCCCGGAAGCGCTCGACGAGACCGGTGATGCCGCCGACGATGAAGTTGTCGCCGAGGTACATCACGAAGTCGTCCTCGCCGAGGTAGTCCCGGGCGACCCCGACCGCGTGGGCCAGGCCCAGCGGGGCCTCCTGCGGGAGGTAGGTGACGTCGAGGCCGAAGCGGGAGCCGTCGCCGACCGCGTTCTCGATCTCGGCGGCCCGGTCGCCGACGACGATGCCCACCTCGCGGATGCCCGCCTCGGCGATCGACTCCAGTCCGTAGAAGAGGACCGGCTTGTTGGCGACGGGTACCAGCTGCTTCGCCGAGGTGTGGGTGATCGGCCGCAGCCGCGAGCCGGACCCTCCGGCCAGTACCAGCGCCTTCACCGGAGCCCCCCGACCCGGGCGGACCGCGGGAGGGGGGCCGGGGCGGCCACCGCACCGGCCCGCGCCGCCCTGCGCGTACGGGGGGTGCGGGGGGTGCGGGGCGCCGTCCGTCCCGGCGGGCCGCCGCGGGCCGCCGGGATCCGGCGGGCGCCCGCAGCGCGGGGTGCCGGGATCCGGCCGGTCACAGAGCTTCGAGCCATCGTCTCCCCGATCCCTGGAAGGAACGCCCGCGGAAGGGAACGTCCGTGGACGGAACGCCCGCGGACCGGACACCCGTGGGCGGGACGGCCCCGGCGAGGGCACCCGAAAGCGGGACGCCCGTGCAAGGACCACCCGTGCAAGGACCGCCCGTGCAAGGAACGCCCGTGCAAGGACCGCCCGTGCAAGGACCGCCCGCCGGGAGGACGTCCCCTGGCCGGGCGCCCCGCCGCGTCCGCCACCCGCGTGGACACCGTGCTCAGCCCACCTCGGCGGGCAGCACGATCATGCGGCGGATCATCCACTCCGACTCCCACTCCACACCGCCGCCCGCCTCCGTCGCCGCCTGAGTCGCCGGGCTCAGCCTCGCCTCGGGGAAGCGCCGCAGGAACCCGCGCAGCGCGATCTGCGCCTCCAGCCGGGCGAGCGAGGCTCCGATGCAGTAGTGCATCCCGAGACCGAAGGAGAGGTGGCCCCTGCCCTGGCGCTCCGGGGTGAAGCAGTCGGGCCCCTCCTCCGGGCCCCGGTTCGCCGCGGCCAGGTTGACCTGCACCGGGGCGCCCTCGGGGATGAGATAGCCGCCGAGGTCGATGTCCTCGGTGGCGAACCGCCAGGTCGGGTGCGGGAACGGAGGGTGCACCCGCAGGGCCTCCTCCACCCACCCCTTGATCTCCTCGTCGGTCCGCGGCCGCTCCTCCGGCGGGCGCCGCAGGGCCTCGAAGAGCGAAGCGGAGATCAGGCTGCCGGTGGTCTCGTAGCCGGTGATGATCATCGCGAAGGTCCAGACGATGGCCTCGCCCTCGGTGACCTGGTCCTCCGGGGAGTCGGCGGGGGCGAGCAGGTCCGTGATCACCCCCTCGCGCAGCGGCGCGGGGTCGCGCACCCAGCTCTCCACGGCCCCGTACAGCGCGCCGACCGCCGCCCCGCGCGCGGGGTAGTCGTCCGAGTAGAGGATGACGTCGGTGATGCTGCGCAGCCGGCGCTCCGCCTCCAGCGGCAGGCCCAGCATCTCCGAGATGAAGGCCAGCGGGATCCGGTGGGTGTACGCGGTGACGACGTTGACCTCGGCGGTCTCCGTGGAGCGTGAGGCCTCCAGTTCGTCGAGGAAGCCGCCCACCTTGGCCTCGACCCGCTCGCCCCACCGCTCGGTGTTCCGCGGGCTCAGGATCGAGGCGTGCAGCCGCCGGATGCGGGCGTGGTGCGCCCCGTCGCTCATGATCATGGTGCGGGCGAACTCCGGGTCCGGCTGGGAGCCCAGCATCAGGCCCGGCTTGCGCATCCAGTCGGGGACCAGGGTCACGTCCTTGGCCAGCAGGGGGTGGGTGAGCGCGGTCCGCACCAGCTCCGGGTCGCACACCACCCAGGCGTGCCGGCCGAGGTAGGGGATCCGCACGACGGGGGCGACCCGTGCGGCGGCGAGCAGTTCGGGCATGCAGTCGAAGGGCCCCGGGTCGGTCGGCATGTGCGCCTCGGGGGCCTCCGCCAGGCCGGTCTTGGTCGTGACGTTCACCGTGTGACTCCTCCGGTGGGGATCTGGCCCTGGGTATCGGCCATGGACTCGATGAGTTCGGCGGCGCGCCGCGGTGCGTCGCTGTCGCGGTACTCGCGGGCCAGCTCCTGGGCCCGGCGCCGGTAGCGCCCGTCGTGGAGCACGCTGGTCACCGCCTGGCGCAGCCGGGTCTCGGACACGGCGCGCCGCTGGACGACGACGCCGGCTCCGGACCACTTCACCCGCGCCGCGACGTCGGGCTTCTCCTCCGAGCCCGGCACGACGACGAGCGGGACGCCGTGCGCCAGCGCGGCGTTGGCGCCGTTGTAACCGCCGTTGGTGACCATCACGTCCACATGGGGCAGCAGGTGGTGGTAGGGGACGAAGCGCTCCACCCGCACGTTGGCGGGCAGCGGCCCGAGGCGTTCGGCGGGTACCTCGCTCCCGGTGGTGAGGACGACGAGAACGTCCTGGCCGGCCAGGGACCGCAGGGCGGGGACGAGCAGCCAGTCGACGTCGTTGGCGGTGGTGCCCTGGGTGAGCAGCACCACCGGGCGGTCCTCCGTCAGCTCGTCCCACCAGGCGGGGGGCTCGAAGTGCTCCGGGGGGAGCCCGAGGAGGCCGCCGACGAAGTGGGTGCCGGGCAGCAGGTCGCTGCGCGGGTACTCGAAGGAGGGCACGGTGCCCACCAGGTACAGCGCGGGCGGGCGGGTGATGTTCTCCATCGCGCCCGCGCGCAGCCGGGGCAGGCCCACCTCGGCGCGGACCCGGTCCGCCTCCCGGCGGATGCCCCGCATGGCGAGGTGGTCGCCGAGGAACCGGAGCACGGCGTTGCGCGCGCGGCCCAGCGGCGTGGCGCTCGGCGGCAGGCCCCAGCCGATGGGGGCGGTGTCCCTGCTGCCCAGGATGTAGACGGAGTTGGCGAGCCAGGCGAGCGGGATGCCGGTGCGTTCGGCGGTGAAGCAGGCGCCGTAGCACATGTCGTCGGCGAGGATGCAGTCCGCCGGGAACCGCCGCAGCACCTCCAGCAGGTCCTCCATCTGGCGTGGCGCGGTCCGGTAGAAGATGTCCCGGACGCCGACGGTGAAGCTGGTCAGCCCGGTCAGCCCGGCGTGGGCCGGGAAGGCCTCCTCGCGGCTCTTGCCGCCGAAGTCGAGCTCGGGGCTCATGGGCTCGAAGCGGGCTCCGGCCTGCTCCACCTGCCCCTGGAACGACCGGCCCGTGTACCAGCGCACCTCGTGCCCGCGCAGGGTGAGTTCGCGGGCGACGTCCAGGATGCCGACGACATGCCCGGGTGCCGGTGTGGTTGCGATCAACACGCGTGCCAACGTCGCCTCCGTGGGGTCTGGTGCGCGGGTGGGCCGGTCCGGCCGGGTCCCGCCGGGTGGGCCGGGGTGCCCGCGGGCCGGACCGGGTGCGGTCCGCGGCGGGCCCCGCGGGCTCTGCTCCGGGCCGGAGCCGTGCGCGGGCGCGCCGGCCGGTCCGGTGCGGGGCACGGCCGGGCACTCCGGTCACGCAGGCCAGCATCGCCCCGCCCGGGGCACCGGTCTGCGGGGCGGGTGAAACCCTGCGCACTCGCGCAGGGTGGCCCGGCGGCGGGGGCGCGATCCGGGCGCCGCGGAGGCGGCCAACCCGTCCGCCCAGGGGCCCGCCGGGGGATACGGGTGCGCCGCCGTCCGGCAAAGAATGGCCGCCGGGCGCTCCCCGGCACGCCCTCCCGGCCCCTCGCGGCGGCGGGCGGCACGGCCGGGTGCATCCGGACACATGCTCCCGGCCATGGACATCGCGCAGTTGGAGGACACCTGTGGCGGCACCCTTGCAGGAGATGGACGGGCAGGACGGCGCCGTCGGTGAGCCGAAGAAGGTGACCGTCATCGGCGCCGGCATCGCCGGCCTGGTGACGGCGTACGAGCTGGAGCGCCTCGGGCACGACGTGGAGGTCGTCGAGGCGAGCCAGGAGATCGGCGGCCGTATCCGCACCCACCGCTTCGGTCCCGGCGGCGCCGGGCCCTTCGCCGAGCTCGGCGCGATGCGGATTCCCGCGGGGCACCGGCTGACCATGCACTACATCGCCGAACTCGGCCTGCAGAACCAGGTGCACGAGTTCCGGACGCTGTTCTCGGACGACGCCGCCTACCTGCCGAGCTCCTCCGGGTACCTGCGGGTGCGCGACGCGCACAAGACGCTCGTCGAGGAGTTCTCCGCCGGGCTGCCCGAGCGGCGCTACCGGGAGAACACCCTGCTGTTCGGCGCGTGGCTGGACGCCAGCATCAGGGCCATCGCCCCGCGGCGCTTCTACGAGGCGCTGCACGACGAGATAGACGTGGAGCTGCTCAACCTGGTCGACCACATCGACCTGTCGGCCTACCGGTCCGGCACCGCGGCGAACCGCTTCGACCTGCACGCCTTCTTCGCCGACCACCCCCAGGTGCGGTCCTTCTGCCCGCCCCGCCTGGAGCGCTTCCTGGACGACGTGCTGGACGAGACCAGCTCCACCATCGTGCGCCTGCGCGGCGGCATGGACGCGCTCCCGCGGCGGCTCGCCGCCCGTGTCCGGGGCCCGGTGCTGACCGGCCGGGAGGTGGTGGGCATCGACGTCCGGGACGACGCGGTGCGCCTGCGCATCCGCCAGGGGGCCGGGACCGTCGTCCGCTCCTGCGACTACGTGGTGTGCACGGTCCCGTTCACGGTGCTGCGGAGGATGCGGCTGACCGGCTTCGACCAGGACAAGCTGGACATCGTGCACGGGACCAAGTACTGGCCCGCCACGAAGATCGCCTTCCACTGCCGGGAGCCCTTCTGGGAGAAGGACGGCATCAGCGGCGGCGCCTCCTTCACCGGTGGACACGTCCGGCAGACCTACTACCCGCCCGCGGAGGGCGATCCGGCGCTCGGCGCGGTCCTGCTCGCCAGCTACGCCATCGGCCCGGACGCCGACGAGCTGAGCAGGCTCGGCGAGCGGGAGCGCAACGAGGTCGTGCTGCGCGAACTGTCCGTGATGCACCCCGAGTTGCGGCAGGACGGGATGATCCTGGGCGTGGCGGGCCTCGCCTGGGGCGAGCGCCCCTGGTCCCTTGGCGCGGCCACGGTGCGCTGGGGCCAGGAGGCGGCCCTGCGCGAGGCGGAGCGCCGCGAGGCGGCCCGGCCGCAGCGCGGGCTGTTCTTCGCCGGCGAGCACTGCTCGGCCAAACCCGCGTGGATCGAGGGGGCGATCGAGTCCGCGATCGACGCGGCCCACGAGATCGAGTGGTACGAGCCGCGGGCCAGCCGTGTGTTCGCCAGTGCCCGGCCGAGCCGCACGGGCGGCGCGGCATGAGCGTTTTCGACCTGCCCCGGCTGCACTTCGCGGGGACGGCGCTGACCAGGCTGCCCACCGGACCGCGCGGCGGTCTGCTGGACCTGGCGACCAACACGGCGCTGACCGCCGACGGGGAGCCCTTCCCGGCCCACCGGCCGCCCGGCGAGTACCACGCCCATCTCGACCGCCTCGGGCGGGAGTCCGCCACCCGGCAGGACGCCGGGGCCGCGGACCCCGCGGCCCCGGGAGGCACGGGGGCCGACAACGCCCCGTCGCACGGCGCGGGGGGCGGGTGCCCGGGCAAGGGCGCCCACTTCTCGGGCAACGGCCACTTCTCCGTCGACGCGCGGATCGTCGGCGTCGAGTGGGACACGGAGGGGGTCGACACCGGCGACCCCGTCGTCGGGCGCGCGGTGGACCTGTGGGGCCACTACAACGAGTACCTGGCCACCACGGTCAACCGGGCCCGTGTCTTCGACCTGGACCCGGCGTCGGCGTGGACCACGACGCTGATGGTCGGGCAGTTCGGCTTCGGCCGGGACGGCCGCTCGCACGACGTCGGCTACATGGCCACCGGGGCCGTCAGCGGGTTCCACCCGCCGCGCTGGCACGACTTCGCGGCACCCGGCGACGCGTCGGCGGGCGCGGCGGACAGAGGCGCCGCGGGCGACGGGGCCGCCGGGCACGGGGCCGGGCGCCCGCCGCGCTCCGTGGTCCACCAGTTCGCCGTACCCGCGAGCGAGCGGCTGAGCTGGTCGGCGGAGGCGGACGCCTCCCCGGCCGCGCGGCTGCTCCGGACCGCCGCGACCGCCCCGGACGCGGACGGCCTGGTGGTGCAGTTCGCCCTGCTGCCGCCCGCCGCCGGCGGGCCCGCCGACGGCCCCGCCCGGTGGCGGCTGCGCGGGACGATCGCCCCCTGGCGGCCCGACGAGCCGCGCACCTACCCGGCGGGCCGGCTGCTCGTCCCGGACCGCCGCACCCCCGGCCGGGCCCGGGGCCCGCTGCGCCCCCTGACCGTCGCCGTGGGCGAGGGCCGCGTCACCCTCAACATGGTCACCGCCGTGCCCGAGGCCGACCGGGCGGCCGGGGCGGACGGAGGCGCCGCGGGCGGCCTCGGCGACCTGGAGCTGCGGACCGCGGACAGCGACCGGCTGGTCGCCCGGGTGCCCCGGCGGGCGTACCTCGGGCCGGACACCGACCTGACGGGCGGCCTGGTGACGGTCCCCGCCGAACTGCCCGCCGAGGCGGTGGCCGGGGAGGGGCTGCTGCTGGTGGGGGCCGGGCCGGACGGTCCGGTGGTGCAGCTGCGCGAGCGCGAGGTGAACGTCCAGGTGGACGACGCCGCCCTCGTCCTGGAGCATCCGCGCGGCCCCGAGGACGCCGAGCACGACACCGAGGTGCCGGTGCGGTCCTTCGTGCGGGGCCGCCCCGCCGCGGTCGAGGGGATCGGGGTGCGGCAGTTCTTCAACCCCCGTGCGCTGCCCCGCGATCCGGCCGCGCGGGCCGCCGGGGCCCGCTGCGGGGACGTCGAGACCGTCCGGCTGCGGCCCGGCCGGAGGGACGCCTCCGGCGCCTGGTCGGGATCCTGCTCCCTGGACACGGACGCCGCCGGCCGCGGCTGGTTCACGCTGCGCGGAGCGGCCGCCGGCACCGCGCGCGTCCTGCTCTCCACCGGCCCGGACGACCTGCCCTGCGCGGTGGACCGGCCCGGCTCGGCGGCCCTCGGCTACGACCACGCGGACGCGCTCGGCTTCTGGCCCGGCGCCGGCCACCTGTCGGTGCGGGTGCTCCCGGACGACTGGCACCTCGCGGGCACCGGCCCGGAGGAGGCGACCTTCGACCTGGTCTACCGGGAGGTCTTCGCCCCCTACGAGCACCTGTACTCCTTCATGAAGGAGGAGGTCTTCAGCCTGGCGGACCGCTGCAAGGTGGAGACCTACGCCAAGCTCATCTGGCAGATGTGCGACCCGCGCAACAAGGCGAAGACGTACTACATGCCGCCCACGCGGGACCTGTCCGAGCCCAAGGCGCGGCTGCTGCTGAGCTATCTGCGGGCCCGCCAGGCACCGGAGGCGGTCCTGCTGCCCGGTCCCGCGGCGCCGCGCACCGGCGGGCGGGTCTCCACCCGCGGGGAGCTGGTGCGGCTGCTGCGCGAGGCGGCCGCGATCGAGCTGGCCGTCATGGTCCAGTACCTGTACGCGGCGTACTCGGTGCCCACCCACGGCGCCGGGCTGGAGTACGTGCGGCGCGGCCTGTGGACGCCCGGTCAGCTGCGGCTCGCCTGCGGCGACGGCGGGGAGACCCGCGACGAGGGCATCCGCGGGATGCTGATGGGCATCGCCCGCGAGGAGATGATCCACTTCCTCCTCGTCAACAACATCCTCGTCGCGGTGGGCGAGCCCTTCCATGTGCCGCGGATCGACTTCGGGACCCTCAACCACGAGCTGCCCGTGCCGCTGGACTTCTGCCTGGAGCGGCTGGGTCCCGGCAGTGTCGAGCGGTTCACCGCGATCGAGCGGCCCGGGGAGCCGACCGGCGAGGTGCTCCTGGAGGGCGGCACCGCGGGCGCCCTCCGGGCATCCGGCGGGGAGGGGCACCCCTACGCCTCGCTCAGCGAGCTGTACGCGGAGATCCGGGAGGGCCTTCAGCGCGTCCCGGACCTGTTCCTGGTCGACAGGGGCCGGGGAGGCGGCGAGCACCACCTCTTCCTGCGGGAGTCGGTGGACCGGCGCCACCCCGACTACCAGCTGGAGGTCGACGACCTGGCCAGCGCGCTGTTCGCCGTCGACGTCATCACGGAGCAGGGCGAGGGCGGGGTGCTCGGACCGGGGGACGGCGGCGCCGAGGAGTCGCACCACGCCTCGTTCCTGCGCATCGGCGAACTGCTGCGCGGGACGCCCGCGGGGGACCGCCCCGGGTCCGGGCCGTGGAACCCGGCGTACCCCGTGCTGCGCAACCCCACCCTCGGGAGCGGGAGCCTCGCCATGGAGGCGATCACCGACCCCGAGGCGCGGACGGTCGCGGGGCTGTTCAACCGCGCCTACGCGATGGCGCTCCGGCTGATGGTCCAGCACTTCGGTGAGCGCCCGGACGGCAGCCTGCGCCGGTCGGACCTGATGAACGCGGCGATCGACATGATGACGGGCCTGATGCGGCCGCTTGCGGAGCTGCTGGTGACCCTGCCCTCCGGGCGCCGGGGCACGACCGCGGGGCCGACCTTCGAACTGGACGCGCCCCCCGCCCCCGTGCCCCGCCCGGACGTCGCCAGGCGCGGCATCGCGCTGCACCTCGACCAGCTGGCGGCGGAGTGCGCCAAGTGCCCCTCGGTGCCGGCCCGGGTGGGGGAGATGAGCGCCTTCTGGGCCGACCACTTCCGTCCGCGGTGAGGCGGTCCGGGGGCACCCGGGCGCCCCGGAGCGGCCACCGCCCCGCACGGCCGCACACCCCCGGACCCCCCGCACCGCACGGCCCGAACGGCCGCACCCGCCGCACCCGCCGCACCCGCCGCACCCGCCGACCGAAGGAGACCCACCGCATGCCATCCGCGACGCTGCCGCGGTTCGACCTGAGGGGCTGGGACGCCAGGGACATCGCGGACCCCTACCCGGTGTACCGGCGCTACCGGGAGGTCTCCCCGGTGCACCGCTCCCCGGCGCCCGCGGACGGGCCCGACACCTACTACGCCTTCTCCTACGAGGCGGTCGTCCGGGTGCTGTCGAGCCGGGACTACGGCCGGGACCCGGGGACGGCGCCGCCGGGCGCCGCCGCCACGGCGCCCGTCCCCGTCCCCGCGGTCTACCGCACCCTGCGGACCGTGGTCGAGAACTGGCTGGTGTTCATGGACCCGCCGCGCCACACCGAGCTGCGCTCCCTGCTGGGCGCGGAGTTCTCCCCGGGCGTCGTCACCGGTCTCCGGCCGCGCATCGCGGCGATCGCCCGGGACCTGCTGGCACGGCTCGACGGGCGGCGGGAGGCCGACCTGGTCGAGGACTTCGCGGCCCCGTTCCCCCTCCTCGTCGTCTCCGAACTGCTCGGCGTCCCGGCCGAGGACCACGGCTGGCTGCGCGAGCAGGCGCTGGCCCTCCAGGAGGCGGGCAGCACCCGCTCCCGGCAGGGCGGGGGCGGCTACCCGCGGGCCGAGGCCGCCGCCGCCGAGCTGGACCGCTACTTCCGCCGCGAGGCGCGGCAGCGTCTGGAGGACGACCGCGGCGACCTGCTGACCCTCCTCGTCCGCGCCCGGGACGCCGGCGGGCCGCTGAGCATGGACGCCCTGGTGGGCAGCTGCGTCCATCTGCTGACCGCCGGGCACGAGACCACCACCAACCTCCTGGCGAAGGCCGTACTGGCGCTGCGCGCCCACCCGGAGGCGCTGGCCGAGCTCCGGTTCTCCCCCGCGCTGCTCCCGGGGGCCGTCGAGGAGTTCCTCCGCCTGGACGCGCCGGTGCAGGCGGTCACCCGGTGGGCCTGCCGGGACACCCGCCTGGGACCGTACGAGGTCCCGCGCGGCAGCAGGGTGGTCGCCCTGCTGGGCTCGGCCAACCGGGACCCGGAGCGCTTCGCCCGGCCCGACGTCCTGGACGTGCACCGCCCCGCCGACCGCCATCTGGGCTTCGGGGTGGGCATCCACTACTGCCTCGGCGCGACGCTGGCCCGCGCCGAGGCCGAGATCGGGCTCGGGGCGCTGCTCGACGCGCTCCCCGGCCTGGACCGGGGCCGCCACCGGGTCGAGTACGCCGACGACATGGTCTTCCACGGCCCGGCGCGCCTGCTGCTCGACCTGACCGCACCGCCCGACCTGACCTGACCGCACCGCCCGACCCGAAGCGACCCGCCCGCGCCGCCCCGAGCAGCGCCGGCCCCCCGCAGCGCACACGAGGAAGGCACCGATGACACAGCACCCCCAGACCGCCCCCGGGGACGTCGGCCGCACATACGACGCCTTCGCCGAGGCCGGGACCGCCGACGCCCTCGGCGGCAACATCCACGTCGGGTACTGGGCGGACGGCTCCGGCTCCGGCATCCCCGTCGACGAGGCCACCGACCGGCTGACCGACCTGGTCGCCGACCGCCTCGCCCCGGAGCACGGCACGCACCTGCTGGACGTGGGCTGCGGCAACGGCGTCCCGGCGCTGCGCATCGCCGCCTCCCGCGGGGTCCGGGTGACGGGCGTGACCGTGAGCGCGCAGCAGGTCCGCGAGGCGTCCGCGCGGGCCCGGGACCACCGGGTCGGCGGCCGGACCGCCTTCCTCCTCGCGGACGCCGTGGACCTCCCCTTCGAGGACGCGTCCTTCGACGGCGCCTGGGCGATCGAGTCGCTGCTCCACATCGGCGACCGGACCGCCGCCCTCGCGGAGCTGCACCGCGTGGTCCGCCCGGGCGGCCGCCTGGTCGTCGCCGACCTGTGCCTGCGCAGGCCGTTCACCGGCGTCGACCGGGAACTGCTCGACGGGATGCTCGGCATGTACGAGATCGCCTCGATCAGCACCCCCGAGGAGCACCGCACCCATCTGGCCCGGTCCGGCTGGCGGCTCGGGGAGCTGGCGGACATCGGCGAGCAGGTGCGCCCCAGCTACGGGCACGCGGCGGCCGCCTTCCGGGAGATCGCCGCCTCGCCGGACGCCCCGGCGGCGGAGCGGCTCACCGAGGCGGCCGAGCTGATGACCGCGTTCGGGGAGCACCCGGACACCGGCTACGCGCTGATCACCGCGCACCGGACCTGACCGGGCGGACACACCGCCGGCGGTCGGCCGCCGGTGTGTCCGCCCTCCGCCGAGACACCCGCAGACGCAGACAGGGAGTTCCACGATGCCGTCCCGCCTCGGTCCACCGCCCCCTGCCCCGGCCGCGGTGCGCCCCCGCGAGAACCACGAGCAGGCCGAGCGCCTCGCCCTGTCGGCCGCGACGGTCCGCGGGGCGCACCTCGCGACCGCGGAGGTGCCCGGCTGGCTGGCCGAGCGCCGCCGGGCGCACGTCTTCCGGGTGGAGCGGATACCGCTCGCGGAGCTGGACGCGTGGTCGGCCGAACCGGGCACCGGCAACCTGGTGCACCGCAGCGGCCGCTTCTTCACCGTCGAGGGCATGCACGTGGTGGAGCACGACGGCCCCGCGGGCGACGGCCCCCGCCGCGACTGGCAGCAACCCGTCATCCGCCAGCCCGAGGTGGGCATCCTGGGCATCCTGGCCAAGGAGATCGGCGGGGTGCTGCACTTCCTGATGCAGGCCAAGATGGAGCCGGGCAACCCCAACCTGCTCCAGCTCTCCCCGACGGTGCAGGCCACCCGCAGCAACTACACCCGGGCCCACGGGGGGACGGACGTCCGCCTCGTCGACCACTTCGTCCGGCCCGACCCCGACCGGGTGATCGTGGACGTCCTCCAGTCCGAGCAGGGCTCCTGGTTCTTCCGCAAGTCCAACCGGAACATGATCGTCGAGACGGCGGACGCCGTTCCCGAGCTGCCGGACTTCTGCTGGCTGACGCTGGGTCAGATCGGTGAACTCCTGCACCGGGACCTGCTGGTGAACATGAACGCGCGCACGGTGCTCTCCTGCGCCCCCTACCCGGACACCTCCCCCGGTGCGCTGCTCTCCGACGCCCAGCTGCTCTCCTGGTTCACCGGCGAGCGCTCCCGCCGGGACGTACGCGCCCACCGCATCCCCCTCGCCACGGTGCGCGGCTGGAAGCGGGGACCCGAGGCGATCGAGCACGAGGACGGCCGCTACTTCCGGGTGGCCGCGGTCGCGGTCCGGGGCACCAACCGCGAAGTCGCCGGGTGGACCCAGCCGTTGATCGAACCGGTGGGCACGGGGGTGGCGGCCTTCCTGGTCCGCGAGATCGGCGGTGTCGAGCACGTGCTGGTCCAGGCCCGCGCCGAAGGGGGCTTCCTGGACACGGTGGAGCTGGCGCCGACGGTCCAGTGCACCCCCGGCAACCACGCCCACCTGCCCCCGGCGGACCGGCCGCCCTTCCTCGACGCCGTCCTGGCCGCCCCGCCCTCGCGCATCCGCTACCAGGCCCTCCACTCCGAGGAGGGCGGACGCTTCCTCGGGGCCACCAGCCGCTATCTGGCGGTCGACGCCGAGGGGACGGCGGCCGCGCTCGACCCGCCACCGGGCTACATGTGGGCCACACCGGCGCAGCTGAGGGCGCTCACCCGGCACGGCCACTACCTCAACGTGGAGGCCCGCACGCTCCTGGCCTGCCTCAACGCCGTCGCGGCACGCTCCCGGGGAGGGATGTGACATGCAGGACACCCCCACGGCCGGCCCGCTGGTCACCGTGCTCGGCGCCTCGGGCTTCGTCGGCTCCGCCGTCGTCCGGGCGCTGGCCGACCGCCCGGTCCGCCTGCGGCTGGTGGCACGCCGGCCCACCGCGCCGCCGCCCGGGCGGGCCGCGGCGGAGGCCGTCACCGCCGACCTCACCGACCGGGCCGCGCTCGCCGAGGCCGTCGCGGGCTCCGACGCGGTGGTGCACCTGCTGCTCGGGGACGGCGGGTGGCGGGCGGCCGAGACCGATCCGGGGGCCGAGCGCGTGAACGTGGGCGTGATGCGGGACCTCGTCGAGGTGCTGCGCCCGCGGGCCGGTGCGGCGCCCCCGCTGGTCGTCTACGGCGGGGCCGCCTCGCAGGTCGGCGTCCCGCCGCGGGAACCGCTCGACGGCACCGAGCCCGACCACCCCAGGACCGCCTACGACCGGCAGAAGCTGGCCGCGGAGCGGACCCTGCTCCAGGCCACGGCGGACGGCCGGGTCCGCGGCATCGGCCTGCGCCTGCCCACGGTGTTCGGGGAGAGCGCGGCCGCGGGCGCCGCCGACCGGGGGGTCGTCTCCGCGATGGTGCGGCGCGCGCTCTCGGGCCAGGCGCTCACCATGTGGCACGACGGCACCGTGCGGCGGGACCTGGTCCACGTCGCCGACGTCGCCGAGGCGTTCACGGCGGCGCTCGACCACCCGGAGCCGCTGGTGGGCGGCCGCTGGCTGATCGGCGCCGGCCGGGGCGACGCCCTGGGCGAGGTGTTCCGGCTGGTCGCGCGGACCGTGGCCGACACCACCGGGAGCACGCCCGTCGCCGTGGAGGCCGTGGCGCCGCCGTCGCACGCCCCCACCACCGACTTCGAGAGCGTCACCATCGACTCCTCCCCGTTCCGGGCGGCCACCGGCTGGCAGCCCCGGACATCCCTCGCGGAGGGGGTGCGGCGCACCGTCGCCGGTCTGGCCCGGCAGGACGGCGGACCGCGGTGAGGGCCGCGCCGTCGAGACACCACCCATCCCAGGCGCCCGGCCGGACCACGGCCCCCGCCGCAGCTCTTCGAGAGGCATACGCATGACCACGCGAGTATGGGACTACCTGGCGGAGTACGAGGCCGAGCGCCGGGACATCCTCGACGCCGTAGAGACGGTCTTCGATTCGGGGCAGCTCGTGCTCGGCGCGAGCGTGCGCGGCTTCGAGGAGGAGTTCGCGGCCTACCACGGGGCGGACCACTGCGTCGGCGTCGACAACGGGACCAACGCCCTCACCCTCGGGCTCCAGGCCCTCGGCATCGGGCCGGGCGACGAGGTGATCACCGTGTCGAACACCGCGGCCCCCACCGTGGTCGCCATCGACGCCGCGGGCGCCACCCCCGTCTTCGTGGACGTCCGCGCCGAGGACTTCCTCATGGACACCGACCAGGTGGCCGCGGCGGTCACGGACCGGACCCGCTGCCTGCTCCCGGTGCACCTGTACGGGCAGTGCGTGGACATGGCCCCGCTGAAGGAGCTGGCGGACCGGCACGGGCTCGCCGTACTGGAGGACTGCGCCCAGGCTCACGGCGCCCGCCGGGGCGGCACCCTGGCCGGGACGACGGGCGACGCGGCCGCCTTCTCCTTCTACCCGACCAAGGTCCTCGGGGCCTACGGCGACGGCGGCGCCGTGCTCACCTCCGACGCCGCGGTGGACCGGCGGCTGCGGCAGCTGCGCTACTACGGCATGGAGGAGCGCTACTACACGCTCCGGACACCCGCCCACAACAGCCGCCTGGACGAGGTGCAGGCGGAGATCCTCCGCCGCAAGCTGCGGCGCCTGGACCGCTACGTCGAGGGCCGCCGCGCCGTCGCCCGCCGCTACGCCGAGGGCCTCGCCGGCACCTCGCTGGAGCTGCCGCGCACCACCCCCGGCAACGAGCACGTGTACTACGTGTACGTGGTGCGCCACCCCCGGCGGGACGACATCATCGAGCGGCTGCGGGCCTACGACATCCACCTCAACATCAGCTACCCCTGGCCGGTGCACACCATGAGCGGCTTCGCCCACCTCGGATACGCCGAGGGCTCGCTCCCCGTCACCGAGCGGCTGGCGGGCGAGATCTTCTCGCTGCCGATGTACCCCTCGCTCCCCCTCGACCTCCAGGACAAGGTCGTCCACGCGCTGCGCGAGGTGCTGGAGACGCTGTGAGGCCCCTGCTTCCGCCCGCCCCGGCACCCCGCCGGCGCGCCGCCCGCCGAGACACCACCACCGACCCCCGGGAGCAGTCATGAAGGCACGCGAACTCGCCGTCGAGGGCGCGCTGGAGTTCACCCCCCGCGTCTTCCCCGACGAACGGGGCCGGTTCCTCTCGCCGTTCCAGCGGGAGGCGTTCGAGGAGGCGCACGGGGCACCGCTGTTCCCCGTCGCGCAGACCAACCACAGCGTGTCGCGGCGCGGCGTGGTGCGCGGCATCCACTACACCGTGACGCCTCCCGGGACCGCCAAGTACGTGTACTGCGCGCGCGGCAGGGCCCTGGACATCGTGGTCGACATCCGGGTGGGCTCGCCGACCTTCGGCCGCTGGGACGCGGTCCTGATGGACCAGGAGGACCACCGGGCCGGCTACTTCCCCGTGGGCGTGGGCCACGCCTTCGTGGCGCTGGAGGACGACACCGTGATGGCGTACATGCTCTCCGGGACCTATGTGCCCGAGAACGAACTGGCCCTGTCCGCGCTCGACCCGGCGCTCGGGCTGCCCGTCACCGGGGACTTCGAGCCCGTGCTCTCCGACCGCGACCGGGCGGCGCCCACGCTCGCCCGGGCCCGGGAGGAGGGCCTGCTGCCGGACTACGCACGGTGCCGGGAGATCGAGCGGGGGCTCGTGCCCGGTGCCGGGGTGGCCTCCGACGTCTGAGCACCCCCGCCGCCCGCCCGCGTATCCCCCGCCGCGCCCCGCCGCGGGCGGGTGCACACGGCCCGGGCCGCCGCGCGGCCGCGCGGCGGGCGCCCGGCACCCGCGTGAACGCGTGGGTTCTGCCGCACCCCGCCGCACGGCCGCCCCCGCGGCGCGATGCTGTGGACGCGGCGGTGGCCCCTCGACGGCACCCCGGCCGCCACCGGACCGGGGCCCGGGCCGCCCCGGCGCCCACCGGGCCCGGCACCTGCGCGCCACCGGCGCCGCGGCACCGACCCGCACCCCACGAACCCCGCACCCCACGAACCGAAAGGCCGCTGCCATGACCGATCCCGCTGTGAACACGCCCGTCCCGGAGGCCGTCGGCGAGCTGTACGACCGGCTCACGCTGAACGCCATGCGGGAGGGCACCTTCAACCCCAATGTGCACATCGGCTACTGGGACACCCCGGACTCCGAGGCGTCGATCGAGGACGCGATGGACCGCCTCACCGACGTGTTCATCGAGCGGATGGGCGTGGACGGCTCCTCGCACGTCCTGGACCTGGGCTGCGGCGTGGGCGGACCCGGCCTGCGGGTGGTGGACCGCACCGGCGCACGGGTCACCGGCATCAGCATCAGCGAGGAGCAGATCAGGACGGCGAACCGGCTGGCGGCCGAGGCCGGGGTCGCCGACCGGGCCGTCTTCCAGCACGGCGACGCGATGAAACTGCCCTTCGCGGACGGGTCCTTCGACGCGGTGATGGCGCTGGAGTCGCTCTGCCACATGCCGGACCGGGAGCAGGTGCTGGCCGAGATATCCCGGGTGCTCGTCCCCGGCGGCCGGCTCGTCCTGACCGACGTCTTCGAGCGCGCGCCGCGCAAGGAGGTGCGCCACCCGGGCATCGACAGCTTCTGCCGCGGGCTGATGGCGACGATGGCCGACGTGGACGACTACGTGCCGATGCTCCACCGCACCGGTCTGCGGGTGCGCGAGCTGCTCGACGTGACCGAGCAGACCACGCTGCGCACCGGCCGGGAGCTGACCGACCCGGCCGGGTCGTCCGGTGAGCGTCCCGCGGCCCTCGACGAGGGCAACTTCGGCTTCGGGGACGCCGCGTTCCACCCCGCGGACCTGGCGGGCGTGGACGACTTCGGCTGCCTGCTGGTCACGGCCGAGCGCCCCTGAGCCCCGGCGGGCGCCGGGAGGGTCCGTCCCGCCCTCCCGGCGCCCCCCGGCCCGGGCCCGCCCCGCGGCCGGGCCCGGTCGACGGGGCGCCCCCCGAGCCCGGTTGACCACCCCACGAGCGACCCGGACGACCCGGGCGACCCGGACGCACCCATGAGGAAGGGCAGGAACGCTATGAGGCATTCCGGTGCACGGACCGACGTGCTGATCGCGGGAGGCGGCCCCGTCGGGATGGCGCTGGCCCTGGACCTGGCCTACCGCGGGATCGACTGCGTGGTCGCCGACGCGGGGGACGGCACGGTCCGGCACCCCAAGGTGAGCACGATCGGCCCGAGGTCGATGGAGCTGTTCCGCCGCTGGGGACTCGCCGGGGCCATCCGGGACGCCGGCTGGCCGGCCGACCACCCGCTGGACATCGCCTGGGTGACCCGGGTCGGCGGCCACGAGGTGTACCGCTACCGGCGCGGCACCGCGGGCGACCGCCCGGCCTTCGCGCACACGCCGGAGCCCGACCAGATCTGCCCCGCGCACTGGCTGAACCCGGTCCTGACCCGGGCCGTGGGCGTCCACCCGGACGGTCCGCTGCGGCTGAACACGACCGTCGAGCGGGTGGAGCAGAGCGAGGAGCACGTCGACGCCGTGCTCACCGACCACGCCGCCGGCACGAGCGGCACGGTCCGGGCGCGGTACCTCGTCGCCTGCGACGGGGCGGCCTCGCCGATCCGCCGGGCCTGCGGCATCGAGGCACCGCCGCGCCACCGGCCGCAGGTCTTCCGCAACATCCTCTTCCGGGCCCCCGGGCTGCGGGAGCGCCTGGGCGAACGGGCCGCGCTCGTCTACTTCCTGATGCTCTCCCCGACCCTGCGCTTCCCGCTCCGTTCGCTGGACGGCAGCGACCTGTACAACCTGGTCGTGGGCGCCGACGAGGTGGCCCGCGTCGGCGCCGAGGAGCTGATCCGGCAGGCCGTCGCCCTCGACGTCCCCGTGGAACTGCTCGGCGACGGCGAGTGGCACCTGACCCACCGGGTCGCCGACCGCTACCGCGCCGGGCGCGTCCTCCTCGCGGGCGACGCGGCGCACACCCTGTCGCCGTCCGGCGGCTTCGGGCTCAACACCGGCATCGCCGACGCCGCCGACCTCGGCTGGAAGCTGGCCGCGGCCCTCGACGGCTGGGCCGGTCCCCGGCTGCTCGACACCTACGAGGCGGAGCGCAGGCCGATCGCCGTGGAGAGCCTCGACGAGGCCAACCGGAACCTCCAGCGCACCCTGGGCCGGGAGTTGCCGCCCGACATCCTGGTGGACGGGCCCGAGGGCGACCGGGCCCGGGCCGAGACCGCCGAACGCCTGAGGAACAGCGGCGCACAACGCGAGTTCGACGCCCCGGAGATCCACTTCGGGCTGCGCTACCGCTCGCCGCTGATCGTCGAGGACCCCGGGGTACCGGTGCGCCACGGCAAGCCGACGGCCGACTGGCGCCCCGGCAGCGAACCGGGCTACCGCGCCGCGCACGCCTGGTGGGAGGGCTCGACCTCCACCCTGGACCTGTTCGGGCGCGGCTTCGTGCTGCTGGTCCTCACCGGGCAGGCGGAGACGGGCGGGGTGGAACGCGCCTTCGCCGAGAGGGGGATACCGCTCACCGTCCGCGGCGGGGGCGGCGAGGAGGTCGCCAAGCTGTACGAGCGGGCCTTCGTGCTGGTACGGCCGGACGGCCATGTCGCCTGGCGCGGCGACACCCTGCCCGAGGACCCGGCGGCGCTCGCGGACACGGTGCGGGGAGCCTGACCGCGTCCGGCGGGGCGTCAGGTCCCCTGCGGGCCGCGGCCCGCGCGTACCGGCCCGGCCGGCCACCGGGCCCGTACGCGGCGGTCGGCCCCCGGACGGCGCCGGGGCCGGTGTCGGCTACCGTGCACGGATGTCCCAGATACGTGCGTACGGCAGGTACCGGACCGGCGGGCTGTGGGCGGGGGCAGGGGTCTCCCTCACCGTCGTGGTGGTGGGCTCCCTGGTCGCGCTCTTCGGCATGCTGGAGTTCGACGAGCGGTGCATGCACGGGCTGGTGCAGGGGCCCGGCGGGCTCCTGCGAGTGCGCTACCGGGCGTATCCCCCGGCCACCGTCTGCGAGTTCCAGGGCGGGGAGGTGTCGTCCGTCGGGAGCGGCACGGTGCTCGCCGTGCTGCTCTGGGCGGCGATGGGCGTGCTGGTGGTCTGCCTGCTGGGGGCGCTCCTCGCGGAGTGCTTCGCCCCGCGCCCCGGCGGCCCGCTGGTGGTGCCGACGACTCCGGCCGCGGACCTGCGCCGCACGGGGGCGACGCTGCTGTCGATGGGCTCCGCCTTCCTGCTCCTCTACGTGCCCGTCGGGTGGCCGCTGCTCACGGGGCCGTCCTCGGCCTGTGCGGCGGGCGGGGAGTGGGGTGTGCATCCCCCGGCCACCCTGGAGTACGGGTTCTTCCCTCCTCAGGCCACGTGCCGGTACACCAGCGGCAGGACCGAGCACCTGAATGCGGACTGGCTGGCGAACCTGGCGGTCCTGCCCGCGGTGCCGACGCTGATCGCCGCGGCGGCCTTCGGACTGGCCCTGCGCCGCCGGTCCGAAGAGCGGCGGGCGCCGGCCGGCGGGGCCCGCCGCTGACGGGCGGTGACCGCACGTGCCGCGGCCGGAGGGCGAGCGGGGCGGCCCGGCCCGGTGATCAGGCGGGCGGGGGCGGTCCCGGGGCGTGCGCGGTGCCGGGAGCACCGGCGGGGTGCGCCGTCCCCCCGGGCGCGGTGCCGAGGGCGCCCAGGATGCGGGCCAGGTTCCCGGGAGAGGCCGCGAGGCGCACCGGCGCGCCCCCGTCGTCGAGTTCGGCGATGTGCCAGTCCCGGGGGACGCTGTCCCCGTCCTCGCCGCGGGCCCGCCGCACTCCCGCCAGGGTCAGCCGCTCCGCCGGAATCCGCCTCGCCGCGAAGCGCCCCGGACCGGGGTGCGGCACCACGGCGGGCTCACCGCCGCCGATGACGACATGGGTGCCGAACCCGTACGGGTTGTACGCGGTCTCGTCCAGGAACCGGGCGGGCAGGAACACCTCGTGCTGCGCGGCGGCGTCCTCCCCGTGGGGGCCCGCCACATCGTCCCGCGGCTCCCGGACCCGGGTGGCGCGCCAGGCGGCCGCCAGCAGCCCCAGGGTGGCGAGCGTCCCCATGCCCGCCCAGGCGACCGCCTCCGGAGGGCCGAGCGGGTCGGTGGGGTGGACGTAGCAGAGCGGCAGCAGCCACGCGGCCGTGCCGAGCAGCGCGCCCACGAAGGGCAGGACGGACGGGAGGACCTCCTCGGGCCGCAGCCGGCGCCCCCGCAGGTGCTGGAGCAGCCGTGCCCCGGGGTAGCCCGCGAGGAGCAGGAGCACTCCGGACGCCACCGCCTGCGCCGAGGTGCCGGGAACATGTGCGCGCCACACATGGTGCTCCCCCGCCACCACCATCGGACGGCCCCTCCAGACGGTCACGAGGACGGCGTCACCGGGGCGGAAGGCCCGGGCCGCGTCCTCGGTGACGGCGGCGTCGGCCGTCGGCCGATCGTCGGCGAAGTGGAGGCGGCCGCGGTGCCGCCCCTCCTCTACCGCCCGCTCGACCACGGCGGACACGGTGGTCAGGCAGTCCGCCGCGGGCCCTCCCCCCGCCCCGGCCGGCTCGTCGTCGTCCGGGCAGGCTGCGGCCGACTGCCAGGCCCGCTCGTGGACGGCGGTGCCGGACACCGTCCCGGCCACCGCGAAGGATCCGCCGAGCAGCAGCACGCAGAGCCCGAGCCACAACACCCACCCGCCGGCGCCGGCGGTGCGGTGGGAGACCACGGGGCGGTGCTCGGCCGCGGGTGCTCCGTGGCGGCGGTGCAGCGCGCGCAGAGCCTCGGCGCGGGCCTCGAAGCGCTCGTCCCGCAGCGCGGCCCCGTACGGCATCGGCAGCAGCCGGGTCCGTCCGTCCCGCAGGGCGACACCGAGCCGCAGGGTGGTTCCGTGCCGGTGGTCGTAGCGGCGCACGTAGAAGTAGGCCACGTCCGCCCACGCCGTGCTCCGGCGCCGGAGCAGGGTGCGGACGTGGAGGCCGTCGGAGTCGCCGCGCACCCGTGCGACGGCACCGTGCAGGGCGCCGAGGGCCGTCGCGGTGAGGACGAGGGCGAGGACCGCGACGAGAGCGGCGGCGGGCCTGTCCGGCGGAAGGACGCCCGCACGCACCGCGAGCAGTACGGCGGCGGCCGCCCCGGCGCCCGCGAGTCCCGCGAGGACGCCCAGGCCGCGTGCCGAGGACGGGCGGAAGGTGACGGCCTGGTCCGTGGTCATACGCGGATGCTGTCATCCGCCTCTTCCCCGGCGCTGCCCCGTGTCTCGGCAGACTTCCCGTGCCCCGGCTGCCGGTACCCGGAACGGAAGGCGCGCCGCCACCGGGGCCGGGAGAACCGGGACTGCGGGGATCGGGCAGCGCCCGGCCCCGCAGTCACGGCCGGCACTCCGCGCGGATCTGCGCCGCTCCGTGGTGGGCGAGGCCCCGGCCGCGGCCCCGGTCCAGGAGCCGCAGGGTCAGCCGCTGGTCGTGCACCGGGACCCGCTCGACGACGACGCCCTGCCCGCGCAGCGCCACCTGGTCGATGTCGAAGGAGCGCTCCACGCTGGCGGGATCGTCCGGGTCGGAGAGGACGTGGTAGACGGAGGGGCTGCCCGCAGCGTCCCGGGCGCGCTCGCCCGCCGGGACGACGACGGCGACGGTGCAGGTGCGGTACCCGCTGCCGACGTACCAGCTCCAGGTGGCGCTCCCCCCGCCGTCCAGGCCGGCCTCGCCGGACATCGGCATGGCGGTGAAGCTGCCGTCGCAGCCGTCCCCCCGGTGTCCGCCGGCCCCGACGGTGTACCAGCCCTCGGCGCCGTCGCCGTAGCGCCCGTCCTCCCTGTAGCCGCCCCCGCCGGAGCAGCCGGGCCCGGCCCAGGCGATGTACACCGGGCCGGTCGGCGCGGCGGAGGCAGGGGCGCCGGGGGTGGGCGGGGCCTTGGGCCGGGGTGTGACGGGCGGGCCCGCTCCGGTCCCCTCCGGTGGGCGCGGCGGGGGGCTGATCCGCTGCGGGACGCCGCCGATCTCGATCCCGCCCGGTGGGGCCGTCCCGCCCGACGGGCCCGGGGCGGCGCCTCGTTCGCCGCCGGGCGGGGCGCAGGCGGACGCCAGGGGCAGCAGGGCGAGGAGCACCAGGAGGACCGCGCCCGGGCCGTGGCGGGGGCGGCGGCCTCGCCGGGGGCGGACGCCACTGTTCCGTTCGCAGGTCATATCGCACCGGACCCTGTTGACCGACTGATCGTCGTACCGTCGGAGCGGACCACTATGCACGAGCCCGCGAGCGGGCGTAAGTGTGAACGCTGGTAAGTGCCGGGCCGGTCGGCGCTGTCCGCCGACGGGACGCGGTGGTCAGCGGAGTTCGTCCGGGCAGGGGGTGCCGCGCGGCAGCTGGTAGGGCGCGGCCAGCCGGTAGACGCCCGCGCGGGGTGCCAGCAGCTCGGTCCACTCGTCGCCCTCCTCGTCCTCCTCGGACTTCGTCAGGCAGCCGTGGGGGTTCTCGAAGGTCTTCGGACCGTCCTCGCGGAGCTTGGACGCCTCGGTCTCCCGGGGGCCCTCGACGCTCGTGCCGTCGTCCGCCACCAGGCCGAGCCACGGCGAGTAGGGGACCCGGATGAGCACCCGGCCGGGGGAGGTCACCTGGATGGTGAGTTCCCCGGCCCCCGCGTGACGCACGGTCGCCGGGGGGTCGGCGAGCGGGACCGGGTCCTTCACCGCGAACAGCTGCCAGTTCTCGTCGCCCCACACCCGGGTCAGATAGGGCAGCCCGTCCGCGACGAGTTCGGCCTCCTGCTCCGCGCTGTGGTCGGGGCGGCCTTCGGGCAGCACCACGAAGTGGACGGCCCAGCGGTCCAGCCACTCGCGGTAGCCGGCCGGGGTGAGGAGCCTGTCCTTGTCGTAGAAGAGCGGGTTGCGCTCCATGTCCGCCTGCCGGTTCCAGCCGCGGGCCAGGTTGACGTAGGGGGCGAGGGCGGACGACTCGCGGTGGCTGCTCGCCGGGACGACCTCGACCCGGCCGCGTTCCGCGCCGACCCGCTGGAGCCGGTCGACGAGGGGCGCGAGTTCGCGGTTCCAGGACGCGGTGGGGGCGGTGCGGACGATGTCGTCCACGCTCTTGTAGCCGATCCAGACGTTGAGCCCCGCGAAGGCCACCACCACGGCGTACCAGCGGCGCGAGCGCGGCGCGGTGAACGGCAGGGCGGCCAGCAGCGCCACACCGGCGAACAGCATGGGAAGCCGGGACACGTTCGAGCCGATCTGGGAGTCGATCAGCCAGGTCAGCAGCGTGCCCACGGCGTAGACGGCGGAGGCCACCCGTACGGTGTGCCAGTCCTCGGGCACGAGGAGGAGGACCAGGACCCCGAAGACGAACGGCAGCGAGGTCGAGCCCAGTGACATGGGCTGGGTCCCGGAGAAGGGGAACAGCCAGGCGGAGAGCCCGACGACGGCGACGGGGGCGAGTCCCAGCGCGTAGGCACCGGGGCGGCGGCCGCACAGGAACAGCGCCGCGGCGACGACGCCGAGGAAGAGGCCCGCGACCGGGCTCGCCGCCGTGGCGAGCCCCGCGAACAGGGCGGCGACGGCCCCCTTGGCCCACCGCTTCCGGCGCAGGCGGTGCGGCCAGCAGAAGAAGGCGCCCACCGCGGCGAGCGCGAACATCATGCCCAGGCCGAAGGTGACCCGGCCGGAGAGCGCGTTGCACAGGAAGGCGAACACCCCGGCGAAGCCGCAGGCCAGCGGGTTGCGCACGGAGGGCAGCCGGAGCAGGATCAGCGCGGTCAGGGCGGAGGAGACCGTGCCCGCGACGATCATCGTGGTCCGGACCCCGAGCACGGACATCACATAGGGGGACACCACGCTGTAGGAGACGGGGTGCATCCCCCCGTACCAGGCGAGGTTGTACGCGGAGTCGGGGTGGCGGCCGACGAACTCCGCCCAGGCGTCCTGCGCGGCGAGATCGCCCCCGGTGTTGGCCAGGAACAGGATCCACACCACGTGCAGCAGTGCGGCGGTCGCCGTGACCAGGGTGACCGGGTGGCGTGCGACCCGGCGCAGGGCACCGGGCCGCGGCGCGGGGTCCGTACCGGGAGGCCCGGCCTCGCCGGGGCCCCGGCCCGCTTCCCCGTCCGGCTCCGGGGCCCGGCCGGAGGGGACGCCGGGGCTCCGCGGGGGCCGGACGGAGGAGGACCGCCCGGGCGCGGCGGTGGTGCGGTCGTCCGCGCGTACGGGCTCGGCGGTGGTCACTGCGGCTCTCCCCGTCGTCCTGTGTCCTGCTGCGTCTGCCCCGTGTCGAGCGCGTCCCGCCGTCCTCGCGTCCGGCGCTCCCCGCCTCACCCGGAGGACGCACCGCAGGGCCCCCGGGTTGCCCGGCGACGCTAGCACGCGGGCGTCCCGTCACCGACGGGACGCCCGCGCGGGTGGAGGGCCCTGCGGATCAGCCGATGCGGGTCAGCCTGGGCGCGAAGCCGGGCTCGACGAGGTCCTGTTGGAGGGCGACCGGAACGCTGATGGTCCCGGCCCCGGACCCTGCGGTGAGGCTGCCGACGACCGTGCCCGCCTCGGCGGTGGCGGGCACCTTCCTGCCGCCGTCGGTGATGCCGGAGCGGACCGTCAGACCGGACCAGCCGACGACCGTCAGGTCCTTGGTCGCCACCACGGGCGTCAGCCCGCCGAGCCCGTCGTCGACATGCCCGACGACGTCGCCCTTCTTGACGACGGTCCTGGCCTGCAGCGTCTCCCGCGTGGCGACCAGCACCTCCTCGCTGACGGCGTTGACCGTCTCCAGGATGGACGGCTTGTGCTGCCCGAGGACCGCGCCGACGATCGTCTGCGTGGAGCCGCCGATGTCCTTGTAGGCGGCGAAGAGCAGGTTGCCGCCCGCCTTGGTGGTGGAACCGGTCTTGATGCCGATGGCGCCGTTCCTGGGCATCAGGGTGTTGTAGTTGCTGTGGCGCTTCCCGGACGGGTCGTACCACTCCTGCTGGCGGGTGATGTCGACCATGGCCTTGTTCTTGACCAGTGCCTGCCCCAGCTTCACCTGGTCCGCCGCCGTGGAGACGGTCGCGGCGTCCAGACCGGAGGGGTCGGTGTAGGTGGTGTTGGTCATGCCGAGCTCCTGGGCGGTGTCGTTCATCTTCTTGACGAACGCCTCCTCGGAGCCTGCGTCCCAGCGGGCCACCAGCCGGGCCACGTTGTTCGCGGACGGAATCATGATCGCGCTGAGCGCGTCCTTCACGGAGAGCGTGTCGCCCTCCTTGATCGTGTTCAGCGTGGACTCGTCGTTGGTCGCGTCGTAGCCGCCCTCCTTCTCGGCGAGGGCGTCGACGGGGATCTTCTCCCCCTCCTCGCCCCGCTTGAAGGGGTGGTCGCGCATGATGATGTACGCCGTCATCGTCTTGGTCACACTGGCGATGGGGACGGGCTTCTCCTCCCCGAACTGCCCGACGACCCCGAGGCCCGACACCGCGATCTGCCCCTGCCCCTCACCGGGCCACGGAAGGCTCGGCTTCCCGCCCTCGAAGGAGTACTCCGCGTCGGCGGCGAGGGTCAGGGAAGGCGTCGGGAGCGGACGCAACGCCTGTGCAATCGCGAAGGCGATCAGGAGCAGGGTGACCAGTGGCGTCCAGATCTTGATCCGGCGCACCACGGTCCGGGCCGGGGTCTCCGGCGGAGGCGGAGTGTTGGTCAGCTCGGCCAGCAGATCGAGCGCGCCGAGCGGCGGCATGGGCTGTTGCCTGGTCCGCTCGGCCTCGCCGAGGGCCGCGGGGGCGGCGTCGCCGCCGTCGGGGCGCTCGGCCGAGGCGGCCGGGAGTGCCGGGGAGGCCGACGCGGTGCCGGGGGCGTCGGTCTCCGGGGCGTCGACCTCCGGGGCGTCGGCGGAGGCGGTCCGGCGGGCTGCCGGGGCGGCCCTGTCGTCGCGGAGGAGCGGCACGAAGGTGCTGTCCGCCCGTGCCCCTGCGGCGCCCCGGCCCCGGAGGCCCCCGGCGTCCCCGGCGCCCTGTGCGTCCTTGGGGCCCTGTGCGTCCTTGGGGCCCTGCGCGTCCTTGGGGCCCTGCGCGTCCTTGGGGCCCTGCGCACGCTTGGCGTCCTCTGCCCCCTCGGGGTCGTCGTCGGCCCCGGCCTCGGCGGTCTGGGCGGCCTGGGCAGCCCCGGAGTCCTTCGAGTCCTCGGGGGCCTGGGAGTCCGGGGAGTCGTCGGCTTCGGCGGCGGCGTCCCGGGGGGTGCCCCCGGCGTCCTCGGGGCCGTCCTCCGGGGCGGGGCGCCCTGCCTCCCCGGAGCCCTCGGAGCCCTCGGTGTCCCCGCCGCGCGGTACGACGAGCGCCGTGGTCGGCTGGTCCACGGTGGGACGCGGCCGGGTCGTGAACACCGCGGTCGGCTGGTCCACCGGGCCACGGGAGGACGCATCGCCCTCCCCGCCCCCGGACGCCCCGCCGCCGACGGGCACGTCCGCCTCGGCCTCCGCGTCGGCCTCCCCGGCACCCGCTTCCGCTTCCGCGCCGGCACTGGCTTCCGCACCCGCCTCTGCACCGGCCTCCGCATCCGCTTCCGCATCGGCATCGGCATCGGCATCGGCATCGGCATCGGCAGGGTCCGCCGCGACCCCGGCACCGGAACGGTCCGCCCGCGCGGCCTCCCCGTCGTCCGGCCCGGCGTCGCCGGAGGGGCCCGCCGCGGCGCGACCGCCCCCGGCAGGGGCGTCCGCGACGCGGAAGGAAGCATTCTGCTCGGCGGCGCCCGCGGCCTGCGTCTTCGCGCCCGCCGGGCGGCCCGCCCCGTCACCCTCGTCACCCCGGTCGGTGCCGTCGGGCTCCCGGTCCCCGTCACCCTCCGTCGCGACCCACTCGGCCACCGCGTCCCGCAGGCGCACATCGCCGTCGCGCCCCGCCTCCTCGGCGGCCGTGCCGTCCTCGCCGGACGGCACGGCGCGGCCGTCGCGCGCCCCGGCGGAACCGGTCTCGCGGTCGTCCCCCTCGCCCGCCGGGGCGGGGAGGCGGAAGACCGCCGTGCGCTGGTCCGTGGCCGCGGGGGCCGAGGATGCCGGGGGGCCCTCACGGAACATCGCGAGACGCGGGTCGCCCTCGCGCCCCGCCGTCTCCCCCGACGACTCCCGCTGCTCCGACCTGTCGGGGGACTCGCCCGCCACCGTGCCTCCTCCATGAGTCATGTGCCACGCGCCATGGCGCCATGCCTATGCCATGCCGCATGATGCGTGCCGTACACGTACCACCGCCGGCCTCGGCGTAGGAGGCCGGCGGTGTCCGAACCATCTACCAGTGTCCTGTGTGAGCGCTTGGCCCCGGTGCTAGACGAGAACGACATACCTATCGGTTCCCTAACAAAGCTCCCAGGCCCCCTCGACAGACCAATGTGAGAGGGGTCACCCTGTCACTCATCCACGCGGGGAGGCATGGATGGGCAGGAGCCGCAGAACACTTCCGGAAGAGCTTCTGCTGCTCGCTCTGGACCCGGCCACGGGTACCACGGCGCAGCCGCAGTCGCTCGACCTCGGCCTGGCAGGAGCTCAGCTAGTGGAGCTGGCTCTGGCAGGACGGATAGCCCCTGACGGGGATCGTATCGCCGTGGTGATGCCACGGCCGACCGGAGATCCGACACTGGACTCCGCACTGGAGCTGCTGCGCAGGCGCGGCAGCCCGGTCCGGGCGGTCCACTGGATCGGCGGGCCCCGGCTGGGGCTGCGCCAGATCTACCTCTCGCACCTGGAACGCTGCGGCATGGTGCATGCCGTCGAGGGCCAGATGTGCGGGGTGCTGCCGACGACGCGCTACCAGGCGACGGACACGGCGATCAGCCGTGACATCCGGGCCCGGCTGGACAGCGCGATCCGTACCGGCGTACCACCGGACCCGCGGACCGCGGCGCTCGCCGCCCTGGCCCATGCGGTCGGCCTCGGCAAGCACCTGTACCCCGGCAACGAGGGGCGTTCCTCTCGGTCCCGGCTGCGGGACCTGATCAGGCACGACCCGATGGGCGGCCTGGTGGCGCACGCCGTGATGGACGTCCAGAACGGCGCGGCCGCGCAGCCGCGCCGCGGGCAGCCGGCGGCGGGCGGGGCCCGCCAGACCGGGCCCGTGCCGATGCAGCCGCGCCGCACCGGCATGGCCCGCGTCGCCGCGCACTGAGCCGCGCCCCCGAGGCGCGGACGGCCGGCGTACCCGCGCCGGCGGCCGGGCACCCACGGCCCCGCCCGCACCGGGCACCGGCCGGCGACGCACCGCTCGTGCCGTACGGCGCCCGGACACGCACGCACCGCACCACCGCGATACCGCCGCACCGACGTCCCCATGACCCGGTCCGGGAGCCGCAGAACGCGCGGAACAGCGTCTTCGCTGTTCCGCGCGTTCGCGTTTACGGCCGTTTCGCAGCGGCGGCCCGCCCTTTGGTGGCAGTCTGCTGAACGGTAGATACGCACAGCGAACACGAGGCAACGCAGCCGGAGGTGCAGTTTCCGTGGCGTCCAACGTCAACCCCACCGTCAGGAGGCGCCGTTTGGGCCAGGAGCTGCGCCGGCTCCGCGAACTGAAGGGCATGACGGCGGAGGAGGTCGCCGAGCGACTCCTCGTCTCCCAGTCCAAGATCAGCCGCCTGGAGAACGGACGCCGCTCGATCAGCCAGCGCGACGTCCGCGACCTGTGCGGGGTGTACGAGGTCGAGGACCACCGCATCGTGGACTCCCTGATGCAGATGGCCAAGGACTCGCGCCAGCAGGGCTGGTGGCACGCCTTCGGCGACATCCCCTACAGCGTCTACATCGGCCTGGAGACCGACGCGGCCAGCCTGCGCGTGTACGAGCCGCAGGTGGTGCCCGGGCTCCTCCAGACCCGGGGATACGCGGAGGCGCTCATCGCGGGCGCGCTGCCGGAGAGCGGGCTGCCCGACGTGGAGAAGCGTGTCAGCGTACGGCTGCGCAGGCAGGAGCGCGTCCACGACGCGGACCCGCCGCTGCGGCTGTGGGCCGTGATCGACGAGGCGGCTCTGCGTCGCCGCGTCGGCGGACGGCAGCTGATGCGGGAGCAGTTGGAGCACCTGGTCGAGATGTCCCACCAGCCGCACGTGACGGTGCAGGTGCTGCCGTTCGAGATGGGCGCCCACCCCGGCATCAACGGGCAGTACGCGATCCTGGAGTTCCCGGACACCTCGGACTCGAGCGTCGTCTACATCGAGGGCGTGACGAGCGACCTGTACCTGGAGAAGGCCAACGACGTGCAGAAGTACAGCGTGATGTACGAGCACCTGCGCGCCCAGGCCCTGAACGCGGACCAGACGCGCCAGTTCATCTCGAAGATCGCCAAGGAATACGCTCAGGACGATCCGGAGGAGTTCGCGGACTGAAGCGCGGAAAGGTACACCACGAGACGGGCGTCACGGAAGAGGCGCCTGATGTATACCATCCGGTCGAGTGAACGCCCCTCTCACCCGCCCGGCCCGGCGAGTAGCGTCGATCACGCCAGCGAGAACGTTGGCGCACATCACCCCCACTCGCCGAAGCGGAGCAATCATGGCCATCATTCAGGGTGCCACGGAGACCTGGACGAAGTCCTCGTACTCCACGGGCAACGGTGCCTGCGTCGAAGTCAAGTCCCCTGTCGTACAGGCGATTTCCGTGCGCGACTCCAAGGTCACCGAGGGCCCCGAGCTCTCCTTCGGGCCCGGATCGTGGACTTCGTTCGTCAGCGAGGTCGCACGGGGCGCGGTCGACCTCGGCTGAGGCACCGCCCGACGGGAACCGGCCAGGCGCAGGAGGGTGCAGCCGCCACCAGCGCGGGCACCCTGCCGGTCCGAGCCGTCCGGCGTGCGAAACCCGCGCGCACCGCGCCACGCTTCTGTGAGCCCTCTCGACTGGTATCGCCGTCCCGGCCGAGGGGGCCCGGCCCTGTCCGGCGCGGGGTCGGACCCCGCCCGGCTGCGGGGTCGCGGCGGTGGAAGGGGCCCGCCCCTCAGGTCAGTTCGGCGGCCCCGCGCGGGTAGCGGGCGAGCCAGCCCGGGGCAGCCGCCCCCGGGCCGTGCAGGGCGGGGCCCTGGGTCATCTCCATGGCGAAGTCGTCCGCGATCTCCAGGAGGGTGCCCCGCCCCTCCAGCTCGCACAGCCAGGCCGGGGGCAGCGCGGCCTCCCCGTGCAGGGCGCCGAGCAGCGCCCCGCACACGGTGCCCGTCGCGTCCGAGGGGCCGTCGTGGTTGACGGCCAGCAGCAGTCCGTGGCCCATGTCCTCGCCGACCAGCGCACAGTAGACCGCCACGGACAGCACCTCCTCGGCGTACCCGCTGCCCGCCAGGTCCGCCACCCGCCCCGGGCCCGGTATGCCCTGGCGCACCGCGCCGAGCGCCTCCCGCAGGCCGTCCGTCACGGGCTGGTGGCCCGGCCGGGCCGCCAGCAGGGCGAGAGCCCGCTGCACCGAGCCGTCGAGCGTCTCCCCGCGGGCCAGGCCGTGGACGACCACGGCGAAGGCCCCCGCCGACAGGTACGCCGTGGGGTGCCCGTGGGTCTGTGCCGCGCACTCGACCGCGAGCTGGCACACCAGCTCCGGCTCCCAGCCCACGAGCAGCCCGAACGGCGCCGACCGCACCAGGGCGCCCGGGCCTCGCGCGGTGGGGTTCCTGGGTGCCTGGAGGGTGCCCATGGCGGTGTCGCCGAGCCCGGTCAGACAGGTGCGGGAGGGGTTGCGGCGGCTGTAGAGCCACTCCTGCGCGGCCAGCCAGCCGTTGTCCTTGCGGCGCTCGTCCGGGCCCCAGTCCCGCTGGGTGGCGGCCCAGCGCAGATACGCCCGGTGGAGGTCGGTCGGCGGGTGCCAGGCGCCGGTGTCGCGCCGGACCTGTGCGCGGATGAGCCCGTCCACGGTGAACAGGGTCATCTGGGTGGCCGCGGTGACCGCGCCCCGGCGCCCGTCCACGGGGACGAGTCCGGCCAGGCCCTCGGGCCCGTGGGCCGTGCGCAGCTCCTCCAGGGAACGCCCCGCCGCCCCGGCGCCCAGCGCGTCCCCGATCGCACCGCCGAGGAGGGCGCCGCGGACCCGGGCCCGGAAGTCCTGCTGCTCGGCCCGGCCCCAGACGGCCGCGGCGGCTGCGCTCACCGTGCCCCTCCCCCGACGTCGAACGGACACTCTGCCCGGGCCAGCACTGTAATCGAACGGGGCGGGGCGCCCCAGGGCCGCCGTCCCCGGCGCGACCCCGGCGGAGCGGCCGCGCGGCCGGGCCCGCCGACGCCCCTCGCGCTCACTCCGGCAGCAGGGGCAGCAGCTCCGGAAGGTGCCCGTCCGAGGCCGCGGCCGCGCGGCGCCGCTCCTCGGGCACCTCGCCGTAGAGGGTGGTGCGCGGGCGTGCCGGACGGCCCGCGGCCTCGGCGATCGCCGTCAGTTCGCGCACGGAGCGGTACGAGCCGTACCCCGAGCCGGCCATCCGGGAGATCGTCTCCTCCATCAGGGTGCCCCCGAGGTCGTTGGCGCCGGAGCGGAGCATCTCGGCGGCGCCCTCCGCGCCCAGCTTCACCCAGCTGGTCTGGATGTTCGGGATGTGGGGGTGCAGCAGCAGCCGGGCCATCGCGGTCACCGCGCGGTTGTCCCGGACGGTCGGTCCCGGCCGCGCGATGCCCGCCAGGTAGACGGGCGCGTTGGTGTGGATGAAGGGCAGGGTGACGAACTCGGTGAATCCGCCGGTGCGTTCCTGGATCCGCGCGAGGGTGCGCAGGTGGCCGAGCCAGTGGCGGGGCTGGTCGACGTGCCCGTACATCATCGTGGAGCTGGAGCGGATGCCCAGCTCGTGGGCGGTGGTGACGACCTCGATCCAGGTCGCGGCGGGCAGTTTGCCCTTGGTCAGCACCCAGCGGACCTCGTCGTCCAGGATCTCCGCCGCGGTGCCGGGGAGGGAGTCCAGGCCGGCCTCCTTCGCGGCGGTGAGCCACTCCCGGATGGACAGCCCGGTGCGGGTGGCGCCGTTGACGACCTCCATGGGGGAGAAGGCGTGGACGTGCATCCCGGGGACCCGCTCCTTGACGGCGCGTGCCAGGTCGAAGTAGGCGGTGCCGGGCAGGTCGGGGTGGATGCCGCCCTGCATGCAGACCTCGACGGCCCCGACGTCCCACGCCTGGGCCGCCCGGTCGGCCACCTGGCGCAGGGAGAGGGTGTAGGCGTCGGCGTCGGTGCGGCGCTGGGCGAAGGCGCAGAACCGGCAGCCGGTGTAGCAGACGTTGGTGAAGTTGATGTTCCTGGTGACGATGTAGGTGACCTCGTCGCCGACGGTGTCGCGGCGCAGGTCGTCGGCGATCCGGGTCAGCGCGTCCAGCGCGGGGCCGTCGGCGTGCAGCAGGGCGAGCGCCTCGTCGTCGGTGAGGCGGGTGGGGTCGTCGGCGGCCGTGGCGAGGGCCCGCCGGACGTCCGCGTCGATGCGCTGGGGCGCCATGCCGGGGGCGGCGGCCTCGCGCAGCGCCTCCCAGTCCCCGTAGACGTGGTCGAAGTCGGCGCGCCGGTCGCCGGTGCGGCCCTCCGTGTCGATGGTGCGGTGCAGGTCGGTGCGCCCGGCGGCCGTGAACGCCTCGTCGGGCTCCTGCCAGGGGAGGCCGGCGGGGCGGGCGTCCTCCCGGGCCAGCCCGGTGTCCGGGTCGGCGAGCGCGGCCACGTGGGGCCTGAGGCGCGGGTCGAGCCAGGGCTCGCCCCGGTGCACGAACTCGGGGTACACGCAGAGGCGTTCGCGCAGCTCGAAGCCCAGGGCGGCGGACTGCGCGGCGAGTTCCTCGATCTGCGGCCAGGGGCGCTCGGGGTTGACGTGGTCGACGGTGAGCGGGGAGACACCGCCCCAGTCGTCGATCCCGGCGCCCAGCAGCCGCGCGTACTCGCCGTCGACCAGGTTGGGCGGTGCCTGGAGGCAGGCGGAGGGCCCCATGATGTGCCGGGCGACGGCCACGGTGGCCACCAGTTCGTCGAGTTCCGCGTCCGGCATGCCGCGCATCGGGGTGTCCGGCTTGGCGCGGAAGTTCTGCAGGATCAGTTCCTGGATACCGTGGTAGGCGCGGGAGACGCGGCGCAGGGCGAACAGCGACTCGGCCCGCTCCTCGTAGGTCTCGCCGATGCCGATGAGCAGGCCGGTGGTGAAGGGGACGGAGGAGCGTCCCGCGTCCTCCAGCACCCGCAGCCGTACGGCGGGCTCCTTGTCGGGCGAGCCGTGGTGGGGGCCGCCGGGCTCGGACCACAGGCGGGTGGCGGTGGTCTCCAGCATCATGCCCATGGAGGGCGCGACGGGCTTGAGGCGCTGGAAGTCGGTCCAGCCGAGCACCCCGGGGTTGAGGTGGGGCAGCAGCCCGGTCTCCTCCAGGATGCGCACCGACATGGCCCGGACGTAGGCGAGGGTGTCGTCGTAGCCGTGGGCGTCGAGCCACTCGCGCGCCTCGGGCCAGCGGTCCTCCGGCTTGTCGCCGAGGGTGATCAGGGCTTCCTTGCAGCCGAGTTCGGCTCCGCGCCGGGCGATCTCCAGGACCTCGTCGGGGGACATGAACATCCCGTGGCCGTCCCGGCGCAGCTTCCCGGGGACGGTGGCGAAGGTGCAGTAGTGGCAGCGGTCCCTGCACAGCCGGGTCAGGGGGAGGAAGACGCTCCGGGAGTAGGTGATCACGCCCGGACGCCCGGCGGCCGCCAGCCCGGCGTCCCGCACCCGGGCCGCCGAGGCGGTGAGGTCGTCGAGGTCGGCCCCGCGGGCCTGGAGCAGCACGGCGGCCTCGGAGACGTCGAGCGCGACGCCGTCCCGGGCCCGCTTCAGCGCGCGGCGCACGGCGTTCTCGGTGGGTCGCGCCGCCGGTCGGGCGCCCCCGCTCCCGGCCTGCGGTCCGTTCTGCCGTCCACCCCGGTGGTCGCCCTGGTGATCGCTCATGCGTCGAGCATACGAGCGGCCCCGTCCGCGGCCCATCCCCACCGGCCGGATCCGGCGCCCGCCGCGGTCCGCGCGACGGCTGCGCGTCCGCCGCACCGCGGGGCGGGAGCGCCCGCAGGGGGCGGGGCAGAGCCCCTAGAGGAACCGCGCGTAGGCGTCGAGGGCGCGCAGCACCTCCAGCTCGTTCCCCGGGGGGAGTTGCAGGATGACCTCCTCGATGCCCTGGTCCGCGTAGTGGGCGAGCTTCCCGGGCTCCGGGCGGACGGCGTACGGGACGACCTGGAGCGCCTTGGGGTCCCGTCCGGCCCGCTCCCACGCCTCGCGCAGGGCGGGGACCGAGGTGCGCAGGCCCCCGCCGCCGATCGGCAGCCAGCCGTCGGCGTACTCGGTGATGTGGGCGAAGAGCGAGGGGCCTGCCGCACCGCCGACCAGCACGCGCGGTGCCCCTCCGGCGGGCTTGGGGTAGGTCAGCGAGGCGCTGACGGAGGCGAGCCGGCCCTCGTAGGCCGTGGGTTCGGGCGCCCACAGGGCCCGCATCAGCGCCATCCGCTCGCGGACGAGTTCCCGGCGCTCGGACCAGGTCACGCCGTGGTCGGCCGCCTCCTCCACGTTCCAGCCGAAGCCGACGCCGAGGGTGAACCGCCCGCCCGAGAGGTGGTCGAGGGTGGCGATCTGCTTGGCCAGCGCGATCGGGTCGTGCTGGGCGACGAGGGTGATGCCGGTGCCGAGGGCGAGCCTGTCGGTGACCGCGGCCGCCTGGCCCAGGGCCACGAAGGCGTCGAGGGTGCGGGTGTACTCGGGGGGCAGTTCGCCGCCGGCGGCGTAGGGGGTGGTGCGCGCGGCGGGGATGTGGGTGTGTTCGGGGAGGAAGAGTCCGGCGAAGCCGCGCTGTTCGAGTTCGCGGGCCAGTCGGACGGGGGTGATCGTCTCGTCGGTGAGGAAGACCGTGGTCGCGATCCGCATGGGGACACGGTAGGCGAGTTCGGGCGGCACGTCGCCGGTCGCGACCGTGCCGTCCGGTTCTCGTCCTCCGTCGGGGGCCGGTCCGCGGTGGCCGGGAGCCGGCGGCGCCCTTCCGGTCGGACCGCGCCGGCCCGTCCGGGCGGCCGGACGGCGGCCGGGAGCCCGCCCGCGGGGTGGGCCAGGTCCGGTGCGGGCCCGGGTGGGCCCGTCCGGCGGGCGACGCGGTGGCGGAACGGGCGGCGGGCCCGCCCGGCGGCTTGGCGCGGAACCGCCCTCCCCGGCCCGCCCTCCCCGGCCCGTCCGCCCCGGCCCGTCCGCCCCGCCGTCAGGCCCGGACGAGTTCGTCCGCGAGCAGCCCCATGGCGATCATGTCGTGCCAGACCCCGTCGCGGCGGAAGGACTGGCGGCGACGGCCCTCCTCGACGAAGCCGACCTTCCGGTACACCCCGAGCGCCGCGCGGTTCTCGGGGACCACGGTCAGCTCGATCTTGTGCAGGCGCATCTCCTCGAAGCCGTAGCGGCAGGCGGTGCGCATCGCGTCGGTGGCCAGCCCCCTGCCCCAGCAGTCCTTCTCGCCGAGGTAGACGTCCAGTTCGGCTATCCCCTTCTCGGGCTCGGCGCCGTGGAGCGCGACCAGGCCCACCAGCCGCCCCTCCGCCAGGGTCTCGATGCCGAGGAGGACGTCGGCGTAGGTGTTGCGGGGGCGGTCGGCCAGCCGACGCTCGACCTGCGCCCAGGTCGCCGGGTAGGTGTCGTCCATCCAGCGCATGACCTCGGGGTCGTGGTTCCAGCGCCACAGTGCGTCGGCGTCCTCCGGCCCCATCGCCCTCAGACGCACCAGCTTCCCCTCGGCCATCGCGGCCACCTCCTGTTTCGACGGTTCCGGTCGGTCATGGCCAGCACGCACCAGGACGGCGGCTCAAAGCCTTTGGCGCGAGGACCGCGTCGGGTCCGGGCCGCTGTCCTCCGCCCGGCCGGAGCCTGCGGCCGTCCATCACCTCTGACCAGCGCTGGGACACGTGTCACACCGCCCCGAGGGGAGCCGGGCGCGCCCCGCTGCTGACGCGGCCGCCGCCGACAGGGCAGACTGTCGAGGGCGATTCCGGCAGTACGGGCAGGGGGCAGCCACATGGGCCGTGACAGCGGGCCACGCGTACCGGACCAGCGCGCTCCGCACGGCGGTGACGCCGCCGGTCTGCACTTCTCCGTGCTCGGCCCCGTCCGGGTGCGGCGCGGCGGGGACACCCTGCCGCCCGGCTCCCCGCAGCAGCGCGCCCTGCTCGCGGCCCTGCTGCTGCGCGGGGGGCGGACCGCCACGGCACCGGAGCTGATCGACGCCATCTGGGGACCGGAGCCGCCCCCGCAGGCCCTCGCGGCCGTCCGCACCTACGCCTCCCGGCTGCGCAAGGCGCTCGACACGCAGGCCCTGGTCAGCGAGTCGGGCGGCTACGCCCTGCGCATCGCGCGGGACGCCCTGGACCTGACCGTCGCCGAGGACCTCGCGGACGACGCGCACAAGGCGCTGGCCGCGGGCGACCGCGGCCGGGCACGCGCCCTGCTCGCCGGGGCGCTGGAGCTCTGGGACGGCGAGGCCCTGGCCACCGTGCCGGGACCGTACGCCGAGAACCACCGCGCCCGGCTGGCGGAATGGAACATCCAGCTGCTGGAGACCCGTCTGGACCTGGACCTGGAGACCGGCCGCCACGCGGAGGCGGTCTCCGAGCTGACCGCGCTCACCGCCGCCCACCCGCTGCGCGAGCGGCTGCGGGAGCTGCTGATGCTCGCGCTCTACCGCAGCGGGCGCCAGGCCGAGGCGCTGGCCGTCTACGCGGACACCCGACGGCTGCTCGCCGAGGAGCTGGGGGTCGACCCGCGGCCCGAACTGTCCGGCCTCCAGGAGCGCATCCTGCGGGCCGACGCGGAACTCGCCCGCCCCAGCGAGCAGCCCGCGGCCGCCGCCCGTCCCGCCCGGCCCGCGCAACTCCCGGCCACGGTGCCCGACTTCACCGGCCGGGACGCCTTCGTCCGCGAACTCGGCGACCGGCTGGCGACCGCCGAGGGCTCGGTGATGGCCGTGTCCGCCCTCGCCGGGATCGGCGGCGTCGGCAAGACCACCCTGGCCGTCCATGTCGCCCACCAGGCCCGCGGCCGCTTCCCGGACGGCCAGCTGTACGTGGACCTCCAGGGCGCGACCAGCCGGGCGGCCGAGCCGGAGACGGTGCTCGGCGCCTTCCTGCGGGCCCTCGGCACGGCCGACTCGGCCATCCCCGACACCCTCGACGAGCGGGCCGCCCTCTACCGCTCGGCCCTGGACGGCCGCCGGGTGCTGGTCCTGCTGGACAACGCGCGCGACGCCGCCCAGGTCCGCCCCCTGCTGCCCGGCACGGCGGGCTGCGCCGCCCTGGTCACCAGCCGGGTCCGCATGGTCGACCTGGCCGGGGCGCACCTGGTCGACCTGGACGTGATGTCACCGGACGAGGCACTGCGGCTGTTCACCCGGATCGTGGGCGAGGAGCGGGTGTCGGCCGAACGCGAGGCCGCCCTCGACGTGGTGGCCGCCTGCGGTTTCCTGCCCCTGGCCATCCGCATCGCCGCCTCCCGGCTGGCCGCCCGGCGCACCTGGACGGTGTCGGCGCTGGCGGCGAAGCTCGCGGACGAGCGGCGGCGGCTGGACGAACTCCAGGCGGGCGACCTCGCGGTGAAGGCCACCTTCGAGCTGGGATACGGGCAGTTGGAGCCCGCCCAGGGGCGCGCCTTCCGGCTGCTGGGGCTGGCGGACGGCCCGGACGTCTCCCTGGCGGCGGCCTCGGCGGTGCTGGATCTGCCCGCGCACGACACGGAGGACCTGCTGGAGGCCCTGGTGGACACCTCCCTGCTGGAGTCCGCCGCGCCGGGCCGCTACCGCTTCCACGACCTGGTGCGGCTCTACGCGCGTGCCTGCGCCGAGCGGGACGAGCGGGCGGAGGACCGCGAGGCCGCGCTCTCCCGGCTCCTCGACTTCTATCTGGGCACGGCCGCCCGGGTGTACGGGATCGAGCGGCCCGGCGACCGCCTGCCGGACCATCTGGAGCCCACCGGCGGTGCGGGGCTCGCCTTCGCCGACCGGCGGGGGGCGCAGGACTGGCTCTACGCGGAGGCCCACTGCCTGCTCGCCTGCGCCCGCCAGGCGGCGGCGGGACCGCGGCTGCGACGGGCCGTGGACCTGCTGTGGGCCGCCAAGGACCTGGGCGAGTCGGGGGCCAACTCCCGTCTGTACGAGACGGTCACGGGCGCCGTGCTGCGGGCCGCCCGGGCGGCCGGGGACCGCAGGGCCGAGGCGCGGGCGCGGACCTCGCTGACCAATGTGCACCTGGTGGCGGGCCGCTACGACCTGGCGGACGAGGAGGCGGCACAGGCCCGGGTGCTGGCGGCGGCGGCCGGAGACCCGGTGCCCGTCTACTGGTCGGACAACGACCGCGGCATCATCGCCTTCAACCAGGGCCGCTACCCGGAGGCGGAGGAGCACCTGAGCCATGCCCGAGAGGGGTCCCGGGCGGACGGCAACCGCCCCGGCGAGGCCAGTGCGCTGTGCAACCTCTCGCGCATCCACCTGTCGCTGGGGCGGACGGAGGAGGCCATCGCGCTCGCCGGGAAGGGCGTGGAGCTCTACCACCGGACCGGTCACACGCTGCGGCTGGCCAACGCCCGCTACGCCCTGGGGGTCGCGCTCACCCGGGCCGGGCGGTGCGCCGACGCGCTCGATCGCCTGCACGAGGCCCTGGAGGGCTTCGGGACCCACCGGCAGCGGCTGTGGGAGGGGACGACCCTCTTCCGGATCGCCGAGGCCCAACTGGCCTCCGGGGGAGCCGCCCAGGCCGCCCGGTCGGCCGAGCAGGCGCTGGCGACGGGCTGCATCGGCGGGGACCGCATCCGCGCCGGGGTGCTGACGGTCCTCGGCCGGGCCCTCGACGGCCTCGGGCAGCGCGACCGTGCACGGGCCTGCTGGCAGGAGGCGCTGGCGCTGCACGAGCAGAGCGGCTCCGCCGAGGCCGAGCAGGTGCGCGGCCTGCTGAGCCCCTTGGGCACCGTCTGAGGGCCCCGCCGGGCCCGTCCTCCGGCAGGGCCCCGGCCCTGCGCCGGCACGCCCCGGACGTGTTCCGGGGCGTGCCGCGGCGCACGGCCGATCCGCCCCTCCCGGGCCCGTAGCTGCGCCCGGGGACCGCCCGGGCTGCACGTTCATCGGATGTTTATGCTCGTCCTACAGACTCGGCGGCAGCCGGTTCGTCGCATCGGGGGGCAGACGGATCGCCGTCTTCCGTCCGGCGGCCCTCGGGGGAGCTGCCGGGCGGAGGACACCTTTCACCAGACGTACGAACAGGGGGACTGGGATGAGCAGGATCGAGCGGGACAAGGACGAACTCGCCCTTCTCGGCGACAACCACACGCCCGCACCGCCCGCCGACGGCGGCAGCACCGGCACCGGCACCGGCACCGGCACCGGCACGGTCCCGGTGACCACACTGGGCGACAACCACACGCCGGCACCGCCCGCCGACGGCGGTATCAGGACGCTGGGCGACAACCACACGCCCGCACCCCCGCGGGACTGAGTCCCGCACGAGGGGAACGGCCGCGGCGGCGCGGATGGGGAGCCGCCGCGGCCGACGCATGCCCGCTTTCGGTGCGGAGTCCGGGCGGGCGCGGGACGGCCCGCCGCGGGGGGCGGTCCGGGAGCCGGGGTACGGCGGCGGGGTCCGGCAGAAAGGGCGGTCCGGACCGGGGAGCGGTCCGGCCCGGGGAGCGGTCCGGCCCGGGGAGCGGCCCGGCGGCGGAAGGTGTCCGGCGGCGGAAGCGGGCGCTCCACCCACGAGGGATTTCAGGCCATGTGCGGCCGATTTGTGGCCGGTGGCACACCCCGACACTTCATCAACTTTAAGCAGGGTTCGGACAAATCCAAAAGGATCTTGTGCGGAAACCGAGCACAATCGCACGGTGGCGGTGTGTACTTGGCGGGGTCCACCCCCATCCGGGTGGACCACACCCCCTGCCTTCCCCGAGGTCCACCACAATGATCGAGATACCGGAGCTGGCCGCAGGCGGCCTGGCCGCCGGGACCCTGTCGGCGTTCGCCCTCGGCGGCGGGCTCCTGCGCGCCCGCCGTGCGCGCGCCCGGCAGCAGGCCGAGATCGAGGCCCTGCGCGCCCGCCTCGACGCCACCGGACAGGAACTCGACCGCGCCGCGGCCGCGTTCACCGCGGAGATCGAGCACCTGGTCACCAAGCGGATGCCGGCCGAGGCGACCCGGAGCGCCCATGCACACGTCCAGGTGCCGGGGCCGCTGGGCCCGGCCGGCACCGGGACCGACCGCGTACTCGAAGGACTGCGCAACGCCATCGCCCACGAACGCAAGCGCGTGGACGCCGCCGCCCGCGCCGGAATGCGCGGCACCACCCGGGAGATCCAGGCCGGGCTCTACCGCCTCCAGGACGTCCTCCACGGCCTCCAGCAGCGCTACGACGACCCCGAACTGGCGCAGACCCTCTACGCCCTCGACCACGAGAACGAGCAGTCCCTGCGACGGGCCCAGGTCGCCGCCGTGGTCTGCGGCGCCTGGGTCGGCCTCGCCCGCGAGGAGTCCCACCTGGTCGACGCCGTCACCGGCGGCCAGGCCCGGCTGGTCGGCTACCACCGCATCCAGGTCCACCACCATCTGGAGCCGGGCACCGCACTGGTCTCCCACGCGGTCGAGCCCGTGGCCATCATCGTCGCCGAGCTGCTGGACAACGCGCTGCGCCACTCCTCCCCGGACACGGCCGTCGTCGTCAACCTCGAACGGGCCCACCACGGTGTGACGGTGACCGTGGACGACGCCGGGGTCGGCATGGCCCCCGACGAACGGGCACGCGCCCAGCGGATGGTGGCGGGCAGCGAGCCGATCCTGCTGTCCGAGCTCGGCGACCCGCCGCGCATGGGGCTCGCCGCGATCGGCCAGCTCACCCGGCAGTTCGACCTGACCGTCGACCTGTCGACCCCCTCCCCCTACGGCGGTGTGCGCGCGGTCCTGCTCGTGAAGAACCATCTGCTGTCCTACATCGATCCGGTGCTCCACCCGGCGTCCGCGAGCGCCGCCCCCACGACCCGTCAGCAGGAGGACCACGAGCCTCAGCCCGACCAGGTGCACCTCGTCCCCGACGGCGCCGACGGCACGCGCCGGCGGCCCGCCTCCCCCGAGCCGGCTCCCGGCGCACGGTCGCCCTTCGAACCGGCGCCGGCACCCGCCCGGCACGCCCCCGCGGACCCCGCCCCGGAGCCCCTGGGGGAGGACGGCCTCCCCCGGCGCCGTCGGCGCGCCCCTGCCGCCGTCCCCGCGGACCTGCGCCGCCCCGCCTCCCCCTCACGCAGCCCCGAGGAGTCCGCCGCGGCGCTCGGGGCACTCCAGTCCGCCACCAACGCGGCCCGCAGGGCCGCCGCCTCCGAAGGGAGCGACCCCCGATGAACAGCCGCGAGACCGGTGACACGGCCTGGGTGCTCGATCCGATCCTGGAGATCCCTCATGTGCGCGCCGCGGTACTGCTGACCAGGGACGGACTCGTCTCCGGCTTCTCCGCCGCCCTGTCGCAGGACTCCGCCGACCGCGTCGCCGCGATCGTCTCCACCGTGCAGGGCGCCTGCCGCACCGCCGCCGCCGCGTTCGCCGACGCGCCCGCGGCCCAGCTCCGGCAGGTGGTCGTCGAGTCCGACCACGGCTACATCCTGGTCGCACCGACCGACCACGGGACCTGCGTGGCCGCCTACGGAGGCCCCGAGGTCCGGCTCGACCTGCTGGGCCACCGCGTCCACTCCCAGGTGGCGCGGCTGGGCGAGAAGGCCATGGCCGCCGCACCACGCGGCGCCGAGGGCGGCTACCCCGTATGACGGGCCGCCGGAGCGGCCGGCCGCTCGTCCCCGCCTATCTGTCCACGGGCGGGGTGGCGCGGCCGAGCCGCAACAGTCTGGAGCGGCTGTCCGTGCTGACCGGCGCGGGCGGGCCGCCGCCCGCCGGGCTCCCCTCGGCCCAGGTGGCCCTGCTGGGCCTGCTCGACGGCGGCTCGCTCACGGTGATGGAGAGCGCGGCCCTGCTGCGGCTGCCGGTCTCCGCCGTACGCGTCCTGGCCGCCGCCCTGATCGACCAGGGGCTGGTGAGCGCGCGCCCACCGGTCCCGCCCGCCGCCCTGCCCGACCGCGACCTGCTGAAGAGAGTGGCCGATGGCCTCCGCGCCCTCAAGCTCTGACCGGATGCACAGCCCCGGGGTACCGCCCTCCGCGACCACGTCGGCCCCCGTGGCGCCGGACGAGGTGAACCATCTCCCCGACTCCGCGCGCGAGTTGGTGAAGATCCTGGTCACCGGCCCGTTCGGGGTCGGCAAGACCACCCTGATCGACTCGGTGTCCGAGATCCGCCCGCTGCACACCGAGGAGCATCTGACCGAGGTCTCCGCGAGGGTCGACGACCTGGCCGGGGTCCGGGACAAGAGCACGACCACGGTCGCCATCGACTTCGGGCGGGTCTCCCTCGGGGACTCGGTGGTGCTGTACCTCTTCGGCACACCCGGGCAGGAGCGCTTCCGCCCGCTGTGGGACGACATCGCCTACGGGGCGCTCGGCGCCCTGGTGCTCGTCGACACCCGCCGGATCGACGCCTCCTTCGACGTCCTGGGCCTGGTCGAGGAGTCCGGCCTGCCGTACGCCGTCGCCCTCAACACCTTCCCCGACGCGAAGCAGTACACCGAGGAGCAGCTGCGGCGCTCCCTCGACCTGGAGCCGGACACGCCCCTGGTCACCTGCGACGCGAGGGACACCAACTCCTCCGTCGACTCCCTGCTCGCGCTCGTCCAGCACCTGATCGACCGCATGGCCCCGGAGGCGCAGTGACCGCGTACCCCGCCCGCTCCGACGCCTTCACGCTCACCGCGCCCGTGCGGCTGTGGGAGGAGGGCTTCGCCACCGACCCGTACGCCTACTACGCCACCCTGCGGGCACAGGGTCCGATCGGCTGGGCCGAACTGGCCCCGGGGATCTTCGCCTACGTGGTCACCGACCGGCGTGCGGCGCTCGACCTGCTGCACGACACCGAGACCTTCTCCGTGGACCCCCGGCCCTGGGAGCGGACCGTCTCGGAGGACTCTCCCGTCCTCGGGATGATGCGGTGGCGGGCCAACGCCCTCTTCGCGGACGGCGCCGAGCACGTGCGCTACCGCACCACCATGCTGGACGCCTTCGACCTGGTGGAGCCGCACGACCTGCGCGAGCGGGTGCACCGCGCGGTGGACATCCTGGTGTCCCGGTTCGGGCCCAGGGGCGAGGCCGACCTGGTGACCGAGTTCGCCCGCCCGATGATGGCGCTGATCTTCAACAGCCTCTTCGGCCTGCCGGACACCGAGTCCGGACGGCTCGACGCGGCGCTCGGCGCCATGATGGAGGGCGGTGAGCGCTCCGCCCAGGGCGAGGCCGAGTACGGCCGGTACGTGATGGAGCTGATCGCCGCCAAGACCGCCGAGCGGGGCGACGACCTCACCAGCCGGCTGCTCGACCACCCCCTGGAGCTGACGCCGGAGGAGGTGGTGTGGCAGGTGTTCCTGATGCTGGGCGCGGGCCACGAGCCCTCGGCCAACCTGATCTCCAACGCGCTCTCGCGGATCCTGGGGAACCCGGCGTACTACTCCACCCTGACCTCCGGGGCGCGGCCGGTGATGGACGCGGTGATGGAGGTGCTGCGGTACGAGACCCCGCTCTCCAACTACGGGGTGCACTTCGCCCGGGAGTCGACGAGCTTCCACGGGATGTGGCTCCAGGCCGCCGTGCCGATCGTCATCTCCTTCGGCGCCATGGGGCACTTCGCCGAGAAGGACTTCGCGGGGGCCCACCATCCGCACGACGCCTCGCACATGTCCTGGGGCGCCGGTCCGCACGCCTGCCCGGTGAAGCAGCCCGCCCTGCTGATCGCGACCGGCGCCATCGAGCGCCTCACCCAGTGGCTGCCCGACCTCGACCCGGTACTGCCGCGGGAGCGGCTGGAATGGCGGCCGGGCCCCTTCCACCGGTCCCTGCGGGCGCTGCCCGTCCGCTTCACGCCCCGCACCCCCGACCGCACCCCCGCCCTGACCCCCGGGCCTGCGGCCGAATCCCCGACCGACCAGGCAGGAGATCGCGCATGACCGCGTCCACCCGTGTGGCCATCGACCCGTTCGGGGCCGACATCGTCGCCGAGAGCGCCCGTCTGCGCGCGCTGGGCGCCGTGGTGCCCGTCGAGCTGCCGGGCGGCATCCCCGCCTGGGCGCCCACCGGCTACGACACCCTGAAGGCGCTGATCCTCGACCCGAGGGTGAGCAAGGACCCCCGCAAGCACTGGTCGCTCTTCCCCCACGTGCCGGAGCGGCCCGAGTGGACCTGGATCCTCGGCTGGGTGGGCGTGGTCAACATGCTCTCCACCTACGGCAGCGACCACCGGCGCCTGCGCACGCTGGTCGCACCCAGCTTCACCGCCCGCCGGACGGAGGCTATGCGCGAGCGGGTCGAGGGGATCACCGCCGAGCTGCTGGCGCAGGTGGACGCGGCGGGCGGGGACGGAACGCCGGTCGACCTCAAGGCGGCCTACGCGCACCCGCTGCCGATGCGGATGATCTGCGAGCTGTTCGGCGTCCCGGACCGGCTGCGGGAGGACACCGGCCGGCTGATCGCGGCCCTGATGGACACCTCGGACCCGAGCCCGGAGCGCGCCGCCTGGGTGCAGGAGCAGATCGGCTCGGTGCTCGGCGCCCTCATCGCCCACAAGACGGAGAACGCGGGCGACGACATGACCACCGAGCTGATCCGGGTCCGCGACGAGGACGGGGACCGGCTCAGCGACGAGGAGCTGCTGTACACGCTGCTGCTGGTGATCGGCGCGGGCTTCGAGACGACGGTCAACCTCATCGGCAACGCGGTGGTGGCCCTGCTCCGCCACCCCGAACAGCTGGCGGCCGTGCGCGCCGGGAAGACCTCCTGGGACCAGGTGGTGGACGAGGTGCTGCGGGTGCACCCCTCGATCGCCTCGCTGCCGCTGCGCTTCGCGGTCGAGGACCTGACCGTCGACGGGGTCACCGTCCCGGCCGGGGACGCGATCCTCACCACGTACGCGGCGGCCGGCAACGACCCGGCGCACTACGGGGCGACGGCCGCGGAGTTCGACGCCACGCGCTCGGCGGACGACCACATGGCCTTCGGGATCGGGGTGCACCGCTGCATCGGCGCCCCGCTGGCGCGGATGGAGGCGATCACCGCGCTGCCGGCCCTCTTCGACCGGTATCCGGACCTGGCGCTGGCGGTGGATCCGGCGGAGCTGCGGCAGGTGCCGTCCTTCATCGCCTACGGCTGGCAGGAGATCCCGGTCCGCCTGCACGGCTGACCGGCCCGGCCGGGGCGGAACGCGTGGAGGGCGCCGTCGGGCGGCGCCCCGCTCACCCCTCGTCGGCCCGGCCGGTCCCCCCGTGCGGGGGAGGGCCGCCGGGCTCCCGGTCCCCGTCGCCGCCGCGCCCCGCATCGCTCCAGCGCTGCGGGCCGGGAGGCGGGGCGCCCTGCGGGGGTGCCGCGTACGGGGGCGGGCGGTAGACCGGCGGGGCGCCGGGCAGCGTGTCGTCGGGCCGCAGCGCGTAGGGGCCGCGACGGTAGGGCACGGGGCCGGTCGGGTCCGTGCCGTAGGGGCCCCAGTCCTCCTCCGGCGGCGCCGGAGCCGCCTCCTGCACCGGGACGTGCCGTCGGCGGCCGCTCATCACCAGGGCACCCAGCAGCAGCAGGACGCCTCCCCCGGCGGCCAGCGCCACGCCCTCGCCCAGTCCGCCGCCGTCCCCGCCGACGGTGAGGCTGCCCGCGGCCTGCCCCTGGCGGACCATCCACAGCACGGTGAACCCGAGGACCACCAGGCCCGCCAGGGCGACCGGCGCCCGCAGGCGCAGGGCCACGCCCACGACGGTGAGCAGGGCGGCGAAGGCGAACGGCAGCAGCAGCGAGGTGGCGAGCGCGCCCTCGGCAGCGGTGATGCCCCCGAACAGGTCCTGGATCCGGTAGTCGCGCCCGAGGCGGCCGTCGTACCAGTCACGGAAGGGGCTCCATACGGCGGCCGCCGCTCCTGCGAGAGCGATCAGCGAGCCGATGACGTTGCGGACCATCGCCGGCCTCCTCGTGTCAGCCGTCTGCGGCCGATACCGCTCCCGCTGCCGACGCTACGCCCGCCCCGGGCCCCCCGCCATGCGGACCGGGGCCGCTCAGCGGCGCCCGGTCGCCGTGCCCTTGCCCGCGTCCAGGGCGTAGACGCAGCGGTCCTTGCTGCACGCGTACACCACACCGCCCCGGACCACGGGCGACCCGCTGATCTCGCCGCCGGTGGCGAGCTTCCAGCGCAGTTGGCCGCCGCTCGCGTCGAGGGTGTAGAGCACATGGTCCGCCGAGCCGAAGTGCACCCGCCCGTCGGCCGCCACGGGCGTGCCGACCACCTCGCCGCCCGCCGCGAAACGCCACATCGGCGTGCCGGTGACGGCGTCCAGGGTGTAGAGGGCGCTGCCGCTGCCGACGTGGACGTTCCCGGCGGCGACCAGCACCGGCTCGACCGAGGGGCGGGGCTCGGTGGCGATCCGCCAGCGGTCCTTGCCCGTGGCGGCGTCGAGCGCGTACACGGTGCCCAGGTAGTCGGCCAGGTACACCCCTCCGCCCGTGACGGCGGGGCCCGGGGCGAAGGCGGGCGGGGAGAGGAACACCGCGGGCGCCTCGAAGTGCCAGCGGACCAGGCCGGAGGCGACCTCCACGGCGATCACCCGGGTGCCGGCCGAGACATAGGCGCAGCCGTCGGGAGCCGGCTGGACGCGGACCGGCACATGGCCGCAGGAGGCGGCGTCGCCGACGGGGTAGGACCAGCGCTCGGCGCCCGTACGGGCCTCCAGGGCGCGCAGCCGGGCGTCCTTCCACACGAAGACGGTGTCCCCGAAGATCGCCGGTCCTGCCTCGGCGGTCTCGAACTCGGTCTGGGCGCCGTTGAGCTCCCACAGCTTCTCGCCGCCGGCGGCGTCCCAGGCCTGCACGCCGCCGCCGCGGGTGCCGGTGAGCACCGTGCCCCGGTCGGCCCGGAGCGAGTACACCCAGGCGTCGGTCGTCAGGCGCCAGCGCTCGGCGCCGGTGGCCGCGTCCAGCGCGTAGAGCGTGGGGCCGTCGGAGCCGTGGATGCGGCCGCCGTCGACGGCCATGGACCAGGCGACGTCCCGGGTCTTGAACTGGCGGCGTCCGCTGGCGACGTCGAGGGCGTGGACCTCGAAGGAGGTCACGTAGAGGAGGTCGCCGTCGACGACCGGGGTCCCCCAGACGTCGTTCGACATGCGGAAGCGCCAGGGGCGCCAGTGCGTGGGTGCGGCGTCCTGCTGCGGTACGGGTACCGGTGTGGCGGAGGGCCCGGGGACGGCACGGGTGGCGGTGTCGGCGCCGGTCACTCCGGCGGGGGGCCGGATCCAGCCCGTCGCCGGTCCCGCGTCGGCGGCGGACGGGCGCCCGGCGGCCGCGACCGCCGGGCCGGGGCCGATGGCCACTCCGGCGCCGGCCAGGCGGACCGGTCCGCCGTCGGCGGAGGCGGGCGGGGCCCCCGCGGAGCCGCGCGGGTCGCCGGACGCGACCCGGGCGGGCTCCCGGTCGGGCGGCGGCGGGACGGGCGCCGGCGGCGGCCCCGGAGGACGGGCCGGTGCCTGGGTGCGGCCGCCGCCGCGGCGGGTCTCGATCATGGCCGTGGCCCGCCCGGGGAGCCAGGCGGATGCCGTGCCGCTGTCGTCGTGGCCGGAGGAGAACAGGTGCGGGGCGAGCTGCGCCTGGAGGTCCTCGGGGGTGGGCCGCAGACCGGCGTCCATCTGCATGCAGTGCTCGATGAGCGGGCGGAGCTCCTCGGGGAGCCCTTCGAGGTCGGGCCCCTCGCGCAGCAGCATGAAGACCGTCTCCACGGGGTTGGCCCCGTGGTACGGCGCGTGCCCGGTGGCGGCGAACACCAGGGTGGAGCCGAGCGAGAAGATGTCGCTCGCGCCGGTGACGCTGCGCGAGTCGCGCGCCTGCTCGGGCGACATGTAGGCGGGGGTGCCGACGGCGACGTTGGTCATGGTCAGGCGGGTGTTGGAGACCCCGGAGGCGATACCGAAGTCGATCACCCGGGGGCCGTCCTCGACGACCAGCACGTTCGAGGGCTTGAGGTCCCGGTGGACCAGGCCGGCGCCGTGGATGGACTGGAGCGCCTCCGCGATGCCGGCGGCCAGCCAGCGGACGGCCTGGGCGGGCAGGGGCCCGCACTGGTTGACGATCTCCTCCAGGGAGGGCGCCGGCACATAGGCGGTGGCCAGCCACGGCACGGCGGCGCGCGGGTCGGCGTCCACGACGGCCGCGGTGTAGAAGCCGCTGACGGCCCGGGCCGCCTCGACCTCGCGGGTGAACCGGACGCGGAACAGCTGGTCCTCGGCGAGCTCGGTCCTCACCGTCTTGATCGCCACCCGGCGGCCGGAGGCCGACCGGGCGAGATAGACCAGTCCCATGCCCCCGGCCCCGAGCCGGCCCAGCACCTCGAACGGACCGATCCGTCTCGGGTCGTGCTGCGTCAGCTGATCCATACCCGCGTGCCACCTCCCCGTACGGACTCCTCACCGTGAAGGTCCGTCTCTTGCCGCCCCGTGCAGGGTCTCACCCGCGGGCCCGCGGAGGTGAGCACCCCTGATTGTTCCTGTCCGGGGCCGCCGTTGCGAACCCGGGGGCGGATCGGGGTGTCTCACCGCTTATCGGACGCCTCCGGCGGGGCCGGAGCGTGCCCCGCCGGACGGCGACGACCCGGGGCAGGGGAGCCGTCGCGGCCGGCGCGGAGGCCTCCCGGCGGGGCGCCTGCGCGGCGCGGGGCCGTCTCAGCCGGTCCCGGTGCCCTCGCCGCCGTCCGCGCCGCTCCCGCCGGGGCGGCCCCGGCCGGACCGCTCGCCGGACTCCGCGGGCCCGTCCTGCTCCCCGGGTCCACCACCCTCCCGGGGGGCGGCCCGCTCATCTGCCCGAGCCTCCTCGGCGCCCTCTTCGCCGCCCTCCTCGGCTTGCGACTCCCCCGGACCGGGCGCACCCCGCTCACCGCCCTCCTCGGCTTGCGACTCCCCCGGACCGGGCGCACCCCGCTCACCGCGCTGCTCCGCACGGCTCCCGCGCGCGCGGCGCTCCCGCCCGATGCGCCGCCTCAGGCCGAGCCTGCCCCGTCCGGGCTCCCCTCCGCCCGTTTCCTCCGCTGCCGCTCCGCCCTCCTCCGGCGGCACGGGCCGGGGGGCGCTCTCCGGGGTCTCGGAGTGCTCGCCGCCGGGGGCGGCCCCGGGGGCGCGTACCGGCCCGGGGGCGTCGTGCGGCCAGGGCGCCTCGGTCTCGCGGCCTTCCCGGGCGGCTGCGCCGGTCCCGGGGCGGCCGCCGCGGGGCTCGGCGAGGACCGCGAAGGTCGCGCCCTGGTCGTCGCAGAGGACCGCGGTGCGGCCGTAGGGGATGTCATACGGTTCGGTCCGCACCCGGCCGCCGAGGCGGAGCACGGTCGCGGCCGCGGCATCGCAGTCGGCCACGCGGAAGTACACGAGGAAGTGGCCCGGCATCTCGGCGGGCAGCGAGTCGTCGATGACGCTGCGCCCGCCCACGGCCGTGCTCTCGCCCGGTTCGGTCCCGGGCGGGGACCACATCCGGAAGTCCTCCGGGCCGAGGCCCTCGCCGAGGTCCGTCCCCCGGAAGCCGAACACTCCCTCGTAGAAGGCGTCCACCCGCTCCCTGGCCCGTGTGTAGACCTCGGCCCAGCAGTAGGAGCCCGGCTCGTCCTGCGTCTCGAAGCCGGCGCGGTCGCCCGCCTGCCACAGGCCGAAGACGGCTCCCCCGGGGTCGGCGACGACGGCGGCCGTGCCCTCGGTGCCGACGGGGAAGGGCTGGTTGATCACCTGGCCGCCGCTGGCGGTGATCAGGCGGGCGAGCGCCGCGGCGTCCGGGGTGGCGAGGTAGACGCTCCATACGGTCGGCATCCGGCCGTCGCGCTTGGGCGTCAGGGCCGCCACGAGGCTCCCGTCGCGGTAGGCGTCGGCCCGGCGGCCGCGGGTGCCGCCGCCGGGCAGGGGCTCCCCGCCGCGGTCGGTGAAGGTCCATCCGAAGAGCTCCGCGTAGAACCGCTTGCCCGCTGCCACATCGGGGAGCGATGCGTCCACCCAGCACGGCGTTCCCTGTACGAATCCGGCCATGGGTGTCGCCCCTTCCGTGTGAGGACCGTCACCTTCACGCTAAGGGCGGCCCAGGCGGTGCGCGCGCAATCGCTCACCAAAAATACGAACACACGAGCGAATCCCTGCCATGGAGTGACCTTTTGCCCGTCTTGTTCCAGGTCAGAGCCGTTGCCTCATCCACGGAACTTGTCCACAGCCTGTTGACAAGGTGCGACCTTCCGGGGCCGTCACCCCATTTGCAGTCGGCCGAATCGCGCCCCCATCACCCCTCGGTAAGCTGACGGCATGACAGGACAAGTACGCACCGTCGACGGCCGCGTGGCCGGTCGACGAGGCCAGGCGACGCGGCAGAAGCTGCTCGACTGCCTCAGCGAGATGCTCAGTTCCTCGCCGTACCGGGACGTCAAGGTCATCGATGTGGCCCGCAAGGCGGGCACCTCGCCGGCCACGTTCTACCAGTACTTCCCCGACGTCGAGGGCGCCGTCCTCGAAATCGCCGACGAAATGGCCAAGGAGGGCGCGTCGTTGGCCCAACTGGTCGCGGGCCGCTCCTGGGCCGGCAAGGCGGGGTGGGCGACGGCGCAGGAGTTCGTGGACGGGTTCCTCGACTTCTGGCGCCATCACGACGCGATCCTCCGGGTCGTCGACCTGGGCGCCGCGGAAGGGGACAAACGGTTCCACCGGCTCCGCATGAAGATCCTCAACTCCGTCACCACCCCCCTGACCGAGGCCGTGGAGGAGCTCCGCGCCAAGGGCAGGGTCGACAAGGACGTGAACCCCGCCGCGATCGCGGGCTCCCTGGTGGCGATGCTGGCCGCGGTGGCCTCCCACCAGAAGGGCTTCACCACCCTCGGGGTGAAGCAGGCCGAACTCCGGCCCAACCTGGCCCTGCTGGTCCACCTCGGCATCACCGGCCGCAAGCCCACCCGGTAGCCGCCCCGGCCCTTCCCCCTCCCGCGTCCTGTCACGCCGACGGCGGCCCACCCGCGAGGTGGCCGCCGTCGTCCGTCTTCCGGGCCCGGTCCGCCACGCCCCCGCGCACCCGCGCTGTTGAATGGGCACATGAGCGAGGACCCGAGCACCGCCCAGGAGGCGTTCCGGAGGCTGCTGCACCGCCAGCGGGTCTGGGACCTGCCCTCCCTGCCCTCCTTCGACCCGGGCGCCGCCCCGGAGGAGCCCCTTGCCCTGTTCCTGCGGTGGTTCGCCGAAGCGGCGGCCGCGGGACAGGCCGAGCCGCACACCATGAGCCTGGCCACCGTGGACGAGGCGGGCCTGCCCGACGTGCGCACCGTGATGCTCCACGGCGCGGACGGCGCGGGCTGGCACTTCGCCTCGCACGCCACCAGCGCCAAGGGGCGCCAGCTGGCCGCCCGCCCGCGGGCCGCCCTCGGGTTCTACTGGTCCGCGCAGGCACGCCAGGTGCGGGTGCGGGGGGCCGTCACCGCCGGCACGGCGGAGGAGGGGCAGGCCGACCTCCACGCCCGCTCCACGGGCGCCCTGGCAGCGGCCCTGACCGGCCGCCAGAGCGAAGTGCTGGGCTCGCAGGCGGAGTTGGCGGCGGAGTCCGAGGCGGCCTGGGCCCGCGCCCAGGAGGAACCGGACGCCCCCGTGCCCACCTGGACCGCCTACTCCCTGGCGCCGGAGGAGGTCGAGTTCTTCCAGGGGGACACCCGTCGGCGGCATGTGCGCCTCCGCTACCGCCTGCGTGCGGACCGAGGATGGGACCGCGAACTGCTGTGGCCCTGAACCGCCCGCGGTCCGGGGCGCCCCGGACCGGAGGGTGACATGCCGTCACACACGGTGGTTGACGATGCAAGGGCGTGACCCAACCGCAACCGAACTCGGTCTTGACTGAGACCCATCAAGAAAACGGAACATTTACGCTCTCCGTTCATGGCCGGAAAAAAGGGCAGCACCATCGGCGTCGACCGCACCGACGACCGGCCCGTCTACATCGTCGGCGGAGGGCCCGGCGGACTCGCGACCGCCGCCGCGCTGCGCGCGCGCGGAGTGCGCGCCGTGGTCCTGGAGCGGTCCGACGCGGTGGGCGCCTCCTGGCGCGGGCACTACGACCGCCTGCGCCTGCACACCACGCGACGGCTGTCCGGCCTCCCGGGGCTCCCGCTCCCCCGGTCCTGCGGCCGCTGGGTCTCCCGCGACGACCTCGTGCGCTATCTGGAGTCCTACGCGGACCACCACGAGCTGGAGATCGTCACCGGCGTTTCCGTCTCCCGGATCGACCGGGCCGAGGGCGGCGACTGGACGCTGCACGCGACCGGTGGGCGCCTGCTGACCGGCCGGGCCGTGGTGGTCGCCACCGGGCGGTGCCACACCGCGCACCTCCCCGCCTGGCCGGGGCGCGAGGACTACCCGGGCGAGCTGCTGCACTCCCGCGCCTACCGCTCCCCCGCCCCGTACGCGGGCCGGGAGGTGCTGGTGGTCGGCTCCGGCAACAGCGCCGCCGAGATAGCCGTCGACCTGGTCGAGGGCGGCGCGGCCCGGGTGGGCCTGGCGGTGCGCACACCGCCCCACATCGTGCGCCGCTCGGTCGCGGGGTGGCCCGCCCAGCGCACCGGCGTCCTGGTGCGCCGGATGCCCGTGCGGCTCCTGGACGCGGCGGCCGGACTGCGCGGCCCGCTCGGCACCCCCGACCTCTCGGAGCACGGGCTGCCCCGCCCGGGGACCCCGCTCGGGACCCGGATGCGCCAGGGCGCGGCCCCGGTGGTGGACACCGGCCTGGTCGCCGCCGTCCGCACGGGCCGGATCGAGGTCATGGCACCGGTGGCCTCCTTCGAGGGGGCCAAGGCGGTCCTGGCGGACGGCACCCGGATCGCACCCGACGCGGTGATCGCGGCCACCGGGTACCGCAGCGGACTGGAGCAACTCGTGGGCCACCTCGGCGTCCTGGACGAGGCGGGCCTTCCGCTGGCGCACGGGCGGCGCGGCACCCCGAAGGCCCCGGGCCTGTACTTCACCGGGTTCACCACGCCGATCAGCGGCATGCTGCGGGAACTCTCCCTGGACGCCGGGCGCTTGGCGCGCGCGGTCGCCGCCCGGCACTGAGGCCGGGACGGGACGGCTCCGGGCCCCGCGGGCGCCCCGAGTCCGGTCCGGGCGCTCAGCCCCGGCGCAGGACGTACAACTCCCCGGACTCCGGGTCGCCGACCACCGCGAAGAGCTCCGGCGCCTCCTCGGTCCCCGCGAACAGCCACCGCCCCCACGCCCGGCCCTCGCAGGCGGGCACCGCGAGTTCGACCGCGGCGCGGCCGTCCCGGCCTCCGTCGGCGTAGCTCCACGTCGCCGGTCCGCTGCAGTGCACGGCCTCCGGGCCCGCCTCGCCCGCCGGGGCGTCGATCACGCTCGCCGTGCCGTCCCCGCGCAGGCGCAGCTCCGTGGTGCCCGACTCCTCGGTCCAGGTGCCCACGACCGCCGCGCGGCCGATCTCGGGCGGCCGGTACCCGGAGAGGTGCCCGGTCTGCCGCCCGGCCCCGACGACCAGGGCGGCGACCGCCAGGCCGCCCAGCAGCCAGAGGACCGACTCCCCCGCGAGCCGCCCGCAGGAGACCGGGACGCCGCCCAGCAGGCGCCGGTCCACGGCCAGCGCGGCGCAGACCGGCAGGAGGCCGGTTCCCGCGGCCCACAGGAGGGCCGTCGGGTAGTCCGCGCCGAGGGCCCGGCCCAGCACCGCATAGGCCGCGCCGAGCGCTCCGGCGACCGCGAGGGTCCAGCCGACCGCGGGGTCGCCCGCGCGGCGGGCCACGGCGGCGCCCAGCGCCAGGGCGGGCAGGGTGAACAGCAGGGCGTGCAGGAAGGCCGCCGCGACCAGCACGAACAGGGCGCACGGAAGCAGCAGGAGACTGTCCGCGATCGGGTCGTATGTGTAGTACGTCTCCTCCTGGGGCGGCAGCAGGGCGTGGGCGAACAACGCGACCAGGGCCTGGGTGCCGAACGCCGAGGCGGCGGTGCAGGCCACCGACCCCGCCCCCGGCCCCCGGCCGCGGCGCGGAGCCCGAGGCGCCTGGTTCCACTCCGCCGGTATCGCCGCGGCCATCTCCCCACCCCCATTTTTGAACCTGTTCAACTGATAGGGGGGACGATAGCGCATGGCCGGGAGCCGCCGAACGCGGGGCGGGACGCGAGGAGACGGGGAGGGGTGGGCCCGCACGGCGGGAGAGCCGGGCCGGGGCAGCCCGTGTTCCGAGAGGCCGGGGCAGCCGGGCGGGCCGGGGCGCCGCAGGAGGCCGCCCGGGGGCCGGGGGGCGCCTCAAGGCGCGCGGGAGCCGCGGGGCACGGGCGGCGGGGAGGGGCCCGGTCAGCCCGCGGTCGCCCTGAGGGGGCCGAGGGCATCCCGCCCGAAGGCGGGGCGGGCGGCCGGGGCCCGCCGCGGGGCCGGGGCGGCCGGACAGCGGTCGATCTCGCACCAGATGGCCTTGCCGGCCCCCTCGGCGGTCCAGCCCCAGCGGTCGGCCAGGCCGTCGACGAGTTCCAGGCCGCGGCCGTTGGTGTCGTCCCCGTCGGCGCGGCGCGGCCGCGGCGGGACGGCGCTGGCGTCGGCGACCTCCACCCGCACGGTGTCCTTGTCGCCCGGGCCGGCGCCGAACAGTATCCGCAGGACCGCCGGACAGCCGGTGTGCACCACGGCGTTGGTCACGAGTTCGGAGATCAGCAGGACCAGGGTGTCCGCGAGGGGTTCGTCGCCGAGCCCCGAGCGGGCCAGTCGCGAGCGGGCCCATCTGCGGGCCCGTCCCACCTCGGCGGGATCGGGCCCGATCTCCAACTGCACCTGAAGCACCTGCACCGCTCACACCATCCGAACCGGCGGACACATCGCCTTGCGCCTCACTGCCATCACGGAACGTGATTCCCGTGTCGGACAGCATGGTTGACGTTCCGTCACCGCAACAAGCGCTTCGGGCATATTCCAGCGTGAAGGAGTACCCATGGTGCATACTGTGCGACGCACCGCGCAGGGGGTCGAACACAGGGCTGCGGATCGCGCCCACACGCCATGATCAGCGCGCATCGCCGGCTCCGGAGCAGCCGGAGCGACCGCGCCGTGGAACCCCGCCCTCGCAGCGACTCGCATCCCACGGAGCGTACCGGAGTGTTAACCCGACTCCGGGCCGTGACCGCCCCGACAAAGGACACGACCCGGTATCAACACAGGGTGACCCTCCAGAGTGCTCGGGCCAAAGGCACGCCCACCGCTGCGCCGACCGCCGGTCAGGCGCAGCGGTCGCCGCCGGGCGGGCAGCCGCAGGGGTCCGCCGCCGCGGGGACGTCGGCCGCCGGCGCCGCGGACGGGGCGCAGCAGCCCCTGCCCCGCCAGGCGTCGCGGCCCTCCCTGACGGCGACCGCGGCGATGACGAGGGCGGCGGCGGGGTCGGCCCAGGACAGCCCGAGGAGGCTGTTGGCGAGGAGGCCCAGGAGCAGCACGGCGGAGAGGCAGGTGCACAGCAGGGTCTGCCGGGAGTCCGCCACCGCGCTCGCGGAGCCGAGCGCCCGCCCGGCCCGGCGCTGGGCGGCGGACAGGAACGGCATCACGGCGAGGGAGAGGGCGGCCAGGACGATGCCGGCGGTGGAGTGTCCCGCCTCGCCCGTTCCGGCGAGGGCGCGCACCGACTCGACGGAGACATAGGCGGCCAGGGCGAAGAAGGAGAGGGCGATGACCCGCAGGGCGGCCTTCTCCCGGGCCTGGCGCAGCGCGTGGTCGCGGGCGGAGAACTGCCAGGCGACCGCGGCGGCGGAGGAGACCTCGACGAGGGAGTCCAGGCCGAAGCCGATCAGCGCGGTGGAGGAGGCGATCGCGCCGGCGGTCAGGGCGACGGTCGCCTCGACGGCGTTGTAGGCGATGGTCGCGGCGACGAGCAGCCGTATCCGGCGGGCCAGTGCATCGCGGTGCGCCGGGGGCCGCCGCGGGGCCAAGCCCGGGGACAAGGGGGTGTCCGCGGCCATCAGCAGCAGCCCTCCGCCTCGGCGTCCGGGCAGCTGCGGTCGGTCTCGACGGCCACCACGGCGGCGCGCAGGTCGTCCAGGGCACGGCCGAAGCGGGGGTCGGCGAGTTCGTAGCGGGTGCGCCGGCCGTCCGGGACCGCGACGGCCAGGCCGCAGTCGCGCAGGCACGCGAGATGGTTCGACAGCCTGGTGCGCGAGACGCCGAGGGCGTCGGCGAGATCGGCGGGGTAGGCGGGCGCGTCCCGCAGGGCGAGCAGCACGCGGCAGCGGATGGGGTCGGCGAGCGCGCGGCCGAAACGGGCCAGCACCTCGACCTCGGGGGCGATGGTCAGCACGGCACGACCGTACAGGATTTCCTGGATTCAGGAAATCCTGTACAGCCGATCGCCGCCAGAACCCCGGGTGACCCCGCGTCCGGGCGGCGCCACGGGCCCGAGCACCCCTGGCGCACCAGCCCGGACGGGCCGGGTGGGGTGCGGTGGGGTCCCTGCGGCGGACAGGCCCTGGCGCCGCATCAGGCGGGGTTCGCCCGTCGAGGAGCGTCGCGACGGGGCGAACCCCGCCCGACGGGGCTAGCTGGGCCGCTCCGGTGTGACGCAGTAGGCGGCGAAGGCCGCGACCACCTCGGACTCGGCGATCCGGCCGTCGCCGTCCCCGTCCAGGGTGCGGGCCGCGTAGACCGCGTCCGCCTCGGTCGCGCCCAGGGCGCGCAGGACCCGTTCGGCTCCGGCCGGGGTGACGCCCCGGCCGTCCTCGTCGGCGATCGCGACCACGGCGTGCAGGAAGGGGCGGGCGATCTCGCAGAAGCGGTCGGGGTTGTCGCGCAGTCTCTTGGCGGCCCCGGTCACGAACTCCTCGCGGCTGACCCGCTGGTCCCCGTCGACGTCGGCGATGCCGGCCATGCCCTGCCAGAACGCCTCCGCCCCGCTGTAGAGGGCCTGGCCCTTGTCGGAACGGGCGGTCACGGAGAACTCGGCGAGCACCGCGGCGGCGGCCCTGCTGAAGTCCTCGCGGTCGATGGAGCCGTTGCCGTCCTGATCGAAGGCCGCGAAGCGGGAGGCGACCTTCCGCTCGTATTCTGCGCTGTCCATGCGGTGAGCGTACGACCCCTCGCCCCCCGGCGGGGACGCCACCGCCGAATTGCCCCCCGGAGGCGGACGGGCGAAGGACCGGTGTCCGGCGGGTGGCCGCCGCCCTACGCGGACAGCGGGCTGGCCTCGTCGTCCGCGGCGCTGGCCGCGTCCGCGTACACCTCGAAGAGCCTGCGTACCCCGAGCGCGGCGAGCACCCGGTTGACGTGGGAGCCCTCCTCCGCCCCGCGGGCGGGCAGGACGAGCCGGAGCCGGCCCTGGCAGGAGCGCATCAACCGCCGTGCGGCCACCAGGACGCCCACGCCGCTGGAGTCGCAGAAGAACACCTCGGAGAGGTCCAGCACCACCTGCCGGTCGCCCGCGGCCACGGCATCGTGCACCCGCTGGCGCACCACGGGCGAGGACACCAGGTCGAGCTCGCCGCGCACATGCAGGACGGTCCACCGGCCCTCGCGGGTCTCGGCCACCCTGAGCATCATCCACGGCCCCCTTCTCGAACCGGTCGGCCCGGGTACCGGAAGCCGCCTTCCCACGCCCCTGCCCGACCGTCTCCCACTGAAACGCCGCGGATGCCGTGCACGGTTCCCCGCTCCACCCTCCGATACCGCGGAACTACCACGCGCGACAGCCCCTTGTCCCTCTTTGTCGCAAAGGATGGTGGGTTCTCGGCACGGCCGACTACATTCGGCTGGACACGGGGCGGCGGACCACCGGACGAGCGGACGGCACGGCGGGACCGCGGCAACGGACGCAGGGACTGGGGGCCGTATGGCGAAGGACGCACCACCGCGCTGGGACCGCAGGATGCAGCAGCGGCTCGCACGGGGCGAGGCCGCGGCGCTCGGCGAGCTCTACGACCGCTTCGCCTCGCTCGTGCACAGCCAGGCCCACCGCGTCCTGGAGGACGAGGAGGCGGCCGGCCAGGTCACCCGCGAGGTCTTCGGGTACATCTGGGAGAACCCCGACGCCTACGACCCCCGGCAGGGCCCGATGCGCGCCTGGGTCGCCCGGCTCACCAACACCCGGGCCGTCCGCAGGCTGCGCGAGAGCGAGGCCGCCTCGCTCGCCCCGGGCGACGGGGGCGCCTCGGAGGAGCTGGAGCAGCGGGTGCACAGGGCCGCGGTGGCCGCCCGTGCCGACTACATCAGGAGCTCCATGCCCGCGCCGCTGCGCGCCGCCCTGGAACTGGCCTACTTCCAGCGCCGGGACTACCGGCAGACCGCGGCGGACCTGGGCGTCACCGAGGACGAGGCCCGGCGGCGGCTGCGGCTCGGCCTCCAGCTGCTGTCGACGGCGCACACCCGCCCGCTGGAGGGGTCCTCGCCCCCCGGACACGGACGCGTCCTGTGAGCGGGCGCGGCGGCCCCTTCGACGGCGGGGAGGGCCGGGACGGCGAGCACGACGAGGTGCGGGGCGTTCCGCGGATCCCGGGTCCGCGCGGGGCGGCGGACGACCTCCCACCGGAGGCGTACCGCCCGCCGCCCGCGCCCGGCCCCCGGGGGTCGCCGGAACCGGACCCGGCGCCCGCCGACGGCTCCGCCGCGGCATCCCCCGGGGCGGATACCGCGGCGGCCTACGCCCCGGAGGCGGACACCCCCGCGCCGGAGGAGGCGATACCGGACGGGACCCCGGCGGCGTCCTCGGGGACCGGGGAACCGCCCGGGGCCGACCGGGCGGAGCACGTACCGGCCGCGGGCCCGCCGCCCGGCGCCCCCTCGCACGGCGTCCTGAAGTCGCTGCTCGGGGCGTGGGCGCTGTCCGCGTGCTCCGCCGAGGAGACCGCGGCCGTGGAGGAGCACCTCGGCGAGTGCGCGCCCTGTGCGGACGAGGCGCTGCGCCTGCGCGACGCCGTCGGCCTGCTGCACACCGACCGGGACCTCGACCTGGATCCGCTGCTGCGCTTCCAGGTGCTGGAGAACTGCCTGGTCCGCCGCCCGGCGCGCATCCCGGTGCCGGTCTGGGCCGACGCCTACGACGCCGAGACCGCCCGGCTGGACGCGCTGCTGCGGGACATCGGCCGCTCCGACTGGGACGCTCCGGTACGCCTGAAGTGGTTCGAGGGCGAGCGGCAGGTGGACCGCCGGACGACCGTGGGCGGGGTGATCGCGCACCTCATGGGCGTCGACGGGCTGGTCGCGGCCGCCCTCGGTCTCCAGGACCCGCTGGGCGCCGAGGCGCCCCGGCTGCCCGCGCTGCGCACCGAGGCCGCGTGGGGCCTCGGTACGGGCTCCGGGCCCCGTGTCCGGGAGCCGTGGCGCGAGCAGAGCCACGCGCTGATCCGCACGGTGTCCTTCGCCGGTGGCGGTGCGGCCGAACTGCCCGTCTCCTACGGCTCGTTCGCCCTCCCGCTGCGGGACTCGCTGCTCGACCGCGCCTTCGAGTGCTGGATCCACGCGGACGACATCGCGGACGCCGTGGACTACCCCTACCCGGCCCCCGGCGGCGCCCATCTGCACCGGATGATCGACCTGGCGGCGCGGCTGCTGCCGGCGGCCCTCGCCGAACGCCGCCGGGCCGGACTCGCCGGGCCGCCGCGGCAGCTGGTCTCGGCGGGGTCGCCCGGCCGGTCGCTGCACCTGGAGATCGAGGGGTGCGGGGGCGGGCACTGGTACATCGCCCTGGACTCCCCCGCGGCGCTCGGCTCCGCCGACCACTCGGTCGCCCAGGTGGCGCTGGACGGCGTGGAGTTCTGCCGGCTGGTCGCGGGCCATGTGTCACCGCAGGAGGCCGCCGCGGGCCACGACGGCGACCGGGAGGCGGTGCGCGAGGTGCTCTGCGCGGCGGCCGGGCTCAGCAGGATCTGAACCCGGCCCGTGCACGGCCCCCGGCGGGAGGCGTACACGGCCGGGAGCGCCCTCCGGCGGCCTCAGGCTCAGGCGAAGACGACGGTACGGCGGCCGTCCAGCAGGATGCGGTGCTCCGCGTGCCAGGAGACCGCGCGGGCCAGCGCCTGGCACTCCACGTCCCGTCCGGTGGCGACGAGCTGCTCGGGGGTCACCTGGTGCCCGACGCGCTGCACCTCCTGCTCGATGATCGGCCCCTCGTCGAGGTCGGCCGTCACGTAGTGCGCGGTGGCGCCGATGAGCTTCACTCCGCGGGCGTGCGCCTGGTGGTACGGCTTGGCGCCCTTGAAGCTCGGCAGGAAGGAGTGGTGGATGTTGATGATCCGGCCGCTCAGCTCCTTGCACAGGTCGTCCGAGAGCACCTGCATGTAGCGGGCGAGGACCACCAGTTCCACGCCCTCGGCGCGGACGAGCTCCAGCAGCCGGGCCTCGGCCTCGGCCTTGGTGTCCCTGGTGACGGGGATGTGGTGGAAGGGGATGCCGTAGGAGTGGACGAGATCGGCGAAGTCGGTGTGGTTGGAGACCACCGCGACGATGTCCACGGGCAGCACCCCGGTGCGCGCGCGGAAGAGCAGGTCGTTGAGGCAGTGGCCGAACTTGCTGACCATGAGCACGACCCGCATCCGCTCGGCCGCGTCGTGGATCTCCCACTCCATGGCGAAGGAGTCGCCGACGGCGGCGAAGCTCGCCCTGAGCTTGTCCAGGGTGACGGGGGCCTCGGCGGTGAAGTGGACCCTCATGAAGAACAGGCCCGTGTCCCGGTCCCCGAACTGCTGGCTGTCCTCGATGTTGCAGCCGGTGATGAACAGATAGCTCGAAACGGCGTGCACGATGCCCTTCTTGTCCGGGCACGACAGCGTCAGGACATACTCGTCGCTCATCCTCGTAGCCTGCCACACCCGCCGCCGCGGCCGTAGCGGCGTCCGCACCCCGGACGTCCCGCCGCCGCGGGTTCCCCGGTGGGGGCGGGACCCGGCGGACGGCGGGCACGGCGGACGGGACCCGGCGGACGGGACCGGGCGCGCGGGACCGGGCGCGCGGAGCGCCGCGGGGACGGGCGGTCAGGCTCCGGCGGTGAGGATCCGCAGTGCGTCCAGCGAGCGCGGCGGTACGTCGGGGTCCTCCCCGTCGCCGGCCGCGAGGGCCACATGCGCCTCGCGCGCGGCCTGCACCGCCTCCGGCCAGCCCTGGTGCTCCAGGTAGGCGGAGACGGGGGCGTCCGGGCCGACCTGGTGCATGATGCGCAGCACCCGCAGCACGGCCGCGTCCACCAGGGTGGCCTCGCCCCCGTCGCGGAAGATCGTCCCCACGTACTTCTCGGCCGACCAGTTGTCGAGCCAGGTGTCCTCGACCAGGCGGTACACGGCGTCGGTGACGTCGCCGTACCCCTCCCGGCCCGTGAGCCAGCACTCCTGGTGGAAGGCGGGGTCGGACAGCATGTGCAGCGCCGAGCGCACATTGCTGCGCCAGCGCCACCAGGGCATGTCGTTGAGCGGCATGCCGCCCATGGTGGAGGAGCGACGGCCGCGGCGGGAAGAGGGGACCGAACCTTGCTGCACGCACCCGATCGTACGGTCCGCCCCGGAGCCTCCGGATCCGCCCCCGCAATTCACCGTGCCGTCACCCCCTGTTGAACCGTGCTCACAGCGGCGTTCCCCCTGGGCAGGAAGCGTACGGAGCCATGACCGGTAGGCGTCGCTCCACCTCCCCCCGCACCTCCCCGACCTCCTCGCGCATCCGACTCGCCTGCACCGCGGCCGTGGCGGCCGGAGCGTCGCTGATATCCGGCTGCGGTGTCCTCCCAGGCGACGCGGGTGCCTCGCGGGACCCGGTGACGGTGATGACCTTCGCCCCGGTGGACACCCGGGCGACCAACATGCCCGGAATGCCGGCGATGGCCCGTGCCTACGCCCGCTGGGTGGAGAGCCGCGGCGGCATGGACGGCCACGAACTCCGCGTGATCACCTGCAACGAGCAGAACACCCCCGAAGGGGCCGCGGCCTGCGCACGGCGCGCCGTCAAGGAGGGCGTGGTGGCCGTGGTCGGCTCCTACAGCCAGTACGGCACCTTCATGGCGCCGCTGGAAGCCGCCGGGATCCCCTTCATCGGCGGATACGGCATCTCCGAGGAGGAGTTCACCAGCTATCTGTCCTACCCGGTCAACGGCGGCCAGCCCGCGCTGCTCGCCGGCAACGGCATCCAGCTCGCGGGGTCCTGCGGCGGCGTCGCGCTGGTGCGCCCGGACAGCCTGGCGGGCGACGACCTGTCGCAGCTGCTGCACTCGGGGCTCACCTCGGACCGGGACCACACCACGACCGCGGACATCCTCGCCAAGGACGACGCCACCGACTACACCGAGCAGGCCCGGCAGGCCCGCACCCAGGCCGCGAAGCCGCGCGACACGGGGGCGGAGGCCGAGGGCGACCGGCCCGGCTGCGTGACCGCCGCGCTGGGGGACCGCACGGAGACCTTCTTCGACTCCTACCGCCGCCTGCCCGACGACGGCCGCGACATCCGCATCGCCTCGGTCATCGGCAGCGTGGGCCAGCCCCTGGTCGACCGCACCGGGGGGCGCTCGGGGCCCTTCGAGGGCGCCTATGTCACCGGCTGGTACCCGGAGGCCGACGACCGGCGCTGGGATGCGATGCGGGAGGTCATCGACGAGCACGCCTTCGGGGACAACGCCGTCGACCCGGCCGACGCGGGCGTCCAGACCACCTGGATCGCCTACACGGTCCTGGAGAAGGTCGTGGGCGCCATCGACCGGGACACCGTCACCCCCCGGACCCTGGCCTACACCCTCGACCAGGGACTGCAGGTCTCGACCGACGGCCTCACACCCGAACTGCGCTGGGGCTACGAGGACATGCTCCCCGCGCCGAGCTTCCCGCGCATCGTGAACCGCAGCGTCACCTTCCAGATCGTCAGGGGAGGCCGCCTGGTGGCGGCGCAGGACGAGTTCGTCGATGTCGCCGACACCCTGACCTCGGCCTTCTGAGGCGGCGCGGCGGTCCCGGGGGCCGGTGGGGCCCCGGGGACCGCCGCGCCGTGCCGCCGCCCCGGGGGATCCCGCTTCGGCGGACGGACCGTCAGAGCTGCGTGCTCCGGCGCTCGGTGAGCCCGTGCTCCCGGGCGATGGCGTTCCACAGCGCGGAGGCCTCGTCCTTCGCCCGGGTGGCCTCGCCGCTGGCGCGGTTGCCCTGGGCGGTGTGCGAGGTGGTGCGGGCCTGGCCGTCCTTGCAGCCCCGCTTGCCCTTCACCTGCTTCGCCCAGGCCGCGTAGTGGTCGTCGGCCGAGGCGGACGCCTGCCACGCCTCGGTCAGGGCGGCGGTCAGCCGGGCGTGGTCGGGGAGTTCGTCCACCGTCAGCTCGCCGAGCCGGGTCACCAGCCCCCGGCGCTGTTCCGCAGCGTCCTTGAGGTCGGTGGCGGCCTGGTCCAGCTCGGTGCACTTCTTGATGTTCTCGACGGAGCGGATCACCGCGGAACGGCTGTCGTTGCTGTCCGCGAGCAGTTCGTCGAGCGCCTCGGCCTGCTCCTCGGCCGGATCGGAGGGCTCGGGGGCCTCGCTCGGAGGAGGCCCGGGGGACTCGGCGGCCACGGTGGCCGCCGCGGCGGGTGCCGGGCCCTCGTCCCCGCCGCTGAACAGGACGGCACCGACGCCGAGTCCGAGCACGGCGCAGCCGACGACCACCGCCGCCACCACCGGGACGACGGAGCGCCGGGCCCCGGACCGGCCGTCGCCCCGCCCGGGGGCGCCGTACGGCGGGGACCCGTAGGGCGGCTCCTGGCCGCCACCGGGGCCGGCCGGCCGGCCGGGTGCCGCCGGACCGGCGTCCTGGCGCGGCAGCTGCCGGGTGGAGTCGGCTCCCGCCCCGCCGGGCGCATCGGCGCGGAAGAGGCTGTCGAACTCGGCGGGCGGCTGGCGGTCCCCGGGGGCGCCGGGCCGGATACCGAAGGGCGGGGCGGACGGCGCGGGCGGCACGGGGGCGAGGTACTGGGTGGCGTCCTCCGCCCCGCCCGGAGCCGGAGCCGCCCGGTGGGACGCGGCGTCCCGGGCGGGGACCTTGGTGCCGAGGAAGGTCGTGGACTCGGCCGGGGACTCGGGGGGCAGTGCGCCGGGCTGACCGGCACCGCCCGGTACCGGGGCGAGGTACTGGGTGGCATCGCCCGCGCCGGGCGGCGCGGGCGGCACGGGGGCGAGGTACTGGGTGGCGTCCTCCGCCCCGCCCGGAGCCGGGGCGGCCGGCCCGCCCTGCGGCGGCAGCAGCCGGGTCTGCTCGGCGTCCGCCGCCGCGGGTGCGGCTCCCGGGTCGGCTGCATGGGGGCCCGGTCCGTTCTGCGGCGGCAGGGGCTGCGCGGGGGTGCCGTAGGCGCCGTACGGCGGGGCCGCGGTCTGCGCCCCCGGGCCGGGCGGGTAGCCGTAACCCTGGCCCTGCGGCACCTGCGCGGACGGGGCCCCGTACCCCGCACCCGGCGCCGGAGCACCTCCATACCCCGCACCGGGCGCCGGAGCACCCCCGTACCCCGCACCCGGACCGCCCCCGTACGAGGCCTCCGGGCCCGGGCCGCCCGGCACCGGCGGATAGCCGTGACCGGGCGCCTGGACACCGGGCGGGGACGGATGGCCGTGGCCGCCGGCCGGGGCCTGCCCCTCGAACGGCTGCTGCGGGCCCCAGGGGGCACCCCAGGGCTGGCCGCCCGCGGGGGCCGCCTGCGCGCCCGACGGGCCGGGTATGACGGGCTCTTGGCCGTCGGCGGGCAGCACGACGCCTTCGTGCGCGGGCCGCGCGGCGGGCGGCCGCTGCTCGTCACCCTGTCCGCTGTGCGTCACCGGGACTCCTACGTCTGGGCCTACGGAATCGTCGGCTCACGCTACCGGGTGGCCCAACGCCCCCGCACACGTGTGCAGCGGTGGTGACACAGCCGGGACACGGGCGGCCCCGCGCCCCGGCCGCGGCGGCTCAGGCCGCCGTCCGCAGGGCGAGCCGTGCGGCGAACTCCCTTACCGGGGGCTCCTGTGCGTAGGGGTCGAGCCGCTGCTGGAGATCCTCCAGGTACTGGGCGCCCCGGCCGGTGCGCAGGCCGTCGAGCAGTTCCACCGCGCGGGCGGCCGTGTGGCAGGCGTGCTCCACCTCACGCTGCTGCACCTGGGCCGAGGACAGCAGCACCAGCCCGATCGCCCGGCGGCGGGCCTTGGCGGCGGGCAGGTGCGTCAGGGCCTCCCTGGCCGCCCGGGCGGCGGCCTCCGCCTCGCCCAGGTCCCGGTGGCAGTGGGCCAGTTCGTCCGCGAGGTAGGCGTGGTCGAAGTGGGCGATCCAGGCCGGGTCGTCACCGGAGCCCGGTTCCGCACGGTCGAGCGAGGCGACCGCCCGGGACACCGACTCGTGGCAGGACCGCACGTCCCCGAGCAGCGCGTGGCCGCGGGCCTCGGCCGCGTGGAACATCGCCTCCGCACGGGGGGTGACCCGGCCCCTGGCGCCCTCCTGCGCGGCACGGGCGAGTTGGGCGATCTCGCGGGGGTTGCCGAGTTCGGCGGCGAGGTGGCTCATGGAGGCGGCAAGCACATAGCCGCCGTAGGCGCGGTCGCCCGCCGCCTGGGCGAGCCGCAGCGCCTGGATGTAGTAGCGCTGGGCGAGGCCCGGTTGGCCGGTGTCGACCGCCATGTAGCCGGCCAGCTCCGTCAACCGGGCCACGGCGCCGAACAGTTCGCGCCCCACGGCCTCCCGGTAGGCGCCCGAGAGCAGCCCGGAGACGACGCTGTTGAGGTAGTGGACCAGGACCGGCCGGACGTGCCCGCTGCCGAAGCGGTGGTCGAGTTCGGTCAGCGCGGCCGTCGTCGCGCGCACCGCCTCGACGTCCGAGGGGCCGACGCGCGCGCCCGCCGTGCGCGCCACCTGCGCGTCCGCCCCGGTGATCAGCCAGTCGCGGCTGGGCTCCACGAGCGCGGAGGCGGCGACGGCCGAGCCGGAGAGGAAGTCCCGGCGGCCCACGTCGGACCGCCACAGCTCGCAGACCTGCTCGATCGCGCCGGGCACGGTCGGCGAGAACTGGAGCCCCACGCCGGTCGCGAGGTTCTTGCCGTTGGCCATGCCGATCTCGTCGATGGTGACGGTGCGCCCCAGCTTGCGCCCGAGCGCCTCGGCGATGACGCCCGGGGCCCGGCCGCGGGGCTGCTGGCCCCGCAGCCAGCGCGCCACCGAGGTCTTGTCGTACCGCAGGTCGAGCCCGCGTTCGGCGCCGACGATGTTGACCCGCCGTGCGAGGCCGGCGTTGGAGCACCCGGCCTCCTGGATGAGCGCCTGGAGCCGTTCGTTCGGCTGGCGGGCGACGAGTGGCCTGGCTGCCATGGATGGTGACCCCCTGATGCCGCGTCGATCAATGAGTCGGTCGGTGAATCGGTCGGTGAATCGGTCGGTGGATCGGTCGAAGAGTCGGTCGACAGGTCGGTGGATCGGTGAATCGGCCGACGGGGCCGCCGGCCACCGGGTCGATATGTCGGCCGCCGGGTCGATCACTGCCCGGATGAACCACGGAGAATGCGGAATCCGCCGGTTGATTCCTTTTGGCGCTTTGACGCTGTTTGGCCTGAACAGTGCGGTGCGCGTACCCTCCCCGGGTCCGGCGGGCCCGTGTACGGGCGGGGCGCGTCCGCGTACCGCCGGCAACGCCCCCCGCTCTGGCTACCCGGTACCGAGGGCGCGGCCCCGTGCGCGCCCCCGGCCGTGCACCCGTGCGCCCCGGACGAAGGATCGATGCGCCGACGCGCGGGCGTGCACCGGCCGTAACCCGAGGTCGCGGCGGTAGTTGAGTGTGGCGTGGATGAGACCATGGGAGTCACGGAAGCCGCACCGATCCCTCACCAGCGGGGCGAGCAACTACGGGACAGTGCCGTGCGGTACGCGGAGGAGCGGCACTGGGACGTGTTCCCCGGTACCTGGCTGGAGGCGGCGGACGGCGCGGAGCACTGCTCCTGCGGTGACGCCGCGTGCCCCGCCCCCGGCGCCCACCCGGCCCGCCCGGACTGGGCGAACCAGGCGACGGGCAGCGCCACCGCGGTCCGCCGCCTGTGGGCCAAGCAGCCCCGGTCCTCGATCCTGCTGCCGACGGGCCGCACCTTCGACGCGCTGGAGGTCTCCGAATCGGCCGGGTTCCTCGCGCTCGCCCGGCTGGAGCGGATGGACCTCCCGCTCGGTCCGGTCACCTGCACGCCCGACCGCCGGATGGTCTTCTTCGTCCTCCCCGGCGCCTCCCTCAAGGCCCCGGACCTGATCCGCAACCTCGGGTGGATGCCTTCCGCGATCGACCTGGTCACCCGCGGGGAGGGCCACTGGGTCGCCGCCCCGCCGACCCGGATCGGCGGCCGGGGGGCGGTGCAGTGGGCGCAGCGCCCGACCCCGGCCAACCGCTGGCTGCCCGACGCGGAGGAGCTGATCAGCCCGCTCGCCTACGCCTGCGGCCGCGAGGCGGCGGAGCGGCGCACCCGCTCCTCCTGACGCCTCCGCCCGCTCGCCGCTCCCGGCACCGGCCGCCCCTGCCCGCCGGTCGCAGCCGGTCAGCCGCCCTGCCGTCCCTCCGGTGAGTCGCCCCTCCGGTGAGTCGCCCCTCCGGTCAGTCGCCCCTCCGGTCCGCGGCGGGGCCCGGCAGCCCGCGGCTGCGTCCGGCGGCCTTCCGTTCCGGGTTCCGGCAGCCTCCGCCCGCGACCGCTTCCAGGACCGCCCCTGGGTGGCGGCGGGCCGCCTCCGTAGGGTTGGTCCGTACCGACGGGGAGCACAGGAGGCGGGCGGCCATGCCGGAGGAGACGATCGACGCGGTGGGGGACGCGGTGCAGGTTCCGCCCCCCGCCGTCCAGGTGGAGGGCCTGTGGAAGCGGTTCGGCGGGCAGGTCGCCGTCGCGGGGATCGACCTCGCCCTTCCCGCGGGCCGGTTCATCGGGCTCGTGGGACCCAACGGCGCGGGCAAGACCACCACCCTGTCCATGGTCACCGGCCTGCTGCGGCCGGACCAGGGGCGGGTGCGCGTCGCCGGTCACGACGTCTGGCGGGACCCGGTCGAGGTCAAGGCCCGCATCGGCGTCCTCCCGGAGGGGCTGCGGATGTTCGAGCGGCTCTCCGGCCGGGAGCTGCTCGCCTACAGCGGCCGGCTGCGCGGGCTGCCGGGCGAGGAGGTCGACCAGCGCGCCGCCCAGCTGCTGGACGTCCTGGACCTGGCGGGTGCGCAGAACAAGCTGGTCATCGACTACTCGACCGGCATGCGGAAGAAGATCGGGCTGGCGGCCGCGCTGCTCCACAACCCCGAGGTCCTCTTCCTGGACGAGCCCTTCGAGGGCGTGGACCCGGTCTCCGCGCAGACCATCCGCGGGGTGCTGGAGCGCTACACGGCCTCGGGCGCCACGGTGGTCTTCTCCAGCCATGTGATGGAGCTGGTCGAGTCGCTGTGCGACTGGGTGGCGGTGATGGCGGCGGGCCGTATCCGCGCCCAGGGCCCGCTGGCCGAGGTGCGCGGTGCGCGGCCGACGCTCCAGGCGGCCTTCCTCGAGCTGGTCGGCGCCCAGGGGCGCGACACCGGCGCCTCGCTGGACTGGCTCGGCGGCGGTGCCCGGTGAGCACCGCCCGACTGACCGGGATCCTCGTCCGGCTGAAGCTCTCCCTGCTGCGGGGCGGGCTGCGCCGGTCCGGTGGGCGCACGGCCGTCTTCGTCGTCTCCCTGGTGTTCGCCTCGCTGGCGGCCGCGGGGCTGCTCCTCGGGCTGGTGCTGCTGCGCGGCCACGCGCAGGCGGCCACGGTGGCGGTGCTGCTCGCCGGGGTGCTGGCCGCGGGCTGGGCGGTGCTGCCGCTGTTCTTCCCCGGCGGGGACGAGACCCTCGACCCGAGCCGGCTGGTGATGCTGCCGCTGCGCCCGGGGCCGCTGGTGGCAGCCCTGCTCGGCGCCTCGGTGGTGGGCATCGGCCCGCTCGTCACGCTGTGCCTCGCCGTGGGTGCGGTCCTCGCGGTGGCCCACGGGGCGGCCGCGGCCGTCGCCGCGGTGGCGGCGGTCCCGCTGCTGCTGCTGGTGTGCCTGGCGCTGGCCCGCGCCGTCGCCGCCGCCAACATCCGCCTGCTGACCTCCCGCAAGGGGCGTGACCTCGCGCTGCTGAGCGGACTGCTGATCGCGGTGGGCCTCCAGTTCCTCAACTTCGGCCTCCAGAACCTGGGCCGGGCGGGCGGGCTGTCCGCCCTGCGGCCCGCGGCCGAGGTGGTGGGCTGGCTGCCGCCCGCCGCGGCCGTCGCCGCGGTCGACGCCGCCGGCGAGGGCGCCTACGGGGAGGCGGCGGCCCGGCTGCTGCTGACGGGGCTGGCGCTGGCCGGGCTGCTGTGGTGGTGGCAGCGCAGCCTCACCCGGCTGATGACCTCGCCGGACTCCTCCACGCTCGGGGCCGCCCCCACCCGGGACCGGTCCTCCTCCGGGCTGCACCGGCTGCTCCCGGAGGGCCGCACGGGCGCGGTGGTGCTGCGCACGCTGCGGTACGCGTGGCGGGACCCGAAGACCAAGGGGGCCTGGGTGACGGCGCTGGCGATCGGCCTGATCGTGCCGGTCCTCAACGCCCTCCAGGGCACCGGTTCGGTCTACTTCGCCTGCTTCGGCGCCGCGATGCTCGGCATGCTGACGTACAACCAGTTCGGCCAGGACCACTCGGGCTTCTGGATGGTGGCTCAGACGATCTCCACCGCCCGGGACGCCTACCAGGAGCTGCGGGCGCGGGCGCTCGCGATCCTGCTGGTCACCGTCCCGTACACGGTGCTGGTGGCGGCGGTGACCGCGGCGGTGATGGACCGCTGGGACGCCGTGCCCGAGGTGGTGGGCCTGTCCTTCGCCCTGCTGGGGGCGATGCTGGCGACCGGGGCGCTGGCCTCCGCGCTGTTCCCGTACTCGATCCCGCAGGACAGCGCCTACAAGAACGTCGCGCCCGGGCAGGGCGCGATCGCCTGGCTGTCGCTCGGGGGCGGACTGGTGGCCTCGCTGGTCACGGCCCTGCCGGTGCTGGCGCTCGCGGTGTGGCTGCATGTCTCCGGCTCCGGCGCGCTGTGGACGGTGCTCCCCGCGGGGGCGGCGTACGGTGCGCTGACCGCCTGGGCGGGGGTGCGGCTCGCCGCGACCAGGACGGCGGACCGGCTGCCGGAGATCCTGGCCGCGGTGACCAGGGGCTGACCGCCGGGCCGCCCGGCCGGGCGGCCCGGCCCCGCTCAGACCTCCCGGAGGGAGTCCAGGAAGGGCTCGACCACCGCGCGCCAGCCGTCCGGCCGGTCGTGGTGGACGAGGTGGCCCGCGTCGGGGACCTCTCCGTAGCTGCCGCGCGGCAGGACCCGCACCATCTCCTGCGCCTCCGCCCGGCCGAGCTTCCCGTCCGGGCCGCGTACCACCAGGGCCGGGCAGGACACCTGGGCGAGCTCCTCCCAGTGCGCGTGGAGGGCCCATGCCTCGCGGGAGGCGAGGATGTGGGCCACGTCGAACACCGGGCGCCAGCCGTCCGCCTGCTCGGCCATCACCTCGGCGAAGTACTCGCCGCGGGCCGCGCTCGGGCGCTCGGCCCAGGGGTCGTCCTCGCCGAACCACCTGCGGACGTCGGCGAGGGTGGCGAACGGCACCGGCCAGGACCGGAACCACGCCTCCCACTCCCGCTGCGAGGCCGCGCCCAGCGCCGAGGCGCGCATGTCGCAGACCACCAGGGCGCGCACGAGGTCGGGGCGCAGGGCGGCGAGCTGCCAGGAGGTCAGCGCTCCCATCCCGTGGCCGATCAGGGTCACCGGGGCGAGGCCCAGCTGCTCGACGGCGGCCTCCGCGTCGGCGAGGTAGGCCTCCCGCGTGTAGGGGCCCTCGGCGGGCTTGCCGCTGCGCCCGTGCCCGCGCTGGTCGAGCGCCACGGCGCGGTGGCGCTCCGCGAGCCAGCGGGCGGTCGACGCCCAGTGGGAGGCCCGGCCCATCAGCCCGTGGAGCAGGAGGACACCGGGGGCGTCCGCCTGCCCGTGGCCCCCGGGGCCCTTGAGCGGATCGGCGAACTCCCAGGCGGCGAGGCGAACGCCGCCCGCGCCGATCACGTCCGTGCGCCTCACCATGATCCTGGCACCCCCTCTTCCCTCCCCCGCGTCGGTGGCCCTTCCGGAGCCCGTCCAGACTATCGAACTCTTATTCGAAAACGCGGTTCTGCCACGCAACAACCCTCGTTCGGGTGACGGCCGTGGTGGATTGGACGCGGCGAGCGGGGGGAGATTTCCTCCGGGAGGCGGACCGCTCGGGGAAAAACGGTCCGCAAGGGACCGGCCTCGGGAGCTCGGGGCTCCAGGCCGGCGCAGGGGAGGACAGGGCCCCGGCACCCCAGGGTGCCGGGGCCCTCCGCGCTGCACCGGCAGCACACGACCCAGGGCGCACCACCGCGGCTCCCCTCCCCGGCTCACGTCATATGCCTCGGCTTCAGAGTGGCACGCGATCCGCCCGGCCGCTGGCGTTCCGCGGGGAAAGCGCCACCGCGGGAGCGCATCCCGGCCCGGCGGCCGCGGCACGCACCCCGGCGCCCGTGCCCCGGCGCGGCGCCGCGGCACCGTGCGCGGGTGCCTCGCGGGCCGCCGGTGCGGCCGCCGCGGGTGCGGGGCCCGCGTCGGCCCACCCGTGAGCGCGACGGGCCCCGGAACGCACCGCAGCTCCCGGAACGCACCGCGGGCCCGTGCGCCCTCCGGCGCACGGGCCCGCCGGGACGGCCCGAAACGGCGCCTACCGCTTGGCCACGAAGACATGGGCGGCGACGTCCGCGGTCAGCTCCGCGGCCTCACCGCTGCTGCCGACCAGCACACCGCCGGGCGACTCCGTCACGCTGACCACCGAACCGGGCTGCACTCCGGACCGGCGCAGGGTGTGCATCAGGGCCGCGTCGGTCTGGATGGGCTCGCCGATCCGGCGCACGACCACCGTCTTGCCGTCCGGCCCCGGTGCCAGCTCGGCGAGCGAGACCATGCTCTCGTCGAGGAAGGGGTCGGCCTCCGACTGCTCGCCGAGCTCCTCCAGACCGGGGATGGGGTTGCCGTAGGGCGACTCCGTCGGGTGGCGCAGCAGCTCCAGCACCCGGCGCTCGACGGCCTCGCTCATGACGTGCTCCCAGCGGCAGGCCTCCGCGTGGACCTGCTCCCACTCCAGGCCGATGACGTCGACCAGCAGGCACTCGGCGAGCCGGTGCTTGCGCATCACCCGGGTCGCCAGCCGCCGCCCGTCCTCGGTGAGCTCCAGGTGGCGGTCGCCGGCGACGGTGACGAGCCCGTCGCGCTCCATGCGGGCGACGGTCTGGCTGACCGTGGGTCCGCTCTGGTCCAGCCGTTCCGCGATACGGGCCCGCATGGGCACCACACCTTCCTCCTCTAGCTCGAGGATGGTGCGGAGATACATCTCCGTCGTGTCGATCAGTCCGGACATACGTGCCCCTCGATGCTGTGGCGTGGAAACGTCGTGCATGGCCCCGGCCTCAATTCTTGCGCATCCCGCCGACAACCGTGCCGCGCACGGGGAGAGACCGCATCGCACGGGGTCGGGGCCCGGCCACGGGCCGGCTCCGCCCCACCGGGGCGCCCGCGCTCTATTGACAGAGCAATGGTCCAGACCTCACCGTGATCCGCGGCACAGACGCCCTCCCGGAGCCGGAGCACGATTCCGGTCACGGCGCCGGCGCGCACTACCCTCGACACCACCTTCGGAAAGGGCTCGGCGATGAGCGAGAGCAAGCTGGCCGGTCGGTTCTTCGACGCCGCCATCGGTCTGCTGCAGCGCACCAGGGACGAGGAGGCCGCCCGCATCGCGGCAGCCGGGGCGGCCGTCGCGGACACCGTGGCCGCGGGCGGGCGGCTGTTCGCCTTCGGCGCGGGCCACTCCTCCCTCGCCGCGCAGGACGTCGTCTACCGGGCGGGCGGCCTCGCCCTGATGAACCTCCTCACGGTGCCCGGCGCGGTCGGGGTCGATGTCGTGCCGGCCACCCTGGGCTCGGCACTGGAGCGGGTGGACGGGCTGGCCGGCGCCGTGCTGGACTCCAGCCCCGCCACCGAGGGCGACCTGCTCGTGATCATCTCCCTGTCGGGGCGCAACGCGCTGCCCGTCGAGATGGCGATCAACGCCCGTGCGCTCGGGCTGACCGTGATCGGCGTGACCTCGGTCGCCTACGCGGAGGAGACCCGCTCGCGGCACGCCTCGGGCACCTTCCTCAAGGACCACTGCGACATCGTCCTGGACTCCAAGATCGCCGTCGGGGACGCCGAGCTCACCCACGAGGGGATCGAGGCGCCGTTCGCGCCCGCGTCCACGGTGGTGACCAGCGCGCTGATGCAGGCGACCATGGCGGCCGCCGCCGAGCAGCTGGCCGAGCGCGGCATCGAGCCCCCGCTGCTGCGCTCGGGCAACGTGGACGGCGGACACGAGTGGAACGGCAGGGTCATGACCGAGTACCGGGACCGGATCTTCTACCGGAACTGAGCACCGCGGGACGGCCGGGCGCGGGCTCCCCTCAGGCCGGGCGAGCGCTCCCCTCAGGCCGGGGGCCGCCCGGCGTCGGGCCCGAGGGCCGAGGCGATCAGCGCCGCCACGCTCTCCGCGTACACGGCGTCCGGGCGGTCGAAGGCGGGGCGGCTCGCGGACCTCAGGAAGGTGACCGCCCCGACCGTGCGGCCCCGGTGGCGCAGCACGGTGGCGAGGGCGTGCACGGTGCCCGCGGGCCACCGCAGCCGCCGCGCCCAGCCCTCCGCCGCGTCGCCTTCCCCGGCGCCGGCCCGCACCGGCCCCAGCCGCTCCATCGCCCGCAGCACCGGGTGCCCCGGTGCATAGGGCACCGGCAGACCGCCGCCCGCGGGGCCCGCGGCGGGGCCCGCCGCCCCCGGGGGCGAGGCGAGGGCGCGCACCAGGCGCCGGCCCTCGCCCACCGTGTCGACCAGCACATGGTCGGCGAAGCCCGCCAGGGCGAAGTCCGCGCAGACCGCCGCGGCCTCCCTCCCGTCCTCGCACTCGGCCGCCGCCCGGCCCGCCCGGTGGAGCTGCCCGGTGCGGAAGCGCAGCCGGTCGGCCTCCCGTTCGGCGAGGCGGGCGGCGGTGACGTCCTGGAACAGCCAGCCCACGCCCAGGGGCACCGGCCGCTGGGCGAGGGGGGAGGCGAGGCGCACGAAGCCGCCGTGCCAGCAGCGGCGCCCGGCGCCCTCGGCCGCCGTCCGCACCCAGAGGTCGGCCGGTCCGCGCGGGGGCCCTTCGGCCAGGACGTGCGCCAGGGCCCCCTCCAGTTCCTCGGCGCCCTCGCGGAGCAGCGCGCCGAGCGGGCGGCCGAGGACGGCGGAGCGGTGCGCGGCGCCGAGCAGGCGCACCGCCTGCGCGTTGGCCACGGCGGGACGGAGGTCCACGTCGAGCAGGACCACGCCCCAGGCCGCCTCCTCGAACAGGGCCTCGCTCAGGGCGATGGACCGCTCCAGGTCGATCTGCGCGTGCACCTCGCCGAAGGCGCAGTACACCCCCGCGGGGCGCCCGTCGGCGCCGAGCACCCGGGAGGACTGGGTACGCACCAGGACCCGGCCGCCGTCCTTGCGCACCAGGGCGAACTCCCGCACCTGCCGCCCGGGGGCGTCCATGGCCGCCAGCAGCCCGGCGCGCACCTCGTCGGCGTCGGCGTCGCGCACGGCCCACCCGGTGAAGCCGAGGCGCCCGACGGCCTCCGCGGCCGACCAGCCGAGGACCCGCTCGGCCTCCCGGTTCCAGTGGGTCACCCTGCCCCGGGCGTCCAGGGCGCACAGCGCGGCGTCCATGCCGTCGAGGAGTGCGGCGAGGAGGTCGGCGCCCGGCGGCCCGGAGGCCGCCGGGCGCGGTGCCGGTTCCGCTCCCTCCGCCCCGACCCCGCCGGTGATCCCGCTCCTGGAAGCACTCATCCCGGTCCCCCTGAAGGACGCGTCCGCGTATGCCGATACGGCGGGACTCATTCAACGCCAACGTGACCTGAACCACACGCCCTTCGCCGAAACGCCCGGGAGGCCGCTGCGGATCGCATCGGCGCGCGGGGCGCGGGGACCGGCGCGCGGGGGCGCACGGTGGCGGTGCACGCGGGGGCCGCCCGGCATGGGGCCCGGGTGCGGCGGAGGGACCCGGGGACCGCAGGCCGTTCCGGGCCCGGGGCGGAGCACCGGCGGCAGCCGGAGGCCAGGGCCCGAAGAAATCCCTTGAACCCCTTCGCGCGCCTTCCTAGTCTGTGGGTACACGCGAAAGGAGGTGATCCGAAAACATGGTTTCTTTTCGGACTCGTGAGGTGACTGCGGGCTGACGCCTGCCGTCGCACTCTGTGTGCCTCGGCAGGCCGCCTGCCGAAATTCCCAGCAGTCACCCGACCCGCGGGCCGCCGGTACGTCCGGCCGGCTCCCTCCGTCCGGACGGAGGGACCAAGGCCCGCGGGTCGTCTGCGTTCTCCGGGGAGCCGGGCGCCGCGTGGACGGCTCAGGGCGCCAGGCGCTCCACCCGCCAGCCGCCGTCCTCCTCCTTGGCGTAGCGGAGCCGGTCGTGGAGCCGGTTCTCGTGGCCCTGCCAGAACTCGACGGCCTCCGGCACGACCCGGATACCGCCCCAGTGGCCGGGCACCGGCACCTCGCTGCCCTCGGGGTGGCGGGCGGCGAGCTCCTCGTAGCGCCGGACCAGGTCCCCGCGGGAGGGGATCACCGCGGACTGGTCGCTGGCCCAGGCGCCCAGCTGCGAGCCGTGCGGGCGGCTGTGGAAGTAGGCGGCCGTCTCCGCGCGCCCGATGCGGACGGCCGTCCCGGAGACGATGACCTGGCGGGCCAGCGCATGCCAGGGGAAGAGCAGCGAGACCTGCGGGTTGGCGTCGATCTCGCGGCCCTTGCGGGAGGCGTAGTTGGTGAAGAAGACGAAGCCCCGCTCGTCGTACTTCTTCAGCAGCACCGTGCGCGAGGAGGGGCGCCCGCCGGGGGTGGCCGTGGAGACGACCATGGCGTTCGGTTCGAGCAGCGCGGCGGCGGCCGCCTCGGCGAACCAGCGGGCGAACTGCTCCATCGGCCCCCGGGCCAGCGCCTGCTCGTCCAGGGCCGTCGAGCGGTACTGCTCGCGCATCACGGCGGGGTCGGGGACGACGAGCCCGGTCTCTGCGGGGTCGGGGACCGGCAGGCCGGAGACGGTCACGTCCGGGGTGCCGGGGCTGGGTGCGGCGTGGTCGTCGGTCACGGGGGTCATCCTGCCGCAGCGGGCCGTCCGGTGGGAGTGGAGCCCGGTTCGGCGGGCCTATTCTGCCCGGCACCGAGTGCCGCCAATCCTCCTGCGGAGGCCGGGGCAGTGTGCCGGATCTCACGCTTCCCCGCATCGGCGGGACCGGCCAAAATCTTGGGTCGGGTCACTGTGGCCTCCATACAGCCCGTTGAACGGCGGCAGGGTGACGACCGCCCGGACGGGGAATCACCGGGGTGTCCGACCCGTGCCTGCCGCAACCACCGTGAGGAGCCGCCTGATGTCCGACTTCGTACCTGGGCTCGAAGGAGTCGTCGCGTTCGAGACGGAGATCGCCGAACCGGACAAGGAGGGCGGCTCCCTCCGCTACCGGGGCGTCGACATCGAGGACCTCGTGGGCAGCGTCTCCTTCGGCAAGGTGTGGGGCCTGCTGGTGGACGGGGCCTTCGACCCCGGCCTGCCTCCCGCGGAGCCCTTCCCGATCCCCGTCCACTCCGGTGACATCCGTGTCGACGTGCAGTCCGCGCTGGCCATGCTGGCCCCGGTGTGGGGCCTGAAACCGCTTCTGGACATCGATGCCGCCCAGGCCCGCGAGGACCTGGCGCGCGCCGCCGTGATGGCCCTGTCCTACGTGGCACAGAGTGCCCGCGGCCAGGGTCTGCCGATGGTGCCGCAGAGCGAGATCGACAAGGCGCAGTCCGTGGTGGAGCGCTTCATGATCCGCTGGCGCGGCGAGCCGGACCCCCGCCATGTGAAGGCCGTGGACGCCTACTGGACCTCGGCCGCCGAGCACGGGATGAACGCCTCCACCTTCACCGCCCGCGTCATCGCCTCCACGGGCGCCGACGTGGCGGCCGCGCTCTCCGGCGCGGTGGGCGCGATGTCCGGCCCGCTGCACGGCGGGGCGCCCTCCCGGGTGCTGGGCATGATCGAGGAGATCGAGCGCACCGGCGACGCCGCGGGCTACGTCCGGCAGGCGCTGGACAAGGGCGAGCGCCTGATGGGCTTCGGCCACCGCGTCTACCGCGCGGAGGACCCGCGGGCCCGGGTGCTGCGCCGTACCGCCCGGGAGCTGGCCGCGCCGCGCTTCGAGGTGGCGGAGGCCCTGGAGAAAGCCGCGCTGGAGGAGCTGCACAACCGCCGCCCCGACCGGGTCCTGGCGACGAACGTGGAGTTCTGGGCGGCGATCGTGCTGGACTTCGCCGAGGTCCCGGCGCACATGTTCACCTCGATGTTCACCTGTGCCCGGACCGCCGGGTGGTCGGCGCACATCCTGGAGCAGAAGCGCACCGGCCGCCTGGTCCGCCCTTCGGCCCGCTACGTCGGCCCCGGCGCCCGCGACCCGCGGGAGATCTCCGGCTACGGGGACATCGTCGGCTGACGCCCCGGGTCCACCAGCCCGGGGTGGTGGCGGGCCGCGACCAGCGGGTGGGCGCGGACCTTCCCCTTCAGCTCGTTCCTGCCGTACTCGGCGAACAGCGGGTTGGCCGGGTCGGCCGTCACCCCGGGGGCCGTCCCGGCGTGCGGGAAGACCAGCGGGTCGATCCGGGCGTCGAGGCGCGGGTTGTAGAAGAAGGGGACCGAGAACCGCTCCCGGGCGCCCGGCGGGCTCACCACCCGGTGGTGGGTGGCCTTCAGGTAGCCGTCGGTGGCCACCTCCAGCAGCTCGCCGAGGTTGACCACGAAGGCGCCCGGCAGCGGCGGGACCCCGTGGAAGCGGCCGTCCTCGCGCTCCACCTCCAGGCCGCCGACCTCGTCCTGGAGGAGCAGGGTCAGGAAGCCGTAGTCGCGGTGGGCGCCGACGCCCTGGCCGCTGCCGTCCGAGGGGCTGCCCGGGTAGCGGACCAGCTTCAGATGGGGGTGGGCGCCCTCGCCGAAGGCGTCGTCGTAGAAGCCGGGGTCGGCTCCGATCGAGGCGAGCAGTGCGTGGAGCAGCCGCTCGGCCACCGCGGAGAGCCGCTCGATCCAGGCGAGGGCGGCGGTGCGCAGCTCGGGCAGTGCCTCGGGCCACTGGTTGGGGCCCTGGAGCCACCAGTAGGCGGGCTCGCCGGGGCCGGGCGCGCGGGCGGGCCGCTCGGCGCCGATGTCGAGCTGGTCGCGCCAGTCGCGGCTGCCGCCGGTGCGCTCGTCCCCGGTCCGGGTGTAGCCGCGGAAGTGCGGTGAGTTCACGTTGTCGAGGGCGAGCCGGTCGGCTTCCGGCAGGGCGAAGAAGGAGCGCATCGCACCGGTCAGCGCGGCGGTCTCGGCCTCGGTGACGCCGTGGCCGACGAGCTGGAAGAAGCCGACGCGGTGCGCGGCGGTGTGCAGCCCGGCCAGGAACCGGCGCCGGTCGGCGCGGGTGCCGTCGGCGGCGGAGAGGTCGATCACCGGGAGCTGGTCCGGGGCCGGCGGGCTCCCGCCGGGTCCGGCGGGGGAGTCCGCGCGTGCCGTCGGGGCCGGCGGGGAGGGGTGGGGCGGTGGGGTGCTGTGCGACATGGGGTGCGTCCGCGGGGTGAGCAGGTCCCCCGCGGCCGCCGGGTGGGCGGGGGCGGGGGTCGCCGTGGGGCGAGGGGCCGGGGGCTGCGGGGCCGGTCAGGCGCCGGGCCGACAGCCCGTGCTCGTGACGCGGAGCAGGTCCACGTGGCGGCGGCGTACGAGCAGGAGCATGCGAGAAGCCTACTGCGCCCCGCGAAGCCGTCATGTGATCTGCATCACACACCCTGGCGGAGGTGCCGCCGCGCGGGGTCAGCCGTGCCCGAGCGCCCCGTCGACCAGCTCCGCCCACTGGGCGACGACCCGGCGCCGCCGCGCCTCGTCGTCGGTGAGCAGGTTCGCCAGCCCCAGTCCGCGGGCCATGTCCAGCAGGCCCTGCACGGTCTCCCGCACACCCGGCACCGACTCGTCCGCGCCCAGCAGCCGGACCGCCATGCGATGGGTCTCCCGGCCGACACGGGCCTCCAGCTCGGTCACCCGGGGCCGCAGCTGCTCCTCGTCGGAGGCCGCCACCCACAGCTGCAGCGCCGCCCGGAACAGCGGTCCGGTGTAGAGGTCGACGAGAGCGGCGACGACCTCGGACCGGTCCCGGGGCGCCAGCTCCCGCAGGGCCCCGGAGCGCTCCTCGGCCACGTACTCCACGGCCGCCGTGAAGAGGTCCTCCCGGGTCGGGAAGTGGTGCTGGGCGGCCCCCCGCGACACCCCGGCCCGCTCGGCCACCACCGAGACCGTCGACCCCGCCCAGCCGACCTCGGCCAGGCAGTCGACGGCGGCCTGGAGGAGCCGCTGCCTGGTTGCCCGGCTGCGGTCCTGCTTGGGGCCGGACGGCGGCGGGGAGGAGGTCACAACACCCATGCGGGATCCCGTCGTTCGAGGAAGGCCGTCATCCCTTCGCGCGCCTCGGCCGAGGCGAACAGCGTCGCCGACCGCTGCACCAGGTCTTCCGCGTCCCGGTCGAAGGTCTCCAGCACCCTAGCCGCGACCAGTCGCTTCGCGGCCGCCAGCCCCTGCGGGGAGCCCTTGCGGAGCGCGTCGAGCAGCGGGGCGAGCGCCGTGTCCACGTCGTCCGCGGCCAGGGTGAGCAGCCCGCTGCGGACGGCCTCGGCCGCGTCGAAGCGCTCCCCGGTGAGGTAGAGGCGCTCGGCGGCCCTCGGCTCCATCCGGGGCAGCAGCGGAAGGGAGATCACCGCGGGCGCCACCCCGAGGCGCACCTCGGTGAAGGCGAAGTCGGAGGCGGAGGTGGCGGCGGCGATGTCGCAGGCCCCGACCAGGCCGAGGCCGCCCGCCCGCACATGCCCCGCCACCCGGGCGACGACCGGCTTGGGCAGGGCCACGATCCGCCGCAGCAGGGCGACGAAGGCGTACGGGCTGGGCGGTGCCTTCAGGTCCGCCCCCGAGCTGAAGGTGGACCCGGTGTGGGTGAGGACCACCGCCCGCACGGACGGGTCCTCCGCGCAGGCCTCGAGCGCCTCGGCGAGCTCGGTGACCAGGGCGGCCGACAGTGCGTTGCGGTTGCCCGGGTTGTCGAGGGCCAGGGTGGTGACGCCCCGGTCGCTGCTGGTGGCCACGCTCATACGACGCTCCTTCGAGAGAGGGACCGCGGGCCGCGCGGTCCCGGCTGCCCGGCCGGGGACGTCCCCCGCCCGGTCGCCGGCCGGGGCGCGCCGGGTCGGGCGCGCCCGGGGCCGGCCTGGGCGTGTTTCCGGGAGCGGCGCCGTCCGGCCCCGGGCGGCGGGGCGCGCGGCGTCCCGTACGGGCGCCCACCCGGCGGCGTCCCGTGCGCCCGCCCGGCGGAGGACCGCCCTCGCACCGGGCGTGCGCACCCGGCCGGGGGAACGCGGCGGGCGCGCGCCACCGGCGCCCGGGGCCGGGCGGGGCTCCCGGGGCATGCCCTACCTGCCGCCGCGTTCGCGGTCGCGCAGCTCCCGGCGGAGGATCTTCCCCGAGGCCGCCCGGGGGATGGCCGCGGTGAACTCCACCTGCCGGACCTTCTTGTAGGGGGCGACGCGCTCGGCGACGAAGGCCATCACCGCCGCCTCGTCCAGTTCCTCGGCCCCCGGCTGCCGGACCACGTACGCCTTGGGCACCTCGCCCCCGTCCGCGCCGGCCACCCCGATGACGGCCGCGTCCGCGATCGCCTCGCAGGTCAGCAGCAGCGCCTCCAGTTCGGCGGGGGCCACCTGGTAGCCCTTGTACTTGATCAGCTCCTTGACCCGGTCGACCACGTAGAGCCAGCCCCCGCCGTCGACGCGTCCGACGTCGCCGGTGTGCACCCAGCCCTCGGCGTCGATCATGTCCGCGGTGGCCTCGGGCCGCCCCAGGTAGCCCTTCATCACCTGCGGGCCCCGGATGGCGATCTCCCCCTCCTCCCCCTCGCCGACGTCCCGGCCGGAGCCGTCCAGCGCGAGCAGCCGCATCTCGGTGCTGGGCAGGAGCAGGCCCACCGAGCCCCGGGGCGGGTCGGGCTCGGTCAGCGGCACCACATGGGTGCCGGGCGACAGCTCCGTCATCCCGTAGGCCTGCCGGACCGGCGGCAGGCCCAGGCGCTTGGCGCACGCCTCGGCCAGTTCGGCGTCGAGCGGGGCGGCGGCCGAGACCACGTACCGCAGCGAGGACAGGTCGTAGCCGTCGACGGCCGGGTGCTTGGCGAGCGCGAGCACGATCGGCGGCGCGACGTACAGGCCGTCGATGCGGTGCTGCTGGATCGCGCCGAGGAAGGTCTCCAGGTCGAAGCGGGGCAGCACCACCACGGTAGCCCCGTTCCGCAGGGGCGCGTTCATCAGGGCGGTGAGGCCGTAGATGTGGAAGAAGGGCAGCACGGCGAGGATCCGGTCGCCGGGGCCCATCGGGATGAAGGGGTCGAGCTGCCCGAGGTTGGTGGCGAGGGAGCGGTGGGTGAGCATGACGCCCTTGGGCACCCCGGTGGTGCCCGAGGAGTAGGGCAGGGCGGCCAGGTCCTCGGCGGGGTCGATCGCCACCTCGGGCTGCGGGGCGGTCGAGGTGAACATGTCGATGACGGAGGTGTGCCCCTCGGCGCGGTCGCAGGTGAAGATCTCCTCGATGCCCCCCACGAGTTCGGCGGCCCGGCGGGCCACCTCCAGCAGCGGGGAGACGGTGACGATCCAGCGGGCCGAGGAGTCCCGGAGCTGCTTGGCGAACTCCTCGGCGGTGGCCAGCGGATGGACGGTGGTGACGACCGCGCCCGCGCGGCTCGCCCCGTGGAACACGGCCGGGTAGGCGATCGTGTTGGGGCTGTGCAGGGCGAGGACGTCGCCCTTGCGCAGCCCGGCGGCGGCGAGCGCGGCGGCGATGCCGCGGTGGAACAGGTCGAGCTGCCGGTAGGTGACGGTGGTGCCGTTCACGCCGTCGACGAGGGCGACGGCGTCGCCGTACCCGGCCGCGCGGCCGAGCACGGCCTCGTGGACGGGTTCGACGACGGCCGGGACGTCGGCGTGGCTGCTGCGGAACACCATGGGCCCTCCCTGCGGTTGTGGACGGCCAGGATGACGGCTCTCAGTAGGACTTGGGGAGACCCAGGGACTGGTGGGAGACGTAGTTGAGGATCATCTCGCGGCTGACCGGCGCGATCCTGGCGACGCGGGAGGCGGCGATCAGCCTCGCCAGCCCGTACTCCCGGGTGAGCCCGTTGCCGCCGAGGGTGTGCACGGCCTGGTCGACGGCCCGGACGCACGCCTCGCCCGCCGCGTACTTGGCCATGTTGGCCGCCTCGCCCGCCCCGGCGTCGTCGCCCGCGTCGTACAGCGCGGCGGCCTTCTGCATCATCAGCCGGGCCAGCTCCAGTTCGATGTGCGCCTGGGCGAGGGGGTGGGCGATCGCCTGGTGGGCGCCGATGGGGTCCTTCCACACCCGGCGCTCCTTGGCGTACGCCACGGCGCGGGAGAGCGCGTGGCGCCCCATGCCGATGGCGAAGGCGGCCGTCATGATGCGTTCGGGGTTGAGGCCGGCGAAGAGCTGGAGCAGTCCGGCGTCCTCCTCGCCGACCAGCGCCCCGGCGGGCAGCCGGACGTCGTCCAGGACGAGTTCGAACTGCTGCTCCTGCGCCTGGAGTTCCATGTCGATGGCGGTGCGCCCGAAGCCCTCGGCATCGCGCTCCACGATGAACAGGCAGGGCTTGAGCCGGCCGGTGCGGGCGTCCTCGGTGCGGCCCACGATCAGGGTGGCGTCGGCGATGTCGACCCCGGAGACGAAGACCTTCCGGCCGGTGAGCACCCAGTCGCCGCCGTCGCGGCGGGCGGTGGTGGTGATCCGGTGGGAGTTGGAGCCCGCGTCGGGCTCGGTGATGCCGAAGGCCATGGTGAGAGAGCCGTCGGCGAGCCCGGGCAGCCAGGTGCGCTTCTGCTCGTCGGTGCCGAAGCGGGCGATGACGGTGGCGCAGATGGCGGGCGAGACGATCATCATCAGCAGCGGGCAGCCCGCGGCCCCGGACTCCTCCAGGACGAGGGAGAGTTCGCTGATGCCGCCGCCTCCCCCGCCGTACTCCTCGGGCAGGTTGACGCCGAGGTAGCCGAGCTTGCCCGCCTCCGCCCACAGGGCGGCGCGGTCGTAGCCGGGACCGTGGCGGTGGGCGAGGGCGGCGACGGCGGCGCGCAGGTCGCGGTGCTCCTGGCTCTCCATGGTGCTCGTGGCGGGGCTCATGATCCGGATGCCTCCTGTGCTGGCGGGACGTTCGAGGGGACGTCGTGCACGACGGCGAGCAGGGTGCCGACCTCGACCTGGCGGCCGGGGCGGGCGTGCAGTGCGGTGAGCGTGCCGGAGGCGGGAGCGTCGATGCGGTGCTCCATCTTCATGGCCTCCAGCCAGACGAGGGGCTGCCCCTCGGCGACCTGCGCTCCCTCCTCGACGCCCTCGCCCAGGCGGACCACGGTGCCGGGCATGGGGGCGAGCAGCGAGCCGGGCTCGACGCGCAGGGCGGGGTCGGTGAAGCGGGGGCGCGGGAGGAGCGCGTGGTGCCCGAGCGGGCCGTCGACGTGGACGCGGCCGTCGCCGTAGGAGGTGACGGCAAACTCCCGGGCGATGCCCTCGGCCTCCAGCCGGACCCGGTCGGGTGCGGCGGCCAGGACCTTCACCCCGGGCCGGTCCTCCAGGGCGAAGCCGCCCTCGCGCAGGGGGCGGTAGCGGACCTCGTGCACGGTGTCCGGGTCGCCCTGGGCGGTGAACGCCGCGCTCTGGGGCTGGGAGGGCAGGTTGCGCCAGGCTCCGCCGAAGCGCCCGGCCCGGGCGGCCGCCCCCGCGAGGGCGGCGGCGACGGCGGCGAGCCCGGCACCGGCGCCGGGCTCCGTGAGCCGGTCCAGGTGGCGCTCGTAGAAGCCGGTGCCGAGCCGGCCGGGGTCGGTGAAGCCGGGGTGCCGCAGGGAGCGGACGAGCAGCTCGCGGTTGGTCACGGGGCCGTGGACGCGGGCCCGCTCCAGGGCGTGGGCGAGGCGCCGCACCGCTTCCCCGCGGGTGGGCGCCCAGGCCACCACCTTGGCGATCATGGGGTCGTAGTGGATCCCGATGGTGTCGCCCGCGGTGTAGCCGGTGTCGACCCGGATCCCGGACGGCCCGCCGCCCTCCGGTCCGGGTGCCCGGGGGGCCTCGGGGACGTCCAGCGCGTGGAGCACGCCCGTCTGCGGGGCCCACCCGGCGGCGGGGTCCTCGGCGTAGAGGCGGGCCTCGACCGCGTGGCCGCGCGGGGCCGGGGGCTCGGGCGGGAGGGCCCCGCCCGCGGCCACGTCCAGTTGGAGGGCGACCAGGTCCACGCCGAACACGGCCTCGGTGACGGGGTGTTCGACCTGGAGGCGGGTGTTCATCTCCAGGAAGTGCGCCCGCCCGTCCGTGCCGACGAGGAACTCGACCGTACCGGCGCCCCGGTAGCCCACGGCCCGGGCGGCGGACACCGCGGAGGCGTGGAGCGAGGCGGTGAGGCCCGGGTCCAGGCCCGGCGCCGGGCACTCCTCCACGACCTTCTGGTGCCGCCGCTGGAGGGAGCAGTCGCGGGTGCCGAGGACCCAGACCGTGCCGTGGGCGTCGGCCAGCACCTGCACCTCGACATGGCGGCCGTCCTCCACGTACGGCTCGGTGAAGACCTCCCCGTCGCCGAAGGCGGACGCGGCCTCCGCGCGGGCGGCCGCCAGGGCGCCGGGCAGTTCGGCGAGGGTGCGCACCACCCGCATGCCGCGTCCGCCGCCGCCCGCGGCGGCCTTCACCAGCACGGGCAGGTCGTCCTCGGTGACCTCGGTCAGCGGGGTGACGCCCATCAGCTCCTTGGCCCGGGTCTTGGAGGCCATGGCCTCGATCGCGCCGGGGGGCGGGCCGATCCACACCAGGCCCGCGTCCTCGACGGCCCGGGCGAAGCCCGCGTTCTCGGAGAGGAACCCGTACCCGGGGTGGACGGCGTCCGCACCCGCGGCGAGTGCGGCCTTCACGATCGCGTCGCCGCGCAGATAGGTCTCCGCGGGGGTGGAGCCGGGCAGGCGGACGGCCGCGTCGGCCTCCCGGACGTGCAGGGCCCCGGCGTCGGCGTCCGAGTGGACGGCGACGGTGGCCATCCCCCGGGTCCGGCAGGTCCGGAAGACCCGGCAGGCGATCTCGCCGCGGTTGGCGACGAGGACGGTGGTGATCATGGGCCTCACATCCGGAAGACGCCGAAGCCGCCGCGGGCGCCCTCGACTGGAGCGGTGTGGATCGCGGACAGGCACAGGCCGAGGATCGTGCGGGTGTCGCGCGGGTCGATCACCCCGTCGTCGTACAGCCGCCCGGACAGGAAGGCGGGCAGGGACTCGGCCTCGATCTGCGCCTCGACCACGGCCCGCAGCCCGGCGTCGGCCTCCTCGTCGTAGGGGGTGCCCTTGGCCTCGGCGGAGGCCCGCGCGACGATCGACAGGACCCCGGCCAGCTGCTGGGGGCCCATCACCGCCGACTTGGCGCTGGGCCAGGCGAAGAGGAACCTCGGGTCGTAGGCGCGGCCGCACATGCCGTAGTGCCCGGCGCCGTAGGAGGAGCCCATCAGGACGGACAGACGAGGCACCTTCGCGTTGGAGACGGCGTTGATCATCATGGCGCCGTGCTTGATGATGCCGCCCTGCTCGTACCGGCTGCCGACCATGTAGCCGGTGGTGTTGTGCAGGAACAGCAGCGGGATGTCGCGCCGGTCGGCGAGCTGGACGAACTGGGCGGCCTTCTGCGACTCGGCGGAGAACAGCACACCGCGGGCGTTGGCGAGGACGCCCACCGGGTAGCCGTGCAGCCGCGCCCAGCCGGTCACCAGGCTGGTCCCGTACAGGGGCTTGAACTCGTCGAAGTCGGAGGCGTCGACGAGCCGGGCGATCACCTCGCGGGGGTCGAAGGGGGTCCTGAGGTCCTCGGGGACGATCCCGAGCAGCTCCTCGCCCGGGTACCTCGGGGGCTCGGCGGCGGGCGGATCGGGGTGCGCCTTGCGGTGGTTGAGGCGGGCGACGATGCGCCGGGCCTGGCGCAGCGCGTCCTGCTCGTCGACGGCGTAGTGGTCGGCGAGGCCGGAGGTGCGGGCGTGCATCTCGGCGCCGCCGAGGGACTCGTCGTCGCTGACCTCCCCGGTGGCCATCCGGACCAGCGGCGGACCGCCCAGGAAGACCTTCGACCGCTCCTTGATCATCACGGTGTGGTCGGACATCCCCGGCACATAGGCCCCGCCCGCGGTGGAGTTGCCGAACACCACGGCGACGGTGGGGATACCGGTGGCCGACAGCCGGGTCAGGTCCCGGAAGAGCGCACCGCCGGGGATGAAGATCTCCTTCTGGGAGGGCAGGTCCGCGCCGCCGGACTCGACGAGGGAGACGACCGGCAGGCGGTTGGCGGAGGCGATCTCGTTGGCGCGCAGGATCTTCTTCAGCGTCCAGGGGTTGGACGCCCCGCCGCGCACGGTGGGGTCGTTGGCGGTGATCAGGCACTCCACGCCCTCGACCACGCCGATCCCGGTGACCACGGACGCCCCGACGGGGTAGTCGCTGCCCCAGCCGGCGAGCGGCGACAGCTCCAGGAAGGGGCTGTCGGGGTCGACCAGCAGCTCGATCCGCTCCCGGGCCAGCAGCTTGCCGCGCGCCCGGTGCCTCTCGACGTACTTCGGGCCGCCGCCCGCGAGGGCCCCGGCGTGCTCGGCGTCCAGCTCGGTCAGTCTGGCCAGCATCGCGGCCCGGCGGGCGGAGTGTTCCGGGCTCGTCGGGTCGACGGCCGTACCGAGGACGGTCACAGCAGGGCCTCCGGGAGGTCGGCGTAGCGGGCGCGCAGCCATTCGCCGAGCGCCTTGGCCTGGGGGTCGAACCGGGCCTGGGCGGCGACGCCTTCGCCGAGGATCCCGGTGACGGTGAAGTTCAGGGCCCGCAGTCCCGGCAGCACGTGCCGCTCCACGGGGAGGGCGGCGGTCTCGGGGAGCAGGTCGCGCAGCCGGTCCGCGGTGAGTTCGCGGGCCAGCCAGCGCCAGGCGTCCTCGGTGCGGGCCCAGACGCCGATGTTGGCGTCGCCGCCCTTGTCGCCGCTCCGCGCGCCGAGGACCCGGCCGAGGGGGGCGCGGCGCGTGGGGCCCGGCGGCAGCGGCTCGGGCAGGGCGGGTTCCGGCACGGGTGCGAGGGGCCGGGTCCGGGCGGGCGGCGGGACGGGGGTCCTGGCCCCGCCGGGCAGGACGGCGGTGTGGGCCACCTCGGTCGCGTCCACGTACGCGGCCTCGAAGACGCCGTAGGGGGTGCCCTTGCCGGGCGGGGCGGTGACGTGGAAGCCGGGGTAGCTGCCCAGGGCCAGCTCGATCGCGGCGCCGCTGACGGCCCGGCCGACCCGCTCGGCGTCCGGGTCGCGCACCACCAGGCGCAGATAGGCGGCGGCGCGCTCCTCGGTGTCGGCGTCCTCGTGCTCGGTGCGGGCCAGCTCCCAGCGGACCTCGGCCGGCCGGTCGGCGCCGAGGGCGTCCATGAGCTGCTCGCGCACCAGGGCCGCCTTGGCGTCGATGTCGAGGCCGGTGAGGACGAAGACCACCTCGTTGCGCCACCCGCCGAGCCGGTTCAGGCCGACCTTGAGCGCCGGTGGCGGGGCCTCGCCGCGCACGCCGGAGATCCGCACCCGGTCGGGGCCGTCGGGTGCCAGGCGCACGGTGTCGAGCCGGGCGGTGGCGTCCGGTCCGGGGTAGCGGGCACCGGCCGTCTCGTAGAGCAGCTGGGCGGTGACGGTGCCGGTGTCGACGAAGCCGCCGGTGCCCGGGTGCTTGGTGATCACGCTGCTGCCGTCGGCGTGGACCTCGGCGACCGGGAAGCCGGGCCGGAGCACGGCGCGTCCGCCGTCGGCCTCCGCGAAGAAGGAGTAGTTGCCGCCGGTGGCCTGGGTGCCGCACTCCAGCACGTGCCCGGCGACCACCGCGCCGGCCAGCTCGTCGTAGGACTCGGGGCCCCAGCCGAACCACCAGGCGGCGGGTCCGGTGACCAGGGCCGCGTCGGTGACGCGGCCGGTCACCACGACGTCCGCGCCGGCGCCCAGGCAGGCGGTGATCCCGGCGCCGCCGAGATAGGCGTTGGCGGTGAGCGCGCCGGGGAAGCGGGCGGCGAGGTCGTCGCCCTCCACATGGGCGACGGCGGTGGGGACGCCGACCCGGTCGGCGAGGGCGCGGACGGCGTCGGCGAGTCCGGCGGGGTTGAGGCCCCCGGCGTTGACGACGATCCGCACCCCGCGCTCGCGGGCGAGGCCGAGGGTGTCCTCCAGCTGGCGCAGGAAGGTCCTGGCGTAGCCGAGGCCGGGGTCCTTCAGACGGTCGCGGCCGAGGATGAGAAGGGTGAGTTCGGCGAGGTAGTCGCCGGTGAGGACGTCGAGCGGGCCGCCGGTGAGCATCTCCCGGACGGCCTGGAAGCGGTCGCCGTAGAAGCCGGAGGCGTTCCCGATGCGCAGGGGGCGGCGGGTGCCGCCCGGGGCCCGGCGGTCGGTGCCCGCGCCGTCCGCGGTCCGGCCGCTCACGCCCCGGCCGTCCCGGGTCCGGCGGCGCCGCGGGCGCGGGTACCGGGGGCGCGGCCCGGTCCGGGGGGTCCGGCGAACGCCTGGGCGATGCGCAGCCACTGCCCGGCGTCCGCGCCCTCGGCCCGCAGGCCGAGGTCCTCGGGGTGGGCGCGCTGGGTGACCAGCAGGGCGAAGTCCAGGAGCGGGCCGGTCACCCGCTGCGGGGCGTCCTCGGGGCCGAAGGCGGTCGTCGTACCGTCCGGGCCGTGCAGTTCCACCCGGAAGGGCTCGGCGGGGGGCGTGAGCCCGTGCACCCCGAACGCGAAGTCCCGGGTGCGCACGCCGAGCCGGGCGATCTGGGCGAGGCGCGGGGTGGGCGGCCGGTGGACGCCGAGCGCGTCGGCCACGTCCTGTCCGTGCGCCCAGGTCTCCATCAGGCGGGCGGTGGCCATCGACGCGGCGCTCATCGGCGGGCCGTACCAGGGGAAGCGGGCACCTGCGGGGGCCTCGCGCAGCGCGCGGAGCAGGCGCTCACGGCCCAGGCGCCAGCCGGCGAGCAGCTCTCCGGGCGGCAGGGCGGCGCCTTCGGCGGCCCCGTCGTCGACGAAGCTCCCGGGGGCGGCGAGCGCCTTCTCGACCTCTGCGGCGAAGCCGGCGGCGTCGGTGGCGGCGAGGTGGGCGGCGCGGTCGGTCCAGGCGAGGTGGGCGATCTGGTGGGCGATCGTCCATCCCGCGGCGGGGGTCGGCTCGGCCCAGCGCGCGGGCTCCAGCGACGCCACCAGGCGGTCGAGTTCCTCGCTCTCGCGGTGCAGGTCGTCGAGTACGGCGGCCGGTTCGGACACGTTGCGCTCCCTCGGGGGCACGGCGGCGGGTCACGTCGGGGTGTGCGCAGGAGCATGACAGCGTCCCGGAAAACAAGCAAGCATGCTTGCTTTGATTTTCGGCCAGAGGGGGCGCGCTTGTCCGAGGGGCACGCTTGTCCGAGGGGCACGCTTGTCCGAGGGGCGGGGTCGGGGTGCGGGCCGGTTCGGGCCGGGGGACGGCCCGGCCCGGGGCGGCCCAGGGCGGCCCGGGGCAGGGCGGAGGCCGACCGAGGATCCCGGCGCCGGCGCGGCGGACCCCGCCGCCGACCCCTCGCAGCCGACCCCCGCCGCCCCCGGCCCGGGGCGGCCCTACCCGCCCCTGCGCGCCCTCGTCCGCAGCGCGCGCCGCCGGGTACGGGCCCGGCGCGGAAGCCCGCCCGGCGCACCCTGGGTGCGGACCGCCCCCATGCTCGCCGCGACCACCAGCGCGATCGCCGCCGTGTCGGCGGCGGACAGCGCCTGGTGCAGCACCAGGAACCCCGCGGTCGCCGCGATCGCCGGCTCCAGGCTCATCAGCACGGCGAAGGTCGCCGCCGGGAGCCGCCGCAGGGCCAGCAGCTCCAGGGTGTAGGGCAGCACGGAGGACATCAGCGCCACGGCGAGCCCCAGCCCGAGGGTGGAGGGCACCAGCAGCTTCGACCCGGCCTCCCAGACCCCCAGCGGGAGGCTGATCAGCGCGGCGAAGGCCATGGCCAGCGCCAGCCCGTCCGCCTGCGGGAAGCGCCGCCCGGTCCGGGCGCTGAAGACGATGTACGCCGCCCACATGGCGCCCGCGGCCAGGGCGAACAGCGCACCCACGGGGTCGAGCCGGTCGAAGCCGCCGCCGCTGAGCAGGAACACGCCGCCGAGCGCCAGTCCCGCCCACACCAGGTTCACCAGCCGCCGGGAGACGACCACCGACATCGCCAGCGGGCCGAGCACCTCCAGGGTGACCGCGGCACCCAGCGGAATCCGGTCGACTGCCTGGTAGAAGAGGATGTTCATCGCGCCCATGGCCGTGCCGAAGGCGACCACCGTGCCCCAGTCCTCGCGCCCGTACCCGCGCAGCCGCGGCCGGCACACGGCGAGCAGCACCAGGGCGGCCAGCGCCAGCCGCAGGGTGACGACCCCGAGCGGGCCCGTGCGGGGCATCAGCATGACCGCGATCGCCGCGCCGAACTGCACCGACAGGGCTCCCGCGACGACCAGCGCGACCGGCCCGAGGCGGTCCCCGGGCCGTCGCCCGTGCTCCGGTGCCGAGGCCAGCGGACCGGCGGCCTCCGGCAGCGCCACGGCGGCACCCGCCGGAGCGACGCCCCCTCCCGCCGCCGCGGCCCCGGCGCCGCCCGTGGCGGTCTGCGACTCGTCCCTCACCTCGTGCGACCCTTCCGTCCCTGCCCGCCGGAAGCGGCGGGCCCTTCCACGCTACGGATCCGGGAGGCCCGCGTGAAATGCCTGTCTCGCTGTGCTTATGCTCGGGACGCATGAGCATCGAGCTGCGTCATCTGCGCTGCTTCCTCGCCGTCGCGGAGGAGGGAAGCGTGACGGCGGCCGCCGCGCGGCTGAACCTCACCCAGCCGAGCGTCTCGCGTTCGCTCGCCGCGCTGGAGCGCTCCCTGGGCGTGCGCCTGGTGGACCGATCCACCCATCATCTGGCGCTCACCGCCGGGGGCCGCGCCTTCCGCGAGAAGGCGGCCGCCGCGGTCGCCGCCTTCGACGAGGCCCTTGACGCGGGGCGTCTGCTGCGCCCGCCGCTGAGGCTGGGCCACTCCTGGTCGGCGCTGGGCGCCCGCACCACCCCCCTGCTGCGGAGCTGGGCGCGGGAGCATCCGGACACGCCGATCGAGCTGCTGCGCGTCGACGACCGCACCGCGGGCCTGACGCGCGGGCTGGTGGACGCGGCGGTGCTGCGGGGCGAGGTGGACGCGCCGGGCCTCGCGACCGCGCTGCTGTTCACCGAGGCCCGGGTGGCCGCGGTCACCGCGGACGACCCGCTCGCCGAGCGGGCCTCGCTGACGCTGGCCGACCTCGCCTCCCGGCCCGTCCTGCTCAACGTGGTCTCCGGCCTGACCCGGCTCGACCTGTGGCCCGCCGCGATCCGCCCCGCCCGGACGCTGACGGTGCGCAACACCGACGACTGGCTCGCGGGGATCGCGGCCGGGAGCGGGGTGGGCGTCTCGGCCGCGTCCACCGCCGAGATCCACCCCAACCCCGGTGTGGCCTACCGGCCGCTGGTGGACGCTCCCCCGGTGCCGGTGCTCCTCGCCTGGCGCGCCTCGGCCCCGCACCCGGCCGTCCGCGAGCTGGTCGCCCTCGCCCGGCGTGTGGCCGCACGGGGCTGAGCCGCACGGCCCGAGGGGGGCGGGCCGCGGCGGTCGCGGCCCGCCCCTCGACGGCCGGTGGGCTACCCGGTCAGCCCCGGAAGGCGGACCGGCGCATCCGCGCGGCGAGCAGAAGGCCCGCGCCGGCCGCCAGCGCGGTACCCGCGGTGCCCGCGATCACGGCGGAGTCGCCCGCTCCGGTGGCGGCGAGGGAACCGCTGCCGCCCTGGGGGGTGACGGTGCCGGAGCCCGTGCCGGGGGTGGTGCCGGTGCCCGAACCGGTGCCGGGGCTCTTCTGCTCCGGCCGCTCCTCGTTCTTCTTCTGCCCGCCCTCGGACGCGCCCTTCTCCTGCTGGGCCTTCTTCTCCTGCTGGGCCTTCTCGTCCTTCGCGCGCGCCTCGTGCTGCCCCTTGTCCAGGAACGCGGTGCGGTCGGCGGCGGTGCCCGCGAGCGCGGCGCGCCCGGCCTCGGCAAGCTCCGGTCCCCCGCCCTCGACGATCCGTGCGATCTCGGCACGGTTGTCCTGGTCGCGCAGCTCGAACTGGGTCACTTCGAGGAAGTGACGCAGCTCGGCCGGGGTCGGGGAACCGCTGAGCAGCCTGCCGACCGCCTCGCTCACCAGGGGACCGTCCCAGGCCTCGTCGATGCGGGCGAGCTCGACCCGGTCGTCGGAGGCCTGCGCGAGGTACCGCCCCGTCTCCAGGAAGGCGATGCGGTCGGCGGGCGTGCCGTAGAGGGCCTTGCGGCCCGCTTCCTTCACTCCGGGGCCGCCGGTGGAGATCAGCCGGGCGATCGCGACCCGGTTGTCCTGGTCGCGCAGCTGGTGCTGGGTGACCTCGTAGAAGTGGCGCAGCTGCTCCAGGCCGGTCCGGCCGTTGTCGAGGAGTTCGTTCACGCCCTCCCTCAGCGCGGGGCCGGCGTCGTTCAGAAGACGGGTGACCAGGACCCGGTAGTCGTCGAGGCGGATCCGGTGCTGGTCCGTCTCGATGAACGCGCGCATGGCCGCGGGGCCGTCGGCGATGGCCTGGCGACCGGCCTCCTTCATGTGCGTGCTGGCCATCGGGTCGGCGATGATGGCGAGGATGGTCTTGCGGTCCTGCTCGGCCTGGCCCTTGCCGGTCTGGTCCTTGCCGGTCTGGTCCTTGCCGGTCTGGTCCTTGCCGGTCTGGTCCTTGCCGGTCTGGTTCTTGCCGGCCTCGTCGGTCGCCGCCTGGTCGGGTGCGGTCGGAGCCGGCGGAGTGCTGTTCGCGGCCTCCTCGCCCGCGGCGACGGCCGGCGAGGCGATGAGGATGGCCGGAGCCAGGGCCGCGGTGGTGACCACCGCGGCGATCCGGGACAACTTCACAGTCAGAAACCCCCTGGAGAACGTGCTTACGCGCACAGGACTCTCCGACCGCCACGATGGTTGTACGCCTCGTCGGGAGTCCTCGCCCACACCGCCTTCCCGGGGCCGCCGGGCGACGGCAGCGCGGCTGCGTCCCCCCGCGCGCCCGGCCGCGGCGGGACGACGGGCGCCGGGGGCGCCTCAGCCCCCGCCGCCCCCGCCCGGCGGCAGGGCCGCCGCCAGCACCTCCGCCAGGTGGCGGGCGCGGTGGCCGCCCAGCTGCGCCAGCTGGGTGCGGCAGGAGTAGCCGTCCGCCAGGAGGACGGCGTCCGCGGGGGCGGCCCGGACCGCGGGCAGCAGCCGGTCCTCCGCACAGGCGACGGAGACCTCGTAGTGGCCCCGCTCGAAGCCGAAGTTGCCCGCGAGGCCGCAGCAGCCGCCGCTCAGCTCCCCCTCCAGGCCGGCCGTCCGGAGCAGGTCGCGTTCCGCCCCGTCGCCGAGCACCGCGTGCTGGTGGCAGTGCGTCTGCCCCGCGACGGGGCGGTCCAGCCGCGGCGGGCGCCAGGCCGGGGCGCACTCCCGGAGGGTCCCCGCGAAGGTGCGCACCCGCTCCGCGAGCCGCGCGGCGCGGGGGTCTGCGTCCAGCAGCTCCGGAAGGTCCGTGCGCAGGGCCGCGGCACAGCTGGGCTCCAGCACGGTGACCACCGCCCCCAGGTCGAGCAGCGGTTCCATGGTGTCCAGGGTGCGCCGCATGACGGCGCGGGCCCGGTCGAGCTGCCCCGTGGAGACGTAGGTCAGCCCGCAGCAGACCCGCCCGGGCGGGAGCACCGCGCCCACCCCCGCCGCCCCGAGCACCTCCAGCGCGGCGGTGCCGACCTGCGGGGAGAGCCGCTCGGTGAAGGTGTCCGGCCACAGCACCGCGGTACGCCCGGCGTCGAGGACCGCCGCACGGCCGCGCAGCCGCTCCCGCGCCTCGGCGGTGAAGGGGCGCCGGGCGAGGCGGGGCAGCGCCCGCTCGGGCGCGATGCCCGCGGCCCGTTTGGCGAGCGAGGCGAGCGGCCCGGCGCCCGCGAGCGCGTTCAGCAGCGGGGCCGCCGGGGCGGCCAGGCGCAGCCACTCGGGGAGGCGGCCCAGGGCGTAGTGGGAGGCGGGGCGGAGTCGGCCCGCGTAGTGGTGGTGCAGGAACTCCGCCTTGTAGGCGGCCATGTCGACGGAGACCGGGCAGTCGCTGCGGCAGCCCTTGCAGGAGAGGCAGAGGTCCAGCGCCTCCCGCACCTCGGCGGAGCGCCATCCGTCGGTGAGCACCTCCCCGGCCAGCATCTCGTGCAGCAGCCGGGCGCGGCCGCGGGTGGAGTGGCGCTCCTCGCCGGTGACCCGGTAGGACGGGCACATCACCTCCGCCCCCGTGCCCGGGCCGTCCGCACGGCACTTGGCCACGCCGACGCAGCGGCCGACGGCCCGCCCGAAGTCGCCCCCGTCGTGCGGGTACGCGTAGGCGGTGTCCACCGGGCGCCGGGGCAGCACCGCGAGACGGAGGTCGGCGTCGAGGGGCGCGGGCCGGGCGAGGACACCGGGGTTGAGGCCGCCGTCCGGGTCCCACAGGTCCTTGAAGCGGCCGAACAGGGCGACCAGTTCCTCCCCGTACATCCGGGGCAGCAGCTCGGCCCGGGCCAGTCCGTCGCCGTGCTCCCCCGACAGCGATCCGCCGTGGGCGACGACCAGGTCGGCCGCGTCCTCGGAGAACCGGCGGAAGGCCGCGACGCCGGACGGCCCGGTGAGGTCGAAGTCGATCCGGACGTGGATGCAGCCGTCGCCGAAGTGGCCGTAGGGCGTGCCGCGCAGCCCGTGCCGGGCGAGCAGTTCCCGGAAGTCGCGCAGATAGGCGCCGAGACGGGCCGGGGGCACGGCGCAGTCCTCCCAGCCCGGCCACGCCTCGGTGCCGTCGGCCATGCGGGTGGCGGTGCCCGCGGCGTCCTCGCGGACGCGCCACAGGGCGCGCTGTCCGGCCGGGTCGGCGACGACGGCCGCGTCCAGCGCGTCGGCGGCGGACACCAGCGCCGCCGCGGCGGCCCGGGCCCCGGCGGGGGTGTCGCCCCCGGTCTCGGCGAACAGCCAGGCGCCGCCGCGGGGCAGGCCGGAGCGGGCCCCCGGGTCGCGGACCAGGTCCTCGGCCATGCCCTCCACGGTGAGCGGCCCGAGCGGCAGCAGCCCCGCGGCCGCCTCGGCGGCGGCGCTCTCGTCGGGGTAGCCGAGGACGGCGAGCGCCCGGTGGGCGGGGGCGGGGACCAGCCGGACGGTGGCCTCGGTGAGGACCGCGAGGGTGCCCTCGCTGCCGCAGTAGGCGCGGGCGGTGTCCCGCCCGCGCTCCGGCAGCAGGGCGTCGAGGGCGTAGCCGGAGATCCGGCGGGGCAGGCCGGGGGGATAGGCGGTGCGCAGGGCGGCGAGGTGCCCGTCGACCAGCTCCCGCACCCCGGCGGGGGAGCCGGCCCCGTCCGGCCCCAGCCGCAACCGGTCGCCGCGGTAGGTGAGGACGTCCAGGCCGCGGACGTTGTCGGCCGTGGTGCCCCAGGCGACGGAGTGGGCCCCGCAGGCGTTGTTGCCGATCATGCCGCCGAGGGTGCAGCGGCTGTGGGTGGAGGGGTCGGGGCCGAAGGTGAGCCCGTGCGGCGCGGCTGCCGCCCGCAGCCGGTCCAGCACCAGGCCGGGCTGGACGACGGCCGTGCGCGCCTCGGGGTCGAGGGAGACGAGGCCGTTCATGTGCCGGGTGAGGTCCAGGACGACGCCTCTCCCGGTGGCCTGGCCCGCGATGGAGGTGCCGCCGCCGCGCGGCACCACGGGGACCCCGGCCTCACGGCACACGGCGAGGGCGGCGGCGGTGTCCTCGGCGTCGCGCGGTGCCACGACGCCGACGGGGACCCGCCGGTAGTTGGAGGCGTCCATGGTGGCCAGCGCCCGGGCGGCGGCGGAGAAGTCGACCTCGCCGCGGACCGCCCGCTTGAGCGCCCGGGCCAGCCCGTCCGTATCCCCTGTGTGTCCCGCGTGTCCGCCCGGGCGCCCCGTGCCGCCCTCCGGGGCGGTGCGGGGGCCCGCCCCCCGTTCCCGCCGTGGTCCGCCCGTCCGCCCGTCCGGGCGCTCGGGGTCGGGGCCGTCCGCCGTTCGCTGCTGCGCCATGGCCTCAGCTTGACGCGCAGACCGCCCGGTGCGCGAGTGGACGCCCGGGATGCGCGGGAGCCGTCGGCGGCGGCCGGGCGCGCAAGGTCACGGGACACGAACGAAGCGGCGAAGGCGGCTCCCGCCTCTTGCCTAAGTGATCGTCAGTTCTCCTATAGTGACCAGCGATTGATCGGACTCGTGAGCTCACCACAGCGGCCTGCCCTGAACCGACCTCTTCTCCGGAAGGCACCGTTCGATGACCGGCACCCCCGAGAAACGATGAAGCGCACCGGGGCGCACCTGGGCGCGGCGAAGATCGCGGTGGTGGGCGGCTGCGGAACCGGCCGGACGACCATGGTGCGGTCCGTCAGCGAGATCCGCCCCCTGCACACCGAGGAGGCGATCAGCGGCGGCACCCCGCCCGCCCGCACACCGGGCAAGACCGCGACGACGGTCGCCCTGGACTTCGGGCGCATCACCCTGGGTGACGATCTCGTCCTCTACCTGTTCGGCACACCGGGGCAGGAGCGGTTCCGCTTCCTGTGGGACCGGCTGCTCGACGGCACCAGCGGCGCCGTCGTACTGGTGGACACCCGGGCCGTCGGGGAGGCGCGGGACGCGGTGGAGCTGCTGCGGCGCCACGGGACGCCGTTCATCGTGGCGGTGAACGACTTCGGCGGGCCGTTCCGCGCCGAGGAGGAGATCCGCCGCGGGCTCTCGCTGCCCGAGGACGTCCCGCTGGTCGAGTTCGACGCCCGCGACCACTCCTCGTGCAAGTTCGTGCTGATCGCCCTGATGGAGCACCTCGGCACGGCGGCCCCGCACTCCGCGGTCTGAACGCCCGCCCGTGCGCGGGCTCCCGGACGACCTCGTTCGGGGGTTTTCGCGCGCCCCCTCGCCGTGCCCCTCGCCGTGCCCCTCGCCGTGCCCCGGACGGCCGCCGGAGCCGTGCCCGCGGGCCCCGGCGCGTCCCGGCGCCGCGTCTCAGCGTCCGGACCGGGGCCACGGAGCCCCCCGGGGAGGGGATACGCTCCGGGTCGTGGCTGATATCCAGATTCCCGCTGACATCAAGCCCGCCGACGGCCGTTTCGGCGCGGGCCCCTCCAAGGTGCGTACGGAGGCGCTGGACGCCCTGGCCGCCACCGGCACCTCCCTCCTCGGAACCTCCCACCGCCAGGCCCCGGTCAAGAACCTGGTCGGCGAGGTGCGCGAGGGCGTGCGCGAGCTGTTCTCCCTGCCCGAGGGCTACGAGGTGGTCCTGGGCAACGGCGGCTCCACCGCGTTCTGGGACATCGCGACCCACGGGCTGATCGAGAACAGGTCCCAGCACCTGACGTTCGGCGAGTTCTCCTCCAAGTTCGCCAAGGCGGCCAAGCTCGCGCCGTGGCTGGCCGAGCCGACCGTCGTCTCCTCCGACCCGGGGACCCACCCCGAGCCGCACGCCGAGGCGGGTGTCGACGTCTACGGCCTCACCCACAACGAGACCTCCACGGGTGTCGCCGCCCCGGTCCGGCGCGTCGAGGGCGCGGACGAGGGCGCCCTGGTCCTGGTGGACGCCACCTCCGGCGCGGGCGGCCTGCCCGTCGACATCGCCGAGACGGACGTCTACTACTTCGCCCCGCAGAAGTCCTTCGCCTCCGACGGCGGTCTGTGGATCGGCGTGTTCTCCCCCGCGGCGATCGAGCGCGCTCAGCGGATCCACGCCTCCGGCCGCCATGTGCCGGAGTTCTTCAGCCTGCCGACGGCGATCGACAACTCCCGCAAGAACCAGACGTACAACACCCCCGCGCTGGCCACGCTGTTCCTGCTGAACGAGCAGCTGAAGTGGATCAACGGCCAGGGCGGTCTGGAGTGGTCGACGGGCCGTACGGCGGCCTCCGCGCGCGCCCTGTACGGCTGGGCCGAGGCGTCCAAGTACGCCTCGCCGTTCGTCGTCGACCCGGCCAAGCGCTCGCAGGTCATCGGCACCGTCGACTTCGCGGACGAGATCGACGCGGCCGCGGTCGCCAAGGCGCTGCGCGCCAACGGCGTGGTGGACACCGAGCCCTACCGCAAGCTGGGCCGCAACCAGCTGCGGGTGGCCATGTTCCCGGCGATCGACCCGGCGGACGTCGAGGCGCTCACCGCCTGCGTGGACTACGTGATCGACAAGCTCTGACGGGCCGCCGCACGGCCCCGGGTGCCCGCCGCGCGGCGGGCGGCCGGGGCCGTGCCGCGTGGTGGCGGGTCCGCGTGCCGGGGCCCTCAGCCCTTGCGCCGCCGCAGGGCGAGGATCAGCAGCGCAGCGCCGCCGAGGACGAGCATCGCCGGGACCGCGGGGCCGCCCTGCGACTCCGCTGCGCCGTCCGGCCCGGCCGCGTCACCGCCGCCGGAGGCGCCGGAACCGCCGCCCGTCCCGCCCTCCTCGGCCCCCGGGGCCTCGAAGGGCACCCGCTCCACGGGGCTCTGCCCGCCCTCGGTCCCGAACATCAGCGCCTCTCCGTCGAGCGTGAAGGAGACGGACTCGGCCTGCCGCTGGATCGGGGCGCGGATCCGGAAGTCCTCACCCAGGCCCCCGTCGGCCCACCGGTAGCCGCGGGCGCTGAAGTACGAGCGGAGCACCAGGAACCGCCCGTCCGGGGAGAAGGCCCCGTCGGTGACCCAGGGGACCTCCCCGATGCGCCGGAAGACGTTCACGGCGCCGGTGGTCAGCTTCTCGGGGCCCTCGTAGAGGCCGCCGCCGTCCTCCCTCTTCGAGGCGATGTAGACCCGGCCGGTCACCGGATGGACCATCAGCGCCTCGGCGTTGCGGGGCCCGTCGGCGTACTGCACGTCGAACTGCGTGGCGGTGACGGTCTGGTCGCGCAGCTGTCCGGGTTCGGGGAAGCGGTAGATCCAGACGTGGTCCCAACCGCCGTCGAGGTTGTCGCCGATGTCGCCGACGTAGACGTCGCCGTCCGGGCCGACGGAGACCGCCTCCATGTCCCGCGGCGTGCCGACACCGCGCAGGGTGACGGTCGCCACGGTCTTCCCCGTCCGGGAGTCGACCGCGAACACCCTGGGCTCGTCCTGGTCGTTGTGCGTCCAGTAGATCCCGGGGTGCGCCCGGCTGGCGGCGAGGCCGCTGGACTCGACGATCCTCGGGTCCTCGACGGTGAACCCGGGGTCCTCGGCGGCGGCCGCGGGCACGGCGGCGGTCAGCACGAGCAGCACGGCGGCGGCACCGGTGGCGAGCGGAAGCGAACGCATGGCCCAAGACTGCCACCTCGGTGGGGGAGCGCGGCGCCCCCGGCCGGGGCGGAGGGGTGCGCCGGGGGCCCGCGCGCGGCGCGGCGGGGAACCCCCGCGTGCCGCCCGGGCGCCGGGGGCGACGGGGCCGGGGCGGCGGCTCCGTCGCCCGGGCCCCGTCGGGGCGGCGGCTCGGGGACGGGAGGCCGGGGGTCGTGGCCAGCCTCACACCGCTGGTCACTGCCGGGTTACCGGCGGGTTCGGCGATGATGTCGGCCATGCGCTTCCTGTTCGTCGGCGATTCCATGACCATCGGGTGCGCCGGCGACTACAGCTGGCGCTACCGGATGTGGCAGCACCTGGCCGCGCTCGACGAGCCGCACGAGATCGTCGGCCCGCGGGACACCCTCTTCGACACGGCCGAGAACGCCCCCGTCTCCACCCGCTACGCCGACCCCTCGTTCCCGGCCGAGGCCCGCCGCCACCTGGCTGGTTGGGGCGAGGGCTGGCTGCACATGGCACCCGTCATCCAGGACGTGGTCACAGCGCACCGCCCCGATGTGCTGCTGGTCTCGCTCGGCCTGATCGACCTCGGCTTCTACACCGACGCCGGGCAGACGGAGGGCAACGTACGGGAGTTCGTGGCCCGGGCCCGGGCCGCCAACCCGGCGGTGCGCATGGTGCTCCTGCCGGTGATCCCCAACGTCCGCGCCGAGACCGACGCCCCCTTCGCGGCCGAGTGCGAGCGCTTCAACGACCTGCTCGCCAAGGCCGTCGCCGACCTGGACTCCCCCGCCTCCCCGCTGCTGCTCGCCTCGCCTCCCCCCGGGTACGACCTCCGTGCCGACACCTACGACGGCACCCACCCGGGCCCCAGCGGCGAGATCAAGCTCGCGGGCGCCTTCGCCGACGCCATGCGGCAGGCGTGGGGGCTGGGCAGCGGCTACGGCGTGGCCGCCTGAGGGACCGGCCGGCCCCGCGGTGGCGGGACCGGGCGGGGCCCGGAGCAGGCGCCCCGGGCCGTACCGGTCAGCCGGAGAGCAGCTCCGGGTGGTCGGCGAGCCCCGCGAGGTGACCCGCGGGGTCGGCGATCAGCCTGCGGCTCGCCAGATCGAGCATCCCCGCCACACCGGTGATCTCCGCGGCCACGGTGCCGTCCTCGGTGAGGACCTGCTGCTCGACCCGGAAGGTCTTGCCCTCGCCATAGACGAACCGGCAGGTCACCCGGACCCGGTCGCCGCCGCGCAGCTCGCGGGCGTACTTCACGGTCACCTCCAGCGCGACCGGGCCGACACCGCTGGCGAGCAGCTTCTCCTGCGGCAGTCCGGCGGCCCGCAGCAGCTCCCAGCGGGCGTGCTCCGCGTACTGGAGGTAGACGGCCTGGTTGAGGTGGCCCTGGGTGTCCAGCTCGTAGCCGCGCACCGTCACATCGACGAAGAAGGTCATGATCGGGCAACCATGCGCTCCCCCTTCGGCATTCCCGGCGGCGGGCCGCTCCCCGTTCCGCGTTCCCGGCGGCGGCCCGCTCCCCGTTCCGCGTTCCCGGCCGCGGGCCGCTCCCCCTTCCGTGTTCCCGGCCGCGGCTCCCGGCCGTCCGCGGGCCGGGGGGTTCGAACCGGCGCGGCGGGGCACCCGGTACACCGTCCGGAACCGACCGCGATCCCGAGAGGGGCCGAACCATGGCACAGGAGCTGCGGGCCGAGGACATCATGACCCAGGCCGCCACCTGCGTGGGCGCGCACCAGTCACTGCACGAGGCCGCCCGGATGATGCGGGACCTCGGGGTGGGCGCGCTGCCCATCTGCGGCGACAACAACCGGCTGACCGGCATGGTGACCGACCGGGACATCGTCGTCACCTGCTGCGCCGAGGGAGTGGACCCGGCGACCGTCCAGGCCGGGACCCTGGCGGGCGAGCTGCACTGGACGGACACCGGGGCGAGTGCCTCCGAGGTCCTGCGGATCATGGAGGAGCACCACGTCAAGCGCCTGCCGGTGATCGACGTGAACAGCGGGCACCGGCTGGTCGGCATGATCACCGAGGCGAACCTGGCCAGGAACCTCAGCGACGCCCAGATCGCGGAGTTCGCCGCGGCCGTCTACGCGCAGGCGTAGGGGCCGCCGGGGCGCACCGCCGCTCGGGGGGCGGGGCCCGGCCCCCGAGCGCTGCTCCGGGCGGCGGGAAAGCCCGTGCCGCCCTTGCCCGGAGCGCGCTCGAAGGCGTTGGGTTGAGGCCCATGGAGTACACACAGCTAGGACGCACAGGACTCAGGGTCAGCCGCCTCGTCCTCGGCACGATGAACTTCGGGCCCCAGACCGACGAGGCCGACAGCCACACGATCATGGACGCGGCGCTGGACGCGGGCGTGAACTTCGTGGACACCGCCAACGTGTACGGGTGGGGCGAGAACAAGGGCCGCACGGAGGAGATCATCGGCTCCTGGTTCGCGGGCGACACGCGGCGACGGGACAAGGTGGTCCTCGCCACCAAGGTCTACGGCTCGATGGACCGTTCCGGCGGGACCTGGCCCAACCACGACAAGCTCTCCGCGGTCAACATCCGACGCGCGGTCGAGGCCAGCCTCCGGCGGCTGAACACGGACTACATCGACCTCTACCAGTTCCACCACATCGACCGGGACACTCCCTTCGAGGAGATCTGGCAGGCGGTGGACGTGCTGATCCGCCAGGGCAAGATCCTCTACGCCGGCTCCAGCAACTTCCCCGGCTACAAGATCGCCCAGGCGAACGAGGCCGCCGCCCGGCGCGGCATGGTCGGGCTGGTCAGCGAGCAGTGCCTGTACAACCTGGCCGAGCGGCGGGCGGAGATGGAGGTGGTTCCCGCCGCCCGTGACTACGGACTGGGCGTGATCCCCTGGTCGCCGCTGCACGGCGGGCTGCTCGGCGGGGTGATCCGCAGGGAACGCGAGGGCGGTGCGGGGCCCCGCTCCGGTGGCGGGCGGGCGGCGGAGGCACTGGCCGACACCGCCCTGCGCGGACGGATCGAGGCCTATGAGGACCTTCTCGGCAAGCACGGCCTGGAGCCGGGCCAGGTGGCTCTCGCGTGGTTGCTGACCCGTCCGGGCGTCACGGGCCCGATCGTCGGCCCGCGGACCAGGGAGCAGCTGGACTCGGCCCTGCGCGCGGTCGAACTCGACCTGGGCGAGGAGCTGCTGGCGTCCCTGGACGAGATCTTCCCCGGCCCGGGCCCCTCGCCGGAGGCCTTCGCCTGGTAGGCATGGGGGTCCTCGCCGGAGGCCTTCGCCTGGTAGACGTCGGGCTCCTCGCCGGAGCCGGCGCCTGGCAGGCGTGGCCCCCGCACCGGCCGCCTCCCCCGTCCCGGCCCCGGGCGAGGCGGTCGCCGCCCTTCCGGTCGCCGGGTCGGCCGCAAGGGCCCCGCCCCCGGCGCAAGACCCTTGCAGGGGGCGCTTTCCGGACCGATCGGGAAGCTTCGCGAGGACGCGTCCGGGCCGGTCGGCGTGGCCTTTCGTATACGGCCTCCGCGCCCGGCGCGGGCCTGCGCGCCTCCCTCTCCCGCCTCCGGCCTGCCCCGGCGCGCCCGCGGCGCACGGCTGCCGCACGGACTCCCGAAACACCCCTGCCATTGCGCAAGTTGCCGCAAAATCTTTCAGCAGGGCACCGCGCGTCCCTAGGCTTCCGGTCACGGAGCGACGCCGGAGAACCCCCGCGTCCCCGCCGCCCGGCCACCGACGCAAAGGAAGCCCGATGAGACCCTCCGCACGCTCCGCAGCCCGTTCCGCGGCCCGCTTCGCCCTCCCCGCCCTCCTCGCCGGCACGGCGGCGCTCACGGGCACCCCGGCGGCCGCCGCCGACCCCGCCCCCGGATGCGTCACCCACTCCTCGGGCTGGCGGTACACCTTCGTCACCAACGGCTGCGCCGACCCCCAGCGGGTCACCGTCGCCTATCTCGACGGCACGGCGGTGCCGTGCCGTACGGCCGCCCCGGGCGGCACCGTCACCTTCCCCGGGTACGGGACGCAGGGGAACCGGGTGCTCTCGGTCGACCTCTGCCCCGCGGGCGACTGAGCCCGGAGCAGCCCGGCACCACCGGGGCGGGGCGGGCACGGGGCACCCACGGGCGGCGGGGCCGCAGCGCCCCGGCGGTCGCGAACAGGCGCCTCAGTAGCAGCAGTCGTCGCAGGAGCAGGGCGGCTCGTACAGTTCCCGTCGGCGGCGCTCGTCGCCGAGGCGGGCGAGCCGGTGCTCCGGGAGGTGGTCCTGCACCTGCCACCACTCCAGGGTGAATGCGCAGTCCTCCTCCCCCTGGACCAGGAACGGCCCGTTCTCGCGCAGCGGTTCGTAGAAGTACCAGCGGTCCGCGCGGGCGAGCACCGCCTCCGGGGCGGGCTCGGCGGGGCCGCCGTCCTCCCCGAGGGCGCGGACGCGGTGGACGTCCGCCGCGGTGATGTCGCGCACCGGGGCCAGGACGAGCGGCCAGCACGTGGGATCGTCCGAGTCGTCGACGCCCTCCGGCACTCGGGCGGGCTCCCCGGTGAGCACGCGCACCGCCCACTCGCGCAGCCCCGTCGCTGCGGAGACCTCCCCCACGGGCAGACCGCTGCGGACCGCGTGCACGGCCAGGCCCTCCGTCTCGGTGAGGGCGCCACGGCCGTTCTCGACCGACCTCGCCGCCGCGCCCGCCGTGTGCAGCCAGTACCCCGGGGCGCAGCCGTCCGGCACCGGGTCGCCGAGGTGGTCGGCGCAGCGGCTCCCGGGGCCGAGGGGCGCCTTGTTGGTGCAGAGGGAGTGCCCGCACAGTTCGGCCACCCGCTGGGTGCCCAGTTCGGCGTCGAAGAGGGTGCACGCGCGGAACACCCGCCGGGGATCGCCGCCCTGCGCGGTGAAGAACCGTATGCGCTCGCCGGGCCGGGCGCGCTCGATCCGGAAGGTCCTGACCTCCCATGCGGAGAGGACGTACCCGGCCATGGCCACGGCCAGGGCGGGGAAGGGGCGGAAGGGCTGCGTGGTGGAGTCGTCGAGGGTCGGTATCCGGGTGAACGGGCGGCGGGTGTCGTGGTCGTCGAGGTGGCGGAGTGCGAGTGCCAGGAGTGCGGCGGCGTCGACGTCCGTGCCGTCTGCTTCGGGCATGGGGCGCTCCGTTCTGGGGGGGCGGTGGCAGGGCGGGGCCGTTCGCTCCGGGCACGGGGCGGGACGGCCTGGCAGGTCGGTCCGGGCGGGACGGTCCGGGCGGGACGGGACACTACCGGCGGACCGGCGGCGACAGGAACGCCTTTTGACCGCCGGAGGGACCGCACGGTGTTCCGGATCACACCGCGGGCGATCGCCTTCGGCCGGAGCGGGCGCATGACGGGCAATCAAGAATGCCGGGCCAAAGGGATCGCACGCGAAATCCGCCGGAATTCTCACCGGAAAGGACTCCGGGTAACGGGGAGTGGGTCTTCTTGAGCCCTGTGACCCTGCGTGGTACTTCTTTCCTCGCGCCGCATCGGCGCCTCAAGGCCATTGACCACGGCCTTGACGCAGGGGGCGGGAAGAGCAGACTCAGAACGCGACGCCGACCCCTGCCATCGCACTTGAGGGGAATGAAGTTGTCGTCTGTTTTCTTGCGGCGATCGGGGGGCTCCGGAGTCCTTGCGGGGATATCCGCGCTCAGCGCAGCCGCGGTTCTGGCCACTGCCGTCCCGGCCCACGCCGGCACCGGGAGCGGTGGAGCCCCGGCGGAGCGCGCGGCCGCGGTGGTGGAGCACGCGACCGGTGTCGCCGACCTCGTGCCCGGTACGGCGCCCGCGCCGGACGCGGCCGCGAAGGCCGTCACCGGCACCGCCGCCGGGCAGGTCACCGTCACGGCCCCCGCGGAGGCGGGGGGACTGGTGGAGCTGAGCGCGGCGGACGGCAGCCGTGTGCGTCTGGGCCTGCCCGAGGCCGAGGGCGTGGCAGGGGTCGCGACCGGCTCCGGCACCGTGGTCTATCCGGGCGCGGGCGGCGAGGACGTGGATCTGGCCGTGCAGCCGACGACCGACGGCGGAGCCCGCGCCCTGGTCACGCTGAAGGACCGCTCGGCGGCCCGCGTCCACCGCTTCGACCTTGATCTGCCGGAGGGCTCACAGCTCGCCCCGGACGGGACCGGCGGGTACCTGATCGTCCGGGAGGAGGGGCCCGGCGCCACGGCGGTGCTCGGTGCGATCGACGCCCCCTGGGCGAAGGACGCCCGCGGCAAGGCCGTTCGGACCGCCTACCGGCTGGAGGGCGACGGCCTCGTCCAGACCGTGTCCCCCGACGCGGGGACCGTGTTCCCGGTCGTCGCCGACCCGAAGGTCTCGCTCGGCTGGAGCATCTATCTGCGGTTCGGCAAGGCGGAGGTGAAGAAGCTCGCCGGCACGTCGGTCTACCATTTCGCCGCCGTGGCAACGGTGATGGCGTGCGCCAAGATTCCGAATGCGGTCGCCGCTGCCGGTTGCGGGGCGGCACTCACCGCGCAGATGGCGTCGCTGCGGTCCCAGATGCAGGATGCGGCCAAGGCGAATCAGTGCGTGGAATGGAAGGTCAGCTACGTGGGCGTGATCACGGGATGGAAGCGGTACAAGTGCTGAACGTGGCGAAGGACCTGGGAATTCTGAGCGGTGTCTATCTCTCCGCGACCCTGCTGGTGTGGATCGTGGCGGGTGCGTCCGCGGCCCTGTGGATGCTGATGCTGCTGCCCGCCCTCGTCGCGGGGCGGCTGCTGCTGCACCACCGCGGGGCGCTGGCCGCGGCGGCGCGGGAGCGGCGGGGGCGCTGAGGCCGACGGGCCGGGGGCTGCGGGGCGCGCAGGCGCGGCCCGCACTCCGTGCGTCGGGACCGCGTGGGCGCGGGACTGGGGTGCGCCGCACCGCGGGGGCGGCGGGGCGGCGGCGGTGCGGCGGGGCCGGCCGGGCTCAGCCCAGGGCGCCGGCCACGGCGACGATCGCGAACAGCAGCACCAGCGCGGCGGCCATGATCCGGTTGCGGGTCTTCGGGTTCACGCTTCGAGGTTAACCCGGGTCCAGCAGGGGCCAGGACTCGACCGTCTCGTAGCGCGGCTGCTCGCCCCGCACCCCCCGCACCGGAAGGTTGCTGCGGACCAGGCACAGCCGGTCGACCTGCCAGGACAGGCTCTCGAAGCCGCGGAGGGCCTCCGCGTAGGGACGCAGGTCGGTGTCCTCGCGCGCCCGGGCGACGGTCAGGTGGGGCGTGTAGGGGCGGTGGGCGTCGACGGTGATCCCGGTGCGGCGGGCCGCCGCCAGGGAGCGCTCGGCGAGCAGCCGCATCGTCGCGGCCTCCCCGTCCGCGCCGACCCAGAGCGCCCGGCGCCCGAAGTGCCCGCCCCCGCGCAGCCGCAGCGGGAACGCGGGGGTGCGGTGGGCCGCCCTGCCGAGGCGTTCGCGGAGTTCGGGCAGGAGGCCGTCGTCGACCTCGCCCATGAAGGCGAGGGTGAAGTGCCATCCGGCGCGCCCGGTCCAGCGCAGCCCCGTCGCACCGGGCAGGTCCCGCAGGCCGCCGAGCACCTCGGCGAGTTCCTCTGCGGCCCGCGGCGGCGGCAGCACGGCGGCGAAGAGTCTCATGCGCACATGATGCCGGTACCCCCTCCTCGGGGCCCGGCGCGCACCGGGCCGCCACCGGGACGCGGCGGGGCTACTGAGCGCCCCGGGTGGACCGGGTGGCGGCCCGGGCGGTGGGGGTGAGGGTGGGCGTGGGGGTGGCGTCGCTCGGGACGTGCGGGGCGTGCGGGATGTGAGGGATGTGCGGGGCCTGAGGAGCACGCGCGGGGCACGCGGGAAGGGGCGCGAGGGGCGCCGGTGCCCCGGGGTCAGAGGCTGCGGGCGGTGATGTCGCCCTGCTGGGTGGTCGCGTGGATCGTCAGGTCGGGCGCTCCCTCCGCGTTCCCGAGGGCGTTGCGGATCCGGCCGGAGGAGGTTCCTGCGTCGAGGGCGGCGGAGGTCCCCCGGGCGGCGCCGACGCTGATGTCGCCCTGGGCGGTGCGGAGGGTCACCGTGCCCCGCTCGGCCTCGTCGACCGTCAGGTTCCCCCGGGACGAGCTGATCTCGGCGGATCCGGTGAGGCGGCCGACCACGATGTCGCCGTCCTGGACCGCGAGGCGGGCGTCGCCGGCCTCGTCGAGCCGCACCTCCCCCTGCGCACCGTGGAAGGCGACGGTGCCCAGCCGCCCGACTCCGCGCAGCCCGACGGCGGCCGTGGCGGCCTCCACATGGGAGCCGGCGGGCAGCCGGACGGCCACCTCGACCGCGCCGGAGTGCCCGAGGGGCCGCTTGCGCGCCTCCGGGGCCGCGATGCGCAGGACGCCGTCCCGGTAGGCGACCCGGATCTCCCGGGCGGCACGGACGTCGCGGCTCCTGGCGGCGTCGGCGGGCAGGACCTCGACGGTGGTGTCGGTGCGGTCTTCGGCGACGAGCCGGATGGTCCCGGCGGGGACGTCGAGGACGGCGGAGATGGGGGCGGGGGTGTCGAACGTCTGCATCGAGCTCTCCTCCATGAGGTTTCCGATGAAAGAAACGCTACGTTGCATTCACCAATCCATCAACACCTTCATTGCGACATCAGGGGAAACTTGCAGGTCAAAACCGTCCAATCATTGCAATGGACCTGCCGGATAACGCAACGCCCTTCCGGTCGACCATTGCAATGGACTGCAGGTGAACGCTAGGCTGGGCGACGGCGGGCCGCACGGTCCCGCCGGGGGACGAGGGCCACGAGGAGGCCGCGGTGCCGGGAGGCAGGCTCACCCAGCAGGAGCGTCAGCAGATCGCGTCGGGGCTGGCCGACGGCCTCGCCTACGCGGAGGTCGCCCGGGGCCTCGGGCGACCGACCTCGACCGTCACGCGCGAGGTCATGCGCAACGGCGGCCCCACCGCGTACCGCGCCGACCTCGCCCAGCGGGCCACGGGGCAGCGCGCCCACCGCCGCCGGACCGCTCCCCGGGGGCCGAGGGTGCCGGTGCGCGCCCACGGGCGCGACGACGGGGCGGTCCGCGCGTACGAGGAGAGCTTCACCACGGCGATGATGCAGTCCGGGATGCCCGCGATGATGGCCCGGGTCATGGCCGCCCTGAGTCTCACCGACAGCGGCAGCCTCACGGCCGCCGAACTCGTCCGGCACCTCGACGTCAGCCCGGCGTCCGTGTCCAAGGCGATCGCGTTCCTGGAGGGCCAGGGAATGGTCCGGCGGCAGCGCGACGAGCGCCGCCGCGAGCGCTATGTGATCGACGACGACATCATGTACGAGTCGATGATGGCCAGCGCCCGGGCCGTCACCCGGATCGCCCGGACGGCGGAGGAAGGGGTCGGCGTCCTCGGCTCCGGCACCCCGGCCGGCGTCCGGTTCGGGAACATCGCCCGCTTCCTGGACTTCGTCGCCGAGAGCACCGCTCGCGCAGCGGAGCAGGGGCGCGAGATCCTGCACAGCGGCCTCCCGGCCGCCGCGCACGGCACGCCCGCCCCCGAGGGCCCCGCGGCCTCGCAGCCAGCGGAGCGCCCGGAGGGCAGATAGCCGGAGTCCCCCGCGCGGGCGGACCCGCCCGGCGCCGGTCCGGGCCGCTCGCCGCCCCCGGTCCGGGCCGCTGACCTCCCCCGGGGCCCCCGGCTCGCGGCCGGGCACCCCCCGGCGGGGCCCTACGCCGCCGTGGCCAGCCGCTCCCGCGGCACGAAGCGGACCCGCGGGTGGCCGTGGTGCCACCCCACCGACAGGCGCAGTCCACCGGCCCGCGCGAGCATCACACCGACGCCCGCCGCGGCCAGCATGGCGACCGCTCCGCCCGCGGCGAAGCCGACCCGGGGGCCGTAGGTGTCGGTCACCCAGCCGACGATCGGGGCGCCGACGGGCGTGCCGCCGGTGAAGACCATCATGAACAGGCTCATCACGCGCCCCCGCATCAGCGGGTCGGTCGCCATCTGGACGCTGGAGTTCGCGGTGACGTTCACGGTCAGGCCGAACATGCCGATCGGGACCATCAGCGCCGCGAAGATCCAGAACGTGGGCGCGAAGGCCGTGACGACCTCCAGCAGCCCGAAGAGCACGGCCGCGCCGACCAGCATCCGCAACCGGGAGGTGCCGCGCCGTGCGGCGAGCAGCGCGCCGATCAGCGAGCCGACGGCCATCAGCGTGTTGAGCAGCCCGTAGGTGCTCGCGCCGGAGTGGAAGACCTCGTCGACGAAGGCGGCCAGCCAGATCGGGAAGTTGAAGCCGAAGGTCCCGATGAAGCCGACGAGCACGATCGGCCAGACCAGCTCGGGACGCCCGGCGACGTAGCGCAGGCCCTCGCGCAGCTGCCCCTTGCCGCGGGGGGCTCGTTCGACCTTGTGGAGTTCGGCGGGGCGCATCATGAGCAGGCCCGCGATCGGCGCCAGGAAGGACAGCCCGTTGAAGAGGAAGGCGTAGCCGCTGCCGACGGCGGTGATCATCACGCCGGCGACGGCCGGTCCGACCAGCCGGGCGGACTGGAAGTTCGCGGAGTTCAGGGAGACGGCGTTGCGCAGCTGCCCGGGGCCGACCATCTCGGCGACGAAGGACTGCCGGGCGGGGTTGTCGACCACGGTCACCAGCCCCAGCAGGAAGGCGGTGAGGTAGACGTGCCAGACCTGCACCTGGCCGCTGAGCGTCAGCAGGGCGAGCGCGAGGCCGGTCAGGCCCATGGCGCCCTGGGTGCCGAGCAGCAGCCTGCGCTTGGGCAGGCGGTCCGCGAGGACGCCGCCGTAGAGGCCGAAGAGCAGCATCGGCAGGAACTGGAGGGCGATGGTGATGCCGACCGCGGAGGCGGATCCGGTCAGGGTGAGCACCAGCCAGTCCTGGGCGATGCGCTGCATCCAGGTGCCGGTGTTGGAGACGACCTGCCCGATCGCGAAGAGCCGGTAGTTCCGGATCCTCAGCGAGCTGAACATGGTCTGCTTCTGCGGGGGTGCGGTGGTGTCGTGGGTGTGCGGTGCGGGGGCGGAGTCTGCTCCGGGTCCCGTACTCAAAGGGGCTCGCCTCCTCTGTATCGGTGTACGCGCGCTCCGGACGCCTTCGCTGTTCGCTCGCTCCGGGCCTCGCTTGTGGTGGTCGTGCGGTCGTGCGGTCGTGCCGGGCGTGCCGCCCGGTTTCGGATGATGGGCGCCGCGGCGGAGCTTGGCCGCTACAGCCGTCCGGCGTACCGGCCGGTCCGCGGGCGGCGGGCGCTACATCCGCGCGAGCTTGTCCAGGACGGGGGCGGCCGCGCGCAGCCTGGCCCACTCGTCCTCGTCCAGGCCCTCGGCGAGGGCGGTCAGCCAGGCGTTCCGCTTGCGGCGGCTCTCCTCGAGCATGGCCTCGGCCTGCTCGGTCTGGCTGACGACCTTCTGCCGTCGGTCGTCGGGGTGCGGCGCCAGCCGGACCAGCCCCTTGGCCTCCAGCAGGGCGACGATGCGGGTCATCGACGGCGGCTGGACGTGCTCCTTGCGGGCCAGTTCGCCGGGGGTCGCGGAGCCGCAGCGCGCGAGGGTGCCGAGGACGGACATCTCCGTCGGGCTGAGCGACTCGTCGACGCGCTGGTGCTTCAGGCGTCGGCCCAGCCGCATCACGGCCGAGCGCAGGGCGTTCACGGCGTCGACGTCCTCGTCATGGCCGTGGGACAGATCAGGCATGTTTTTTAGCGTAACTCATTACCCACGCTAAAGACCAGGGGTATACCCGTCGAGGGCAGGCATCACCCGAAGGAGTGAGTTCAGGCCGGAAACCGACCCAGCGGCGACCGCTTCCCGGTGACCCTGGCACGCATGGGATCGACAGTGCTCAGCCTGCGGATAGACGGTGAGCTGCTCGACCGGCTCCGGCAGCATGCCGCACGACGGCAGATGACCGTCCAGGACTACGTGGTGCGCACGCTCGTCCGCGACGACTTCGACGAACGTTTCAAGACCTCGGTGGACGAGACGGAGAGGTTCTACGGTCGGCCCGCCGCCTCCGAGGGGCCCCGGCCCGTCGCCTCCGAGGGGCCCCGGCCCGCCGCTCCCCTCCCCCGCGAGGAGGGTACGGGCGCGGTCGGGGCGGGTCCGGCGGACCGCCCCGACCGGCCGTGGGGGGAGCCGGGTCAGGTCAGGCCGAGCGCCGGCATCGCGTAGTAGAAGACGAACACCGCCGACACCGCGTACATCGCGACCGGGACCTCGCGGCCGCGCCCCGCGACCAGGCGCAGCACGGTGAAGGCGATGAAGCCGATGCCGATGCCGTTGGTGATCGAGTACGTGAACGGCATCATCACCATGGCCAGGAAGGCGGGGACGGCGATGGTGTAGTCGCTCCAGTCGATGTCCCTCACGGAGCCGGCCAGGATCAGGAAGCCCACCGCCAGCAGGGCCGGCGTGGCCGCCTGCGAGGGGACCATGGTGGCCAGCGGCGTCAGGAAGAGCGCCACCGAGAACAGCAGGCCCGTCACCACGGACGCGAGGCCCGTACGGGCGCCCTCGCCGACACCGGCCGTGGACTCCACGAAGCAGGTGTTGGCGGAGGCGGAGCCCGCACCGCCCGCGGCGACCGCGATGCCGTCCACGACCAGGACCCGGTTGATGCCGGGGAGGTTGCCGTCGCGGTCCATCAGCCCGGCCTCGTCGCCGACGCCGAGGATGGTGCCCATCGCGTCGAAGAAGCAGGACAGCAGCACGGTGAAGACGAAGAGGCAGCCGGTCAGCAGGCCGACCTTCTCGAAGCCCCCGAACAGGCTGAACTCCCAGAACAGGCCGAAGTCGGGCGCCGCCACCGGGTTGCCGGGCCACTCGGGCGTGGTCAGGCCCCAGCTCGGGACGTCGGCGGCCGCGTGGACGGCCATCGCGAGGGCCGTCATCACCACGATGGAGATCAGGATCGCCCCGGGGACCTTGCGCACGAGCAGCGCCAGCGTCAGCAGGGTGCCGAGCACGAACACCAGGACCGGCCAGCCGGTGAGGTGCCCGCCGGTGCCCAGCCCGAGGGGCACGGTGGTCCCGGCGGCGTCCGGGACGCGCGAGACGAAGCCCGAGTCGACCAGGCCGATCAGCATGATGAACAGGCCGATGCCGATCGCGATGCCCTTGCGCAGCCCGAGCGGGACGGCGTTCATCACGCGCTCGCGCAGCCCGGTGGCCACCAGCAGGATGACCACGAAGCCCGCCAGGACCACCATGCCCATGGCGTCGGCCCAGGACATCCGGGGGGCGAGCTGGAGCGCGACGACGGTGTTCACCCCGAGGCCCGCGGCGAGGGCGATCGGGACGTTGCCGATCACACCCATCAGGAGCGTGGAGAAGGCGGCGGTGACCACCGTGGCGGTGACCAGCTGGCCGCCGTCGAGCTGGTGCCCGTACATGTCCTCGGCGCTGCCGAGGATGATCGGGTTGAGCACCAGGATGTAGGCCATCGCGAAGAAGGTGGCGAACCCTCCGCGGACCTCCCGGGCGACCGTGGAGCCGCGCTCCGAGATCGCGAAGTAGCGGTCCAGCCCGTTCGCGGGCCGGGGGACCGGCGGCGGCAGGTCGGGGGTGTCGACCGTGGCGGTGGCCGAGGAGGGCATGCGGAACCTCAGTCGGGCGAGGGGACGGGGAGGCACAAAAAACCGGCTGGGTCTGGAGCTTCCTCCGACGGGAACCAGTCAGCCGTAATCGGTTTCAGTATGAATATATGAGGGGAAGATCGCTATCTCCGCGCGTAGAGCCTTGGGGCGCACGGGGTCCCGACGCCGGGGGCCCGCGCCCTTCGCCCGGCCCCGGGCCCGGCCCCGGACACCTGTCAGCCCCGGCCCCCGGACCCGCCCGGACCCCCGTCGGCCCCGGCCCCCGGCCGACCTACACTGGCCCCATGGCGAAGTGGACCCCGAGGCACGAGGCACCCGAACCCCTTGAGGGTCCGATCGTCGCCACCATCACGGGCGGCACGGTCCTGTGGTTCGCGCTGTTCCTCGTACAGGTCCCGTTCTACGGCTGGTTCGACGACCGCGACCTGACCTGGTGGGTGTGGACCTGCCTGGCCGGCGGCGGCCTCGGCCTCATCGGCATCTGGTACGTCCGCGGACGGGACGCCGCCATCAGGCGCGCGCGGGCGGCCGAGGACGCTGGCCCTCCGGCCCGGGAGCCGGACCCCTCCTCCCCCGCCTCCTGACCCCTCCGGGACCGCCGCCCCGCGCCGCGCCCCGGGACCCGGCACCCGCCCGTGGTCCCCGCGGACGATTCGCCTACGCCCCCGGTCGGATCTTCGGCACCCTCGGGGGGTGAGGCGGCTGCCCGCCCCGTACCGTCGGAACATGACCCAGCGGGCGGACATCGACTCCGACGGCCCCGAGCCGAACGGCCACATCCCCGGCGGCAGCTCCGCCGTCGGCGCAGGCGCCGAACTCGACCCCGTACACCCCCCGCAGCCCCCTCCCGCCCCCGGAGCGGGCGCGGCACCGGCCGCGACACCACCCCAGGCGGGCGCGGCCCCCGCCGCCGCGGCGGAGCCGCCCGCGCGCGGGCTCACGGCCGCCGAGGTGGCCGAGCGCGTCGCCCGGGGCGAGGTCAACGACGTCCCCCTGCGCAGCTCCCGGTCCACCGCGGACATCGTCCGCGGCAACGTCTTCACCCGCTTCAACGCCATCATCGGCGTGCTGTGGGGGATCATGCTCTTCGTCGCGCCGATCCAGGACAGCCTCTTCGGCTTCGTGATCGTCGCCAACACCGGCATCGGCATCGTCCAGGAGCTGCGCGCCAAGCGCACCCTCGACTCCCTCGCGGTGATCGGCGAGGCGAAACCGCGCGTCCGGCGCGACGGCGTCGGCGCCTCCGTGTCCACCTCCGAGATCGTCCTCGGCGACCTGGTCGAACTGGCCCCGGGCGACAAGGTCGTGGTCGACGGCCTGGTCGCGGAGGCCGACAGCCTGGAGGTCGACGAGTCGCTGCTGACCGGCGAGGCCGATCCCGTCGTCAAGCACCCCGGGGACACCGTCATGTCCGGGTCCTTCGTCGTCGCGGGCGGCGGCGCCTTCACCGCGACCAAGGTGGGCCGCGAGGCCTACGCCGCCCAACTCGCCGAGGAGGCGTCCCGCTTCACCCTGGTCCACTCCGAACTGCGCTCCGGCATCTCCACCATCCTCAAGTACGTGACCTGGATGATGGTCCCGACCGCACTCGGGCTGATCATCAGCCAGCTGGTCGTCAAGGACAACGACCTGCGGAACTCCATCGCCCGGACCGTGGGCGGCATCGTGCCGATGATCCCCGAGGGCCTGGTGCTGCTCACCTCCGTCGCCTTCGCCATCGGCGTGATCCGGCTCGGCCGCAAGCAGTGTCTGGTGCAGGAACTGCCCGCGATCGAGGGGCTGGCACGCGTCGACGTCGTCTGCCTCGACAAGACCGGCACCCTCACCGAAGGGGGCATGGACGTCACCGGGCTGCGCCCCCTCGGCGGCGCCGACGAGGCGTACGTCCGGAAGGTGCTGGGCGCCCTCGGAGCGAGCGACCCCCACCCCAACGCCTCCCTCCAGGCGATCATCGAGGCGTATCCGGACGACGAGGAGTGGCGCTGCACCCAGTCGCTGCCGTTCTCCTCCGCGCGCAAGTACAGCGGAGCCGCCCTCAGCGAGGGCGACGGGACGGACTCGACCTGGCTGCTCGGGGCCCCCGACGTGCTGCTCGACGGCCACGACCCCGCCCTCGCGGAGGTCGACGCCCTCAACCGCGAGGGCCTGCGGGTCCTGCTGCTGGCGCAGGCCTCCGGCGACCTCGACGGGCCGTCCCCGGCCCAGGGGGCGAAGCCCGCCGCCCTGATCGTGCTGGAGCAGCGGCTGCGGCCCGACGCCGCGGACACCCTGCGCTACTTCGCGGACCAGAACGTCTCGGCCAAGGTGATCTCGGGCGACAACGCGGTCGCCGTCGGCGCGGTCGCCGCCAAGCTGGGCCTGCCCGGGGCCTCGGCCACGGTCGACGCCCGGAAGCTGCCGAAGGACCCCGAGGCGATGGGCGAGCGCCTGGACGAGGGCGCGGTCTTCGGACGGGTCACCCCGCAGCAGAAGCGGGACATGGTCGGCGCGCTCCAGTCGCGCGGCCACACCGTCGCGATGACCGGTGACGGCGTCAACGACGTGCTGGCGCTCAAGGACGCGGACATCGGCGTCTCCATGGGCTCGGGCTCCGAGGCGACCCGTGCGGTGGCGCAGATCGTCCTGCTCAACAACAGCTTCGCCACCCTGCCGTCGGTGGTGGCCGAGGGCCGCCGGGTGATCGGCAACATCACCCGGGTGGCGACGCTCTTCCTGACGAAGACCGTCTACTCGGTGCTGCTGGCGATCCTCGTCGTCTGCTGGCAGGTGGAGTACCCCTTCCTGCCGCGGCACCTGACGCTGCTGTCCACGCTCACCATCGGCGTACCGGCCTTCTTCCTGGCCCTCGCGCCCAACACGGAACGCGCCCGGCCCCACTTCGTGCGCCGGGTGATGCGCTACGCGATCCCCTCCGGCCTGATCGCGGCCACCGCCACCTTCTCCACCTACCTGCTGGCCCGCTCCCACTACAGCGGCACGGCGGCGCTGGACGCGGAGACCAGCGCGGCCACGCTGTGCCTCTTCCTGGTCTCGCTGTGGGTGCTGGCGATCATCGCCCGCCCCTACACCTGGTGGCGGATCGCCCTGGTGGCGACGATGGGCGGGGGCTTCCTGCTGGTCCTCGTCGTCCCCTGGCTGCAGCACTTCTTCGCGCTGAAGCTGGTCGGCACCGTGATGCCCTGGGCCGCCGTCGGCATCGCCGCGGCCTCCGGCCTGCTGCTGGAGTTCGTCTGGCGCTGGGTGGGCCGCCGCTTCCCCGCGTGAGCCCGGGTGGGGCCGGGGGGGCCCGGGGTGGGGCGCGTGAGCCCGGGTGGGCTCGGGTGGGGCGCGTGAGCCGTGAGCCGCGTCAGCCGCGTGAGCGGGAGGGCCGCGAGGGCGACCCGACGGGAAGGGGCCTCCGCCGATGGCGGAGGCCCCTTCACCCGGTCCCACGAACCGGGCGCGTCAGAAGGCGCCGTTCAGGCCGTGCCAGTCGTCGTCGACGACCACACCGGCGGCGACCCCACCCGTGCCGCGGCCCGCGTAGATGAGCTGGCAGCCGACGCCGCGGCACTCCTCGGAGAGCCAGTTGGACCTGGTGGTGGCCAGCAGGTCGGGGTGGCCGTCGGCGTTCCCGTCGACGGCGACCAGGTCCTTCATGGTGTTCCAGCCGCCGGAGCCGATGAGCTTGCGGGCGCTGACCCCGCCGGTACGGCCGGGGTAGAGCCAGAGCCTGCCGGTGGCGGCCTCCCGGGCGTAGAGGTCGGGGTGGCCGTCGCCGTTGGTGTCGCCCATGGCGAGCAGGGTGTTCATGCTGTTCCAGCCACCGGCGCCGATCAGCTTCCGGCTCCCCAGAGCACCGGACGCGGTGCCCGGGTACAGGTACAGCTTGCCCGTCGACTTCTGCACCGCGATCAGGTCGGAGCGCCCGTCGCCGGTCAGGTCTCCGAAGGCGGTGATGTGGGTCATGCTGTTCCAGCCGCTGACCCCGATCAGCTTCCGGGAGGTGAAGCCGCCGTTGCCCGAACCCGGGTACATCCAGAGCCTGCCCGTCGACGCCTCCCGCGCGAGGACGTCCTCCCGCCCGTCACGGCTGAAGTCACCGTGGCGCGTCAGGGCGCTCATCCCGTTCCAGCCGCCGCTGCCCACCAGCCGACCCGACTGGTCACCGGGCAGGAACCACAGACGGCCCGCGGTGTCCCGGACGAGGACGTCGGACCGGCGGTCGCCGTTCATGTCCGCGAAGTCCGTGCTGCTGCCCGCGGGCGAGGCGTACCAGCTCGGGTAGGCCGGCAGGGAGCACTCGCGCGCGGTGGGCACGAGTTCCACCGAGCTGACCGTGCCGCTCGCGAAGCCCCACTCCGTGCCCTTGGGGTCCGGGTCCCACACGTCGGTGATCCCCTGGAAGTTCGCCCCGTCGTGCAGGCAGGCGAACTTGGAGGTGTGGTTCACGACCGCCTGGAAGGTGTTGTCCCAGCTCCCGAGCGTCGCCAGGGCGGTCCTGGTCTTGAACATGGTGCCGGTGCCGTCGGTGGTCTTCCAGGCGCAGAAGTACCCGGACGGGCAGTCGCTGATCGCCGCCTGCGCGGGCGCCGCCCCCGCGCCGAGCACGGCGAGGGACGTGAGCCCCAGGGTGGTGGCGAATGCCGCCACCCGCCGGAGCAGAGTCGAACGCATAGCTGTCTTTCCCCTCCCTGAAGCGGCACGGAGAAGGCTCGACGCACCGCACGACGAAGATATCTCGCCATCATGATCATGCCACCGACGGCCCCGCCGTCCGGTCCGGCCCCACCGTCCGCACCGGGCCCGCCGACCCGCCCACGGGGGAAGGGCCTCCGCCGGGCCCGGGTCGCTCAGCCGTCGGCGCGCGTGTAGGTGAGGAACACCGCGCCGCTCCCGAGAACCGTGTGGTCCGCGAGGGTCCAGGTACGCGGGTCGAAGGCCGCCTTGCGGGAGAACAGCGGGATCCCGTCGCCGATGGTCAGCGGGCCGACCTTGAGGATCAACGTGTCGATCTCGGCGTACAGGGAGCCCGCGAGTTCACCGCCGCCGAGAAGCCAGATGTCCTTGCCCTCCTGCCGCTTGAGTGCGCGCACGGTCTCCACCGGGTCGCCGGCGACCAGCTCGACGGCCGGATCGGGGCACTCGGTCAGGGTCCGCGAGAACACCAGATGACGCAGATGGGGGTAGGCGTTGGCGATCCCGGCCGCCAGGCCGATCTCGTAGGTGCGCCGCCCTTCGAGCACGGTGTCGAAGTGCGTGCCCTCCGCCGTGACGGACAGCGCCTGCCGCGCCTGGACCGGCAGCGTCTCCGGGTACTCGGCCACGAGGTGGCGCAGGTAGTCCTCGGGCACGGGCCAGAAGCCGTCCGGGCCGGTGGGGTCCGCGCCGTCCGGGCCCGCGATGAACCCGTCGAGAGTGGTGGCGATGTAGTAGACAAGCCTGCGCATGCCGGGCACCTTCCGTCGTCGGCTGTCGTGGCGCCCGGTCCGGGGCCGCAGGGCGGCGTGCCGGGTCGCGGACCACCGGGCGATCATGGCACCCGATCGCCGGCACGCCCACCGGGTTTCCGCCCCGGAGCCCGCCGCCCGGAGGGAACGGCCCCGGCACCCCCTACCCCCTTGCCCCGTACTCCAGTTCCGCCCAGACGGTCTTGCCCACCGGCACCCGGCGCTCCACCCCCCAGCGCTCCGCCAGGGCGTCCACGAGGACCAGCCCGCGCCCCGACTCCTCGTCGGCGCAGGGCACGCGGACCGAGGTCGACGGCCGGGCCTCGGCGGCGTCCGCCACCTCGACGCGCAGCACACCGCGGCCGCCCCCGTCCGCCTCCCTCAGTTCCAGCCGCAGCCCGAAGTCCCGCCCGCGCACCCGCCCGTGGCGGACGGCGTTCCCCGCGAGTTCCGCCACCACCAGGGCCGCCGCGCACGCCAGCTCCGAGGCGGGTGGATGCCCCCACTCGCCCAGGTGCCGCACCGCGACCCGCCGGGCCAGGCGCGCCCCTCGCGGCGTCGCCCCGAACTGCGCCCGGAAGCAGACGTACGGGGACCGCTCCTCCCCCGGCCCCTGCGGTACGCGGGCCACCGCGTCCGGCCCCTCCCCCGCGTCCGCCCCGTCCGCCGCACGGGGCGTACCGTCCGTGTCCGCCGTGGTGTTGGTCCTCGCCACCCGTGGTCCGTCCCGCCTGCTCGCATCCGCGCCCACCCCGATTCGTGTACGGGGTGTGACATTCCGTACCCCAGCGTGGCGGGACGGCTCTAGGCTCGGGAAGGGGGTCGAGCCTTACACCGTGAGCCGTAAGAAACGGAAGGGATCCCATGGCCAAAGCGGTCGAACCCGAGGAGTCGATGGCGGCCCTCTTCGGCGCCCAGGTGCGCCGGTTACGCCTGTCGGCCGGACTGACGCAGGCACGCCTGGGGGCCATGACCCATGTGGTCGGCACCCGCATCACCCAGGTCGAGCGCTGCTCCGGGGCCAAGCCGACCCTGGAGCTGGCGAAGGCGCTGGACGCGGCGCTGGGTGCCGACGGGCTGCTGGTCGACCTGTGGCCGCACGTCTACCGCGAGTCCTTCCCCGACTGGTCGCGGACCTTCATGGCATACGCGGCGCAGGCGGTGGCGATCCGCGAGTACACCGCCCATGTGGTGCCGGGCCTGCTCCAGACCGAGGACTACGCGCGGGCGCTGCTGGGGGTCGACCTGGATCTCAGGGACGAGGCGCAACTGGAGGAGCGCCTGACCGCCCGGCTCGCACGGCAGAACCGGCTCGACGGCCCCGGGCGCCCGGAACTCCTCGCGATTCTCGACGAGGCCGTGCTGCGGCGGCCGGTGGGAGGAGAGGAGGCGATGCGGGAGCAGCTCGCCCGGCTCGTGAGGACGGCGGCGGAGCGGCAGTCCTGCATCCTGGTGCTCCCCTTCGCCCATGGAGAGCACGACATGCTGGGCGGGTCGCTGACCGTTCTGCGCCTGCCGAACGGCACGGAGGTCGCCTACTGTGAAGGCGCGCACCACGGGCAGCTGTTCGAAGACCCGCACGAGGTGCGGAAGTTGGCGGAGACCTACGACCGGCTCCGGCTGGCCGCGCTGCCCGCGCGCAGGTCGCTCCGCCTGATCCGATCGGCAATGGAGGACTACCGTGACCCGAGACTCCCGTCCCGCTCCGACCGCCGCCGTCTGGCACAGGAGCAGCTACAGCAACCAGGCGGGCGGCAATTGCGTCGAGGTGGCGCACGGAACCCCCGGCACCATCCCCGTCCGTGACAGCAAGAACCCCGACCGCCCCAACCTCACCTTCCACACCGCACCCTGGACCACCTTCCTCACCCACCTCAAGCGGGAGGAGCGCGACGGGGAAGGCCGGCTCCCGGCATGAAGGGACCACGTCCCGCTCCGACCGCCGCCGTCTGGCACAGGAGCAGCTACAGCAACCAGGAGGGCGGCGACTGCGTCGAGGTGGCGCACGGAACCCCCGGCACCGTCCCCGTCCGTGACAGCAAGAACCCCGACCGCCCCAACCTCACCTTCCACACCGCACCCTGGACCACCTTCCTCACCCACCTCAAGAGCGGCCGGGGCGCGGTCGACCGGGGCTGAGCGGACCGCGGTCCGGTGGGGCGGGGAGCCGGGGGACGAGGGGTCGCCGGGGGCGGCCGGGGGGCGGTCCGCCGGGGACCGGTCGGGCGCGAACTCCCTTCAAGAACCGGGGAAAAGAACCCTCCCGCCCTCCCTCCCCTCCCGGCCTCACCCGGACGGGTGAACGGCTTGCGGGGCCGGTGAGCGGGCGGCTACGTTCGCGGCAAAGACCCAGACACAGGACGGCCCCCGCCGGGACTGGCATCCCGATCGAGGGCCTGACCTCTCAGGAAGAAGACGCTTCCCGATGGCTGAACCGAAGTCTAACGCGCCCCTGCGCGCCCGCACCGGAACTCCCACCTCCGGCGTCATCCACGTCCGGACCCGGCTCACGGCCGACTTCGCCGTGATCGCCAACTCGCTTGCCCAGCGCCGGGGAAGCGCCGTCACGGTCGGCGTCGCGGCGTACATCCTCTCCCTCCCCGACGGCGCCCCCGTCCGCATCGACGCCCTCTGCGCGCACTTCACCGAGGGCGAGATCCTGATCTCGCGCGCCCTGCGCGAGCTGGAGGCGGACGGCTACCTGGAGCGCCGCCGCGAGCGCGGGCCGGGCGGCGTGATCCGCACCCGGACCTTCTTCCACGACGTGCCGGCCGACAGGGCGGGGGCCCAAGCGGGGGCCGAGGCTCCGTGGCCGGTGGGCGCGCCCGCTCCCGTGCCGGAGGCGCCCGCCGCGCGGCCGGACGCCCCGTCCCCGTCCGCCGCCCGCCCGGAGGCGGGCCGCCCCGCCCCTCCGCCCCCGGCACCGGATCCGAGGGCCGCCGCGCTGCTCGCCTCGCTGCGCCTGTCGGACCGGCGGCTGGTGCTCTCGCGCCACGAGGTCGACCGGCTGGCACCGGAGGTCGGCCGGTGGCTCGCGCTCGGCTTCGGCCCCGAGGAGATCACCGGGCACCTGACCGCCCGGCTGCCCGATCCGCTGCGGGCCCGCCCGGCCCGGATCCTCGCCTACCGCCTGCGGGAGCTGCCCCCGGCCCTGCCGGAACAGCCCCTCACCACGCCCCCGGCACGACCTGCCGTCCTGCCCTGGCAGACCTGCGACGGCTGCGAACGCGCCTTCCGCGCCCCCCTGCCCGGCCGCTGCCGCGACTGCCCTCCCCCTGAGGCGGCACGGGGCGCGGCACTGGCGGCGGCGTGCTGAGCGGCGCTGCCCCGAGGGCGCACCTCGTCCGAGGCTGGTTGTGGGACGATGCGGAGTCCGGAAACCGCAGTCGGAGCAGGAGGTGGAGACTCATGGTCGACAGGTTCACCGAAGGGCTTCTCACCCCGGCGGAAACCTCGGCACACCTGCAGATCCCTGCGTCGACCCTCGCGTCCTGGCTGAAGGGGACCGCGGCGGGGTCCCCCTTGGTCCACCAGGTGGCGGGCGTCCGCTCGGGGCAGCCCTCGGTTCCGTTCATCGCCGTTGCCGAGGCCCACGTTCTGCGGTCCCTGCGGGCCCTGGGGCTACGCATGAGTGAGATCAGAGAAGCGGCGGCGGCTGTGAGAAGCGCCTTCGACACGCCCTACGGCCTCGTCTCGCGACGTATCGCCACCGACGGCGTCGACATCTTCGTCGAGCACGGACTGGGCGATCTCCGCCGTGCTCGTGACGGGCAGGCACCGATCCAGGAAGTGGTCTCCGAGTACCTGCGCTACCTGACGTGGGATGCGGGCGACGACTTCCCGACCAGCCTCAGACTTCGCCCCTACCCGGATTCCGTTCCGGTCGTCATCGACCCGCGCTTCGGCCGCGGCCTCCCCGTGATCGCGGCCAATCGCGTACCCGTGAAGGCCGTGACAGACCTCTGGGAGGCCGGGGAGAGCATCGAGGACATCGCCTACGAGTTCGACATGGCCCCGGAGCAGGTGGCAGCCGTCTGCGAGGCCGTGGTCCACCTTGCCGCCTGAGTTCTTCCTCGACCGCAACCTCGGCAGGCGCGTTGCGGAGGAGCTGCGGATGCGCGGGTGGGTGGTGCACTGCATCGCCGATGTCTTCCCGACCGACGCCCAGGACGTGCCGGACGGGGAGTGGATCGCCCACGGCCTCGACCGGTCGTGGGTCCCGCTGTCGAAGGACGGCCGTATCAAGACCCGGGACCTGGAGATCCGTCCGGTGCGGGACCGCTCGGGCGTGCTCTTCCACCTCGACAACCAGCAACTGCGCAGCATCGAAATGGTGCAGCGCCTCGACTCCCATCGCAGCGCCATCCACCGCGCCGTGGAGAAGGGCGGGCCTGCCGCCTACGCCGTCCGCCGGGACCGGATCGACCGCACCTGGCCCTGACGGAGCGCTGAACCTCTTGCCTCGGGGGCACTGCTCTCCGTGACCGGCCCGGATCGTGGTCCCTGCCTCCCCGGACACCCGCCCCCGCCGCGTGGGACCGGCCCATGCGGCGGGAGGGGTGGCCGGGGGCGGTTTCGCTAGCGGCCCGAGTGGTCGATGACGTTGCCGTTGGAGCAGTTGTTGACGTGGTCGGAGACGTAGTCGCCCAGGACGGGGACGACGGCGACCTCCTGGAGGCAGACGGCGGCGGCGGTGAAGTCCCAGTTGTTCGCCCCGTTGACGCCTCCGCCGAAGTTGCTGTCGTCGTCGGCGTGGGCGGGGGTGGTGAGGGCCGCGGCGGCCAGGGCGAGGGTCACGGTCGAGATGATCTTTCGCATGATCGGGAGAACGACCTCCCGCTCCCCGGGTCACGCCCCCTCGCCCACCCGTGCGAGGGCCATCCGGCCGCCCGGCACACGCCGCTCTGCTGCCGCACCGCGGCCTGTACCGATGCCGACGGCCCGCTCACCAGGCTTGCGGCCCACGACAAGGTCCCTGTTTCGGCCCGTGCGGCTCTGGGCGGCTGAGCTGCGTGTCGGCGCCGTGGCGCAATCTCGTGGTCACGCGGGACAAGGTGGCGCAAGTGGAACACTCCTCTACGCGATGAGTTCTGCGGTGATCGTGAGTCTGTCTTCCTACGAGGGCGACAAGCCGATCACCGAGGAAAGAGACGGCCATGGGAGAACCTGAGCGCGTCAGAGATGTCTGGCCGATCGTGCATGCGGAGCGTGCGGCACTGATCCACGACCTTGAGAGTCTCGATGACAGGCAGTGGGAGCAGCAGTCACTTTGCGAGGGGTGGACGGTCCATGACGTCGTCGCCCACCTGGTCGACTCAGCTCGCACGACGCGTCTGGGCTTCGTGGTCGGCCTTGCCCGGGCACGGTTCGACTTCCATCGCCTGAACGCTCACGGTGTGGCGCGCGAGCGCGGTGCCTCACCGCTGGAGACATTGGCGCGACTTCGGCAGGTGGCCTCGCGGACGTCGACCCCTCCGGCGCCCCTTGACAGCCGGATCGTCGAGGAGGTCGTCCATGGTGAGGACATCCGCCGCCCCTTGGGACTCACCCGCCAGTACCCCCAGGATGCCGTCGTCAGGGCGCTTCGCTTGCAGGCTCGCACCCCGGCGTCTTTCGGCGGCGCCAAGGAGCTCGTGGCCCCTCTCCGTCTTGCGGCAACCGACGCTGACGTGTCGATGGGTAGTGGTCTGGAAGTAACCGGCCCTGCACTTTCACTGCTTCTCGTGACTATGGGACGGAGCGTGGCCCTCAACGACCTGGACGGCCGGGGAGTCAGTGCACTCAGGCAGCCGACCTGACGATCGTGGCCTTGCCCGATGCACTACAACGGCCCTTGACTCAGGCCGAGCCCGCAAGGTGCCCGTCACGCCGATACACCTTCTCAGACACAGAACGAGAAGGGCTCACTCCACAGGCTCAAGGGCTGCCCTGCAGGAATCCTGACGCCGAGTACGGAACAGCCTGGGGAACTGGTGAGGCGCTCAGCCGGTGCTTCGTGAGGTGTGCGGGGACCGGGCGAAGTCGGCGAGTGCACGGAAGTCGTCCTCCCGGAGGCCGATCCGCGGGTTGACGTGGTGGAGGAGCCCGGGGGCTTGGTGGTGGGCGTTCACGTAGGTCTGATCCGGCTCGCTCTGCTCGTCGTCCACCCAGGCGAAAGGACGGCCGCCCGCGTAGTCCACCAGCGGCCCGGTCTTCCAGTGGACTCCATCAGGGCGTTCCTGGAACAGAACGTCGCCGAAGTCCACGAAGGGGAGTACCGGAAGGCCCAGGGCCGGTGCAATCCACCGGTTGGCCTCGTCCATCCATGTGGTGGCCCAGCACAGCTCGAAGCCGAGCCGGAGCAGGATTGGTCCGTGCTCCGGGTTGAGCCAGACACGTAGTGGTCGTCGGGACGAGAGGCTCCTGTCGTCCTCGTGGGCGCCGTTCCGGGGGACCCTGAGCGTGGTGTAACCGTCAGGACGCCTCTGCGGCTTGGCCGCGTACGGGTTGAGCGGCCCGTCCACATCGAGGAACAGCAGCGGTCGGTTCACGGTTCTCCCGGGCCTTGCTCACAGTGGACTGCCCCGATCAGCGGAACTGCGGCCTCGCCTCGGCGGGTGGCCGCCGCGTGGAGCGGCCGCGTGCGGACGGCCGCCCCGCCGCGGGCCCTACGCGTCGAACCAGCGGTCGCGCTCCAGCTCCGCCGTGCGGGAGGGGTCCTCCAGCAGGGCGGCGACCTCGAAGCGGCGCGGCCACTGGCCGGTCGCCCAGGCCAGGCCCGCCGCCACGCCCTCGAAGGTGGCCGCGTGGAGCACGCCGTCGGGGGCCCGGTACCAGTCCAGTTCCACGCCCGCGACCAGCAGCTCCTCGTGCTCCACATAGGTCTCGGGGGTGTCCGGGCCGAGCAGGGTGCGGACCGGGTCCGGGACCTCGTGCACCTCGCCGTCGCCCGCCACCCCGGCGGTGACCGTCTCGCTCAGCCGGCGGACCTGGAAGAGTTCCGCCAGGTCGGCCGCGCGCGAGGGGGCCACCGGCAGCAGGGGCAGGCCCGAGGCGAACGGGAGCAGGTCGGGGCTGTCGGCGACGACCGCGTCGACGGCGTCCACGACGGCGGCCTCACCGTCCAGGACCGCGCGGAGTTCGTCCGGAAGGGTGACCTGCTCCGGGTCGAGGTCGGCCATCGCCGTGTAGAGGCCGTGGAGCTGGGCGGGGCGGACCGGGCGGTCCGGGTCGGCCAGCCGGGACAGCAGCTCGGCCGCCCCGCCCGGCTCCTGGAGCAGGGCGGCCACGGAGGTCCGCACGCCGAGGGCGTGGAGCACCTGGGCGTCCTCGAAACCGGTGGTGTCCGCCGGGGCGTAGAGCCCGTCCAGCAGCGGATCCGCGCCCGAGGCCCGCAGCCCCGCCGGGCGGCGGCCGTCGAGCACCGGGTGGTCGCGCAGCCACCAGGCCGTGTAGGGGCGGACGGTCTCGGTGGTGCCGTCGGGCATCAGGACGCGGACCGGCTGGGTGAGCGCGTCCCGCAGCGGGGGCCGGGCCAGCAGGGCGAGCGCCTGCGGCCATCGGTCGTCGTCCACGAGGTCGAGATCGCGCACGGCGACCAGTTCGGTGGCCACCGGGGGGACCGGGCTGTCGGGGAGCCGGTCGAGCACGTCCTCGCACCAGACGTCGACGGCGTCCAGCAGGCCGACGTCGTCGGGTTCGGCGAAGTCGCCCTCCCGGGGCTCCAGTTCGTCGGGGTCGAGGACCACGTCGGTGGCGCGGACGAGGGCGAAGTCGGCCAGCACCCCGCAGGCGGCCAGCGGGGCCTCGCCCCAGCGGTCCGCCAGTTCCCGGTCGCACAGGGCGAGTTCGCCCTGACGCATCACCGAGGCGAACGCGCCTCCGGGCAGCACGAGTTCACCGGCCGGGGCGGGTTCGCCGTCCTCGTCCGGCAGGGCCAGCGCCCCGAGCCAGGGCTCGTCGCCCGGCTCCAGCTCGGCGTCCCGCACCAGGGCGAGCACGGTCTCCGCCAGTTCCTCGGCGTCGAGGGTGTCGGCGTCCTCGTCCCAGATCTCGCCCTCGTCGAGGGAGGCCGCGACGGCGGCCCGGACCTGGGGGGTCGTCAACACCGCGCGGGGGGTGGCGGGCAGTGCGCCGAGCTTCTCCAGCAGCGGGTGCGCCGCGTCCGGGTGGACCACCTTCAGACCGAGGCGGGCCAGGTGGGGCGGGGTGTCGGCAAGCGGCAGCAGGGTCTGGCGGGGGCCGATGGTGGTGCGGCCGTCGGCGAGCGGGACCGGCAGACCGGTGAGCCGGTCGGGGTCCACGCCCGCGAGGCTGTCGTAGAGCCTGCGCCACCACTCGGGGGCGCGTTCCAGCCCGGCGAGCCGGTCGATCGCCTCGGTCAGGGGAACCCGCGCCACCCCCAGGGTGCGCAGCTCCACCCGGCGCTCCAGGCCCGCGGGCAGCAGGCTCGGCAGCACCTCGGCGAGGACCCGCACGGTCTCGCCGCCCGCCCCTTCCAGCACCTCGGCCTCGATGGGCCGCAGCGCGGGGGGTGCCTCACGGTCCGGGAGGCCGGACGCGTCGCCGGTGAGGGCGGCGTCCTCGCGGGGCTCCGCCGCGGCGTCCTCGCGGGGCAGGGCGGGCTCCAGGAACGCGGTGCGCGGCAGCCGGTCCAGGATCGCGGCGCGCAGGGCGCCGTCCAGGGCGCCCTTGCCGAGCGGGCCGGGCACCAGGTCGATGGTGCCGGTGGTCACGGGCTGCCAGGCGCCCAGGAGTTCGGCGTACGCCTCGGCCGCGCGCTCGACCAGGAAGTCGGTCAGCGGGCCGGGGGCGGGGTGCCGCCGGGTCGGGTCCAGCGGCAGGGAGGCGATCAGCAGCGCGGGCACGCCCAGGGGCTCGTCGGTGGGGGTCGGCGCGTGGACCACGGGCGCGGTCTCCGGGCGGGCGGGGGCGCCCTCGGCGTCGGCCGGGACGGCCCAGGTGACGGACCAGTGCGGGCGCAGCCGCTCCTCGGTGGGGCGGTCCGCCAGCAGGGCGGGGTCGGTCGCTCCGGCGCGGCTCACCACCCGCCAGCGGCGCTCGCCGCGGGCGCTGTCGTCGAGGCGGACGTAGGGGCCGTCGGTGGAGCGGGAGACCCGGCGGACGCCCTCCGGTGTCTCCACGAGGAGCTCGGCGAGTCCGGGGAGGGTCAGCAGCAGGGCGTCGTCGATGCCGGCGAGCAGCCGCTCGACCAGGTCGACGGCGGCGCCGTCGCGCAGCGGCAGCACCACGACGGTGTCGTAGCCCTCGGGGGCGGTGCCCTCGGCGGGCAGCGGCAGGCGCAGCAGCGGCACATGGCCGTCGCGGCGCCGCAGCTCGTCGCCGAGCCCGGGGCTGGCCTGCGCCGCCCGGGAGACCATCTCGCGGGCCTCGGGCAGGGACCAGCGGACGCCGCCGTGGCGCCCGAGGACGGCGGGCTCGTCGCTGACGGCGAGGACGGCGGCGAAGCCGACGCCGAAGCGGCCGACGGACGCTTCCTGGCCCTCGCGCTTGGCGGAGGCGCGCAGGGTGCTCAGCGACTCCACTCCGGCGGCGTCGAGCGGGGCGCCGGTGTTGGCGGCGGCCAGCACGGTGGGCTCGCCGCCGGTGCCGGGGCGGAGGGTCAGCCGCAGTCGGCCGGGGACTCCTGCGCGGGCGGCGGCGTCGGCGGCGTTCTGGGCGAGTTCGACGACGAGACGGTCGCGGTAGCCGCCGAGCGCGAGGTCCTCCTCGGCGTTGGCGTCCTCCCGGAAGCGTGCGGGGCCCGCGCCCCAGGCGTCGAGCACCCCGCGCCGCAGCCGCGCCGTGGCGAACGGGTCGGCCCCCTCGGTGGTGTGGACGCTCACGCTGCGACTCCGCTCTGTGGGGTGGGGCTCTGCCCCGGGGCTGTGCCTGTGGCGAAGGTACCGCGTCCGGCGGCCGTGCCGCCCGGCCGCCCACCCGTTTCCGGTCCCCGTCGCCCCGGGCTCGGGGCGGGGGCGCCCGGGCACGGCGGAGCCGACGGCGGTGCGGCCGGCGGCGGGGCGGTCGCTGGCGGGGGCACAGGGCGGCCGGCGGGGGGGCGGGGCCGCTGGCGGGGTGCGCGGGCGCGCCGGGGCGGCCGCGCAGGGGGACGCGGGCCGGGGCCCGGGCCGGGCCCCCGGGGCGTCGCCACACGTGGCCGCCCACCATGTGTGGCCGCCACGTGTGGGTCGCCGCTACGTGTGGGCCGCCACGACGCGAGGCCGCCGCCAGGCATGGGCCGCCGCCACGTGTGGACCGCCGCTACGAGTGGCCGAGGTCCTCCGACTCGGCGTCGGTCTCGGCGGAGACCGACCCGCTGTCGCGGTCCGGGCGCAGCGGGAAGGCGTCCGCGGTCATCGAGTCGAGCACCGGCTGCGCCGGGACCGGCGGCTTCGGCATGACCGCCGCCTCCGAGTGGCCGCCGCAGCCGTAGGAGAGGGACACCACGCGTCCGTCCGCCGGGGAGAACTCGTTGGCGCAGATGCCGAAGGCCTGACGCAGCGACCCCGCGACCGGGACCAGGAAGCCGCAGGTCTGGCAGGAGGCCGGGGCCGCCTGCGCCATGGGCGTCTTCGGGCCGAAGGACTCGTCCCAGCGGTCGGCCGCGGTGTGCAGACCGTAGCGGGACAGCACCCGGGCCCGGCGCATCCCGAGCTCCTCGGCGAGGGACGCGACCTGGCCGCGCCCGTCCTTCTCCTCGGCCGGGGCCTGCGGCGCGCGGTCGGTGAGCTCGGCGTCCTCGGCGTCGACGCGCTCGGCGAGGTCGTGCGAGGGCGCCGGTGCGGCGAGGGCGGAGTTCGGCGGCGGCTCGTCCTCGGCGGTGTAGCCGGGCTCCAGGCGCAGGTCCTCGGCGTCCGTGGGGAGCAGGTCGCCGGGGCCCATGTCACCGGGGCGCAGGCGTTCGCTCCAGGGGACCCACTCGGGAGCGAGGAGGGCGTCCGGCCCGGGCAGCAGGACGGTCTCGTCGAGCGTCACGAAGCGGGCGCGGGAGGCGCGGGCCACCGTGACGGCCCAGCGCCAGCCCCGGTAGCCGGGCTCCTTGCACTCGAAGAAGTGGGTGACGACCCGGTCCCCTTCGGAGACGAGGCCCACGTGCTCGCCGACCACTCCCGGGGCCGCGGCCTCCTCGGCCGCCTCCCGGGCGAGGTCTACCGCCTCGGCGCACAGGCGGTCGGGGGTACGGCTTCGCGTCGTCGCAGCACTCACAGGTCTCGCTTCTCTCCTACGCCGTCTCACGGGTGCGCGTGCCGGGCGGGAGGTACGGGGCATGGGCGGAGCGGACCTTCGGGCCGCATCGACGTCCACGCCCGGACCGCTCAGTTTCCGGGCACACCTGACGTCATCCATTCTGCGGGATGCCGAAGAGGCGCGCGGCCGAGAACAACCGCCGGTGGCGCGCTACGCACGCTACCCCCTTCGCCGCTCCCCGCCCACATGCGCGTCCCGAGAAGGCACGGATCGATGCCCGCGGCGGGCGGCTCCGCGGGGCGCCGGGGAGCCCGCCGGGACGCCTGCCGCGGCCAACACGCCGTACGCGGGAGCGGTGATCGCGGTTCGCGAGGACGGAGGTTGGGGCACTATGACGAGGTGGCAGCCGAAGGGTCGTCCGACACCGCCGGGCCGCTCGGACGAGCGGGCCGGGCGGTGGGCCGCGCCCTGCACCGGCCCTTCACCGGCGCGGGGCGCCGGATCCGCAGGATCACCCACGCCCACGGCGCCGGGGAGTCGGGCCTCGGCAAACTGATCGAGCTGCACGCCGTGAACGGCGCGGGCGACGTCATGATCACCGTGGCGCTCGCCTCGACGGTCTTCTTCTCGGTTCCCACGGACGAGGCGCGCGGGCGCGTCGCCCTCTACCTGGCCATCACCATGGCGCCCTTCACCCTGCTCGCCCCGGTGATCGGCCCCCTGCTGGACCACATCCCGCACGGCCGCCGGGCGGCGATGGCGGGGGCGATGCTGGCCCGGGCGCTGCTGGCGCTGCTGATGTCCGGCGCGGTCGCCTCCGGGGGACTGGAGCTGTACCCGGCGGCACTGGGCGTGCTGGTGTCGTCGAAGGCGTACGGCGTGGTGCGCAGCGCGGTCGTGCCACGCCTGCTGCCGCCGAAGTTCTCCCTGGTCAAGGCGAACTCGCGGGTGACCCTGTCGGGGCTGCTGGCGACCGGGATCGCCGCGCCGGTCGGGGTGGGGCTCCAGCGGATCGGGCCGGAGTGGCCGCTGTACGGGGCGTGCGCCCTGTTCGTCCTCGGCACCTTCTGGGCCTTCACCATGCCGCCGAAGGTCGACTCGGCGAAGGGCGAGCGCAAGGCCCACATGCTGACCCACGGGGAGAAGAAGCCGAGCCTGCGCACGGTGGGGCCCTCGGTGCTGCACGGCCTCCAGGCGAACGCGGCGCACCGCGGGCTGTCCGGTTTCCTGATCTTCTTCCTGGCCTTCCTGCTGCGCGACCATCCGCTGCCGGGGCAGTCGGCAGCGGTGTCCCTCGGGATCGTCGGCGTCGCGGCGGGCGCGGGCAACGCCCTGGGGACGGCCGTGGGCGCGTGGCTCAGGGCCCGCGGGCCGGAGGTGATCATCGTCACCATGCTGCTGCTGGTCCTCACCGCGGCGGTGCTGGCCTCGGTGTTCTTCGGTGCGGGCATGGTCGCGGTGCTCGGCGCGACGGCCGGGTTCTCGCAGGCGCTCTCGAAGCTCTCGCTGGACGCGCTGATCCAGCGGGACGTCCCCGAGCAGGTCCGCACCTCCGCGTTCGCCCGCTCCGAGACGCTGCTGCAGATGGCGTGGGTCGTCGGCGGGGCGATCGGTATCTCGCTCCCGCTGAACGGGACGGTGGGCATGGCGGTGGCCGCCTGCATCATCGGCACGGGGCTGCTGCTGGCGGGCCGGGGGCTGCTGAGCGCCTCCCGCCACGGCAGCCCGCCGCGGTCGGCCCGGGTCGCCTGAGGGCCGCCGGGTGCGGGAACGCCCGGCGGGACGCCCGGCGGGACGCACGCTGCGGGCCGGGCCGGGCCGACGGGGTCACGGCCGACGGGGTCACGGCGGGCGGGTTCACGGGGGGCGCGGGCCGACGGGGTCAGGGCAGACGAGGTACCCCGCGGGCGGGGCCACGGCGGGCGCGGGGGACCTGCCGGGCGGGGGCGCGGGCCTCACCCGGATGCGTCCCCCGCGGGGGACGACCGCGCGCCGCGCCGTACCCCCGCGACGCAGGGCCGACCGCGCCCGATAGCCTTCGGCCCATGACCGTTGCGTTCTTCTCCGGCAAGCGCCGCCGGGCCGCTGCCGCCCTCGGCGCCGCGTCCGCCGGCCTCCTCGTCCTCTCCGCCTGCGACAAGCCGACGCCGCTCGTGACGGTGACGGTCGGCACGGAGTCCGTGCACGCCGAGGCCACCTGCTACAACGACGGCGAGGCCATCAAGGAGTCCGAGGTGCAGAAGTGCCTCACCGAGGGCACCCCCACGAAGATCTCCTTCGGGCTCGACGACAAGGTCCGCATCGGCGTCGACCCCGAGATCGCGGACAACGGCTGGACACTGCTCTTCGGCGCGCAGCCGGTCGAGCAGGAGCCGTACAAGAAGACCTACCGGACCATCCCCGGCAACGCGTTCTTCTCCTCCGCGACCGGTGAGCCGACCTCCTCGGTCGACGTGAACGTCATGGAGACCGACGGCAGCAAGGTCATCGGGATCTACCGCTTCCAGTTCGAGAAGGACTGAGCCGGAAGGCCTGAGGTGCGCGTACTGGTCGTGACCGCCGTGACGGCCGAGGCCGGGGCCGCCGCCGCGGGAGAGTCCGCAGCGGGGGAGTCCGCCGTGCTGCCGGGCGGGTACGCGCTGACCCGCGGCCCCGTCCTCGACGCGGTCGTCGCCGGGGTGGGCCCCGCCGCCGCTGCCGCCGCGACCGCCACCGCCCTCACCGCCGCCGGACCGGGGGCCTACGGCCTGGTCGTCTCGGCGGGCATCGGCGGCGGTTTCGTCCCGCACGCCCCGGTGGGCTCGCTCGTCGTCGCGGACGCGATCGTCGCGGCCGACCTCGGCGCCGACACCCCGGAGGGCTTCCTCCCGGTGGACGAGCTGGGCTTCGGCCGCAGCGTCCACCACCCCCCGGCTGCGCTGTCCGCGCGGATCGCCGAGGTGCTGGGCGCGGCCCACGCCCCCGTGCTGACAGTCTCCACCGTGACCGGCACCGCCGAGCGGGCCGCCGCGCTGGCCCGGCGCCACCCGCGGGCCGCGGCGGAGGCCATGGAGGGCTTCGGCGTCGCGGAGGCGGCCGCCGCGCACGGGCTGCCCGTGGTCGAGATCCGGGCGGTCTCCAATGCCGTGGGCCCGCGCGACCGGTCCGCCTGGCGCATCGGCGAGGCCCTGGACGCGCTCCGCGGCGCCTTCCGCCGGCTCACCCCCGTCCTCGCCAAGGAGCAGCCGTGACCCTGTCGATCGCCTACTCCCCCTGCCCGAACGACACCTTCGTCTTCGACGCGTGGGCGCACGGGCGGGTGCCGGGCGCGCCTGAGCTGGACGTCACCTTCGCCGACATCGACGTCACCAACGCGATGGCCGAGCGCGGGGAGCTGGACGTGCTGAAGGTGTCCTACGCGGTGCTGCCCTGGGTGCTCGACGAGTACGCGCTGCTGCCGTGCGGCGGGGCGCTGGGGCGCGGCTGCGGTCCGCTGGTGCTGACCCGGGAGCCGGGCACGCAGCTGACGGGCAGGCGGGTCGCGGTGCCGGGCGAGCGCTCGACGGCGTATCTGCTGTTCCGGCTCTGGGCGGCGGAGGCCGTGCCGGGGGGCGTGGGCGAGGTGGTGGTGATGCCGTTCCACGAGATCATGCCCGCGGTGCGGGACGGTGCGGTGGACGCGGGGCTGGTCATCCACGAGGCGCGCTTCACCTACCGGCGCTTCGGCCTGCACGCGCTGGCGGACATGGGCGAGCACTGGGAGTCCACGACGGGGCTGCCGATCCCGCTCGGCGCGATCATCGCCCGGCGCTCGCTGGGCGCGCCGACCCTGCGGCTGCTGGCCGACTCGGCGCGCGCCTCGGTGCGGATGGCCTGGGACGACCCGGCGGCCTCCCGCCCGTACGTCCTCGCCCATGCGCAGGAGATGGACCCGGCGGTCGCCGACCAGCACATCGGGCTCTATGTCAACGAGTTCACCCACGACCTGGGCGAGGCGGGCTACGCGGCCGTCCGCGGCCTGCTGACCCGGGCCGCGGCCGAGGGGCTGGTGCCCGCCCTCGGCCCGGACGCGCTGGACTTCGCCTGACGCCCCGGACTTCGTCTGACGCCCCGGACTTCGTCTGAGGTGCCCGGCGGGGCCGCGGGGTGCCGGCGGGCCCGGGGTGCCCGCAACCGGCTGGCGCTCAGTGGCGCTCCGGCCGGCCCCGGGGGCCGGTCGGACGCCCGGCCGGGCGGAGCCGGTCGCGGTCAGACGTCGAGCTGGTCGGCGACCGCCCGGAGCAGTCCGGCGATCTTCTTCCCCTGCGTCTTGTCGGGGTAGCGCCCCCGCTCCAGCATGGGCGTGATGTTCTCCAGCAGTGTCGTCAGGTCCTGCACGATCGACGCCAGTTCGTCGGGCTTGCGGCGCTGGGCGGCCGCCACCGAGGGCGCGGGGTCGAGCAGGGTGACGGAGAGGGCCTGGTCGCCGCGCTGGCCCGCCACCACGCCGAACTCCACCCGCTGGCCCGGCTTCAGCGCGTCGACTCCGGACGGGAGCACGGACGAGTGCACGAAGACGTCGCCGCCGTCGTCGCGGGAGAGAAAGCCGAAGCCCTTCTCGCTGTTGAACCACTTGACTTTGCCGGTGGGCACGTCTGTCCTCGTCCTCGTACTCGTGGGGCGCCGGGCGCCGGCCGGGCGCCGGAAAACGGCTCTGGATAGCACTACAGCGGGCCGTCCGACCCGCCAGCCTCAAGGCTAATGGTCCACAGGCCGCTGACAAGACGTCCCCGATCGGTTCGTCCGCGGAGGGGAACTACCCTGGCCGAATGACTGCTACTCCTGTTGGTGACTCCGCGGCACCGGGTGACGGGCTGGTGCGCCTCGGCGCCGTCGTCTTCATCATCGGCGCGGTGGCCACTCTGGTCACAGTGGCCCCCCTGTTCCTGGGGACCGATCCCTTCCCGACCCTCGCATATGCCGTGTCCATGCTGATGGGCGTCGGTTTCCTGATCGCCGGGGCCGGGGTGATGCGCTCGATCGCCGCGCAGCGGCGTCAGGCCGGATCTGCTCGCTCCTGACCACCGCCGGAGCGGGCCCGCTCCGCTCCGGCGCCCGCGGGCCGCACCGCGCGGGGCCCGTTCAGGACACGCGGCGGTGCTCCTTCAGCCACGCGGGGAACGCGGTCAGGTCGTCGAGCACCACGTCCGCCCCGGCTCCGCGCAGCGCGGCGGCGTCGCAGGGCCCCGTCGGCACGGCCACCGACAGCGCCCCCGCCGCCCGCGCCCCGCGCACGTCGCCGAGGTGGTCGCCCACGTACACGGCCGCGTCGTGCTCCCGCAGCGCCTCGGCCTTGGCCTCGGCCCACAGCCAGCCGATCGTGGCGTCCGGGGCGATGCCCAGGCGGGTCAGGTGCAGCACGGCGTTCGGCTGGTGCTTGGCGGTGACCACGATCGCCCGGCCGCCGAGCTCCCGTACCGCCTCGACCGCCTCCCGGGCGCCCGGCATCGCCGTCGTCGGCCCGATCGCGTGCCGGGGGTACAGCTCCCGGTAGCGGTCGCCCATCTCCCGGATCCGCTCCTCGGGGAACCACTCGGCCAGCTCCTGCTCCAGGGGCGGGCCGAGGCGGGTGACCGCGAGGTCGGCGTCGATCCACACCCCGGTCTCGGCGGAGAGCGCCCGGTAGGCGGCGTGGATGCCGGGCCGGGAGTCGATCAGCGTCATGTCGAGGTCGAACCCGACCGTGAACGGCGTCCGGGGGGAGGAGGGCGAGGTCATGGCCCCCATTGTGCCGGTGCGCCCGGCGGCACCGGACGGGCGTTCCGGGGGGCGCGGGGCCGGCCCGGAGCGCCCGGGTCAGCGCGCCCGGGTCAGCGCGCCGCGCGGGCCCGCCAGAGGAGGAAGAGCGCCGAGGCCAGGGCCGCCCCCTTGAGCACCCAGGGCCATGTGCCGGACAGCGCCTCCCCCATGCCGCCCTCGGGGACGGCCGCCCCCCAGCGGCCGTCGAGGCGCCCCCAGAGCCAGACCAGCCCCGCGACGGCGGCCGCGCCCGGCAGGTACAGGACCGCCGCCTTGGACTGCCCCGGCGTCAGCCGTCGTGAGCCGTAGGCGATGAGCCACCCCGCCCCGAGCGCGATCAGGGAGCCCGCGACGGCACCGGCCACGAGCAGCACCGCGGCCAGCAGCAGCAGCGGGCTGCCGAGGACCCGCCCGCCCGCCGGAGCCTCCTCGGCCGGGGCCTCCGCCGCGGGGGCCGCCGCTGCGCCGCGGCGCAGCAGCCGCGGCAGCAGGCGGCGCCCGGCCCGGGGGGCGTTTGGTGCATCGCCCTCGCCACCGGCGCCGTCCTCGTCCTGGTCCTCGTCCTGCTCACCGCGCGGCGGCCGGAGTATCTCCGGCACCTCCACCCCGCCGACGAATCCCGGGACCCGGGCTCCCGCGCCGAACGGCCCCGCGTCGAAGGGGTCCGCGGCGGACGGGGCGGCGCCCACCCGCCACCAGTCCGGTTCGGAGCCGGTGGTGCCGAGTTCGTCCGTGCCCGCCAGGTGCGGCGGGGAGGCGGCGGGCGGGCCCGGCACCTCCCGCGTCCGGGGGCGGGGCAGCCGCAGCCGCGCCCGGGGCCCGCTCCGCTCCGGGGAGCCCTCGGGGGCATCGGAGGGCTCCGTCCCGGCCGCGGCGGCCTCGGGGGCCGCCTCGGGCACGGCGGGCACGGGGCCGCCCTGCGGCGCCTCCGGGGGCGCCGCCACGCCGGGGCCGCCGGAGGCCGCCGCGGCCACCACCTCGTGCGGGGTGCCCAGCCGGCCGAGGATGCGGCGCACCCCCGCCGGGCTGCTTCCGCCCAGCCGGCCGCGCTGCTTCTCGATCTCGCCCCGCAACTCGGTGACCAGCCGCATCCGCTGCCCGGACGGCAACTGGGCCTGCTGGGCCAGGTCTCCGACCCGGCTCAGGTAGTCGTAGACCAGCTGGTCGCTCTCGATCCCCACGGACGTCCCCTGCGCCGACTGCGTGTCCCCGGCGGACCGCGCCGCCGCCCCGGACCGGAAGGCTCCCCGGCCGAGGCGCTCCGGCCAGGCCCGCCCTGCCCCCGACCGTAGCGGTCCAGCGGCTACCGTGGGGCGGATGGGGACGATGCCCGAGGGAAGCGGCGGCGGCACGGCCGCCGGACCGCGTACGCTCGCCGAGGCGCTGCGCGCCCGCGGCGACGACGAGCTGGCCGCGCTGCTGCGCGCCCGGCCCGATCTGCTGAGCCCGGTGCCGAACGACGTCACCCAGCTCGCCACCCGCGCCGCGACCCGCGCCTCCGTGGTGCGCGCCCTGGAGCACCTGGACCGGTTCACACTGCAGACCGCCGAGGCGCTGGCCGTCGCGCCGGATCCGGCCGGCCTGGGCGAGCTGCGGGCCCTGCTCACCGGTGACGAGCCCGGCCCGGAGATCGCCGCGGCCCTGCCGCACGCGGTCGGCGAACTGCGGCGGCAGGCCCTGGTCTGGGGGGACGACGACCGGCTGCGGCTGGTGCGCGTCGCCCGCGAGCTGCTCGCACCGTCCCCGAACCGCCCCTCGCCGACCGGCCTGGGACCCACCGTGGCCGAGGCGACCGCGGGCATGTCCCCGGGGCGGCTCCAGGAGCTGATCGCGGCGGCCGGGCTGCCCCCGACCCACGATCCGGTGTCCGCGGTCGCGGCGCTGACCGCCCTGTTCCGCGACCGCGAGCGGATGGGCCTGCTGCTGGACTCGGCGCCGCCCGAGGCGCTGGCCGTGCTCGACCGGCTGGTCTGGGGTCCTCCGTACGGGGAGGTGACCGCCGCCCCCGCGCCTCCGGTGCAGTGGCTGCGCGACCGGGGCCTGCTGCTGCCCGCCTCGCCGAGGACCGTCGTCCTGCCGCGGGAGGCGGCGCTGCACCTGCGCGGCGGGCGGGCGCACCGGTCGCCGGAGCCCGTGCCGCCGCCGGTGGCGGCAAGCGCCGAGCGCCGTCCACAGGTTGTGGACAGCACCGCGGCCGGGCAGGCGTACACGGCGCTCACCACCGTCGAGGACCTGCTCAAGGACTGGCACGAGGGCGGCCCGTCCGTGCTGCGGGCCGGGGGCCTGTCGGTGCGCGACCTCAAGCGCACCGCGGTCGCCCTCGACACCACGGAGCCGCTCGCCGCCTTCTGGCTCGAACTGGCCTACGCGGCGGGCCTGCTGGCCTCCGACGGCGAGGCCGACGAGCGGTACGCGCCCACCCCCGCCTACGACGAGTGGCTGGAGCTGCCCCCGGCGGAGCGCTGGGCCGCCCTGGCGCTCGCCTGGCTGCCGGGCACCCGCGCCCCCGGCCTGGCCGGCGGGCAGGACTCCAAGGGCCGCGCGCTGTCGGCGCTCGGCCCGGGGCTGGACCGCCCTGCCGTCGCGGAGGTCCGTCGCAGGGTCCTCGGCCTGCTGGCCGGGCTGCCCGAGGGCGCGGTCCCCGATCCGGTGGCGCTGCGCGACCGGCTGCGCTGGGAGCGGCCGCTGCGCGGTGAGGGGGCGGGCGCGGGGCGCGCCCTGCGCGACCGGGCCGCGGACTGGGCGCTCGGCGAGGCCGAACTGCTGGGCGTGACGGGGCGCGGGGCACTCTCCGCCCACGCCCGCGCGCTGCTGCCGCCCGCCGAAGGCGACGGCGACGGCGACGGCGACGGCGACGGCGACGGCGACGCCGTCGGCAACGGTGGGGCTGCCGGTTCCGGGCCGGACGCGGGGGCCGCGGACCGGCGCGCCCGGGCCGTGGGCCTCCTGGCCGCGCTGCTGCCCGAACCGCTCGACCATGTGCTGCTCCAGGCCGACCTGACGGCCGTGGCCCCCGGCCCCCTCCGCCGCCCCCTCGCCGAGGCGCTGTCCGTCCTCGCGGACGTCGAGTCCAAGGGCGGGGCGACCGTCTACCGCTTCACGCCCGGCTCGGTGCGCCGGGCCCTGGACGCCGGGCGTACCGCCTCCGAGCTGCACGCCTTCCTCGCCGACCATGCCCGCACCCCGGTACCGCAGCCGCTCAGCTACCTCATCGACGACGTGGCCCGCCGCCACGGCCATCTGCGGATCGGCGCGGCCTCGGCGTACGTACGCTGCGACGACGACGCCCTGCTCGGCGAGATCCTGGCCGACCGGCGGGCCCAGGGCCTGGGCCTGCGCCGCCTCGCGCCCACGGTGCTCGCCGCCCAGTCCGACCCGGGCACCCTGCTGGAGGGGCTGCGGGCGATGGGCTTCGCCCCGGCGGCGGAGTCCGCGGAGGGCGACGTGCTGATCACCCGCGCACACGCCCGGCGCACCCCGCCCCGCACGCCTCCCTCCCCCGTGCCGGACGGCCCGCCGGTACCCGACCGGACGCTGCTCGGCGCGGCGGTGAAGGCGATCCGGGCGGGCGACCGGGCCGCCACCGTGGAGCGCAAACCGGCACCGGCCGCCGCCGCCCGGCCCGTCGCCGACGGCGGCGCGCTGCCGCGCACCAGTCCGGCGGACACCCTGGCCACGGTCCAGGCCGCGGCCATGACGGGCTCCACGCTCTGGATCGGCTATGTGAACGCGGACGGTGCCGCCAGCCAGCGGGTCATCGCACCGGTCCGCGTCGAGGGCGGCTTCGTCACGGGCTACGACCACACGGCGGACGAGGTGCGCACCTACCCCCTGCACCGCATCACGGGCGTCGCCGAACTCGCCGAGGACTGATCCGGCCGCGCAGACCCCGGGCCCGCCCCGGTCGGGGGCCGCTCCGTCCCACCCCGGCCCGCCCTGCCCCGGGCCCGCTCCCCGTCCCTCCCCGGTCGAGCGCCACCCCGGTCGGGGGCGCGTCACCCCGGGGCTCGGCCTTCCCCCGGGCGGCGTCCCGAGGCGAGCCGGATGCCGAGCACCCCCGCCCCGGCCAGCAGCGCGGCCAGGACGGCCGCGCCCGCCAGCACCCCGGCGGGGTAGCCGATCGCCGGGTCCATGGCGCTCCAGGCGGCCGAGGCGACCGCCCCGCACGCCAGACCGGTGCCGACCACGGCGGCGTAGCCGAGCAGGAACTCCTCGGTGCCGATCGCGCGGACCCGGCCGCGGCTGAGGCCCAGCGCGCCCAGCAGGCGGTCGCCGTCGCGCCCGGCGGCCGTGCGGTCGATCGTGCCGAGCGCCAGCACCAGGAAGGTCAGCGAGCCGAGCACCGCGACTCCCCCGAGGATCCAGGAGACGAGCTCCGACTCCTGGAGCACGAGGTCCGCCGCGGACACCACGTTCAGCGCGGCGGGGTGGGCGAGGGCCGCCGCGCGGATCGCGTTCTCGAAGCGCGGGTCGCGCGGGGCGATCACCGCCAGCTCGCCCCCGGGCGTGGGGCGCAGGGTGCCCGGCGGCACGAGGCGCAGCTGCGCCGGGGTGCCGAGCAGCACCGCCAGCCGCCGTGAGCCCTCGGGCGTCAGGCTCCCGGCGGGCCCGCACACCGCCGTGCCGAGCAGCCGCCCGGCGTCGGCGCAGCCGAGGCCCACGCGCAGCACCGGCGGGCCGGACGGGCCGGACGGGCCGGGGTCCCGCGGTGCGAGCGGGACCGCGACGGCCCCGGGCAGCCCGCGCAGCAGCACCCCGGTGTCCACCCGGTCGAGCGCCCCGCGCAGCACCACCGCCTCCGCGGTCGGGTCCCTCGGCGGCGGGGCGTCGAGATGGCGGACGGCGCCCATCCAGGCGGCGACCACCGGGGCGAGGACCAGCAGCGCGGCGACGCCGTACAGGGGGCGGACCGCCGACCGCGGGTCGTACTGGAGCCGCCGGCCCGCGAGCACGCCCCGCGGCCCGGACGCCCGGTCCGCCATCCGCCCGCCGACGGCCCGGGCCACCACCGGGAGCGCCGGAGGGACGCCCACCGCGAGCAGGACCACGCCGGCGAGGGTCGTCGTCGAGGCCGCCTGGCCGTCCCTCAGCTGCGCCAGCGCCAGCAGCACCAGCCCGGCGGCGGCCGGCGCCGTGCGCAGCACCGGCAGGCGGGGGCGCCCGGCCCGGGGGCGGGGCGCCACCCGGTGCCGGCTCCCCCGGCCACGGCGCTCCGTCAGCACGGCCAGCGCGGCGAACAGGCAGGCCAGGCACGCCGCCACGGCCGCGGTCGCCCAGGGCGGCGGCGCCAGCGCCCCGTCCGCCACGGGCCGCCCGACCACCGGGACCTCCCCGAGCACGGGGGCGACCGGAGTCCACAGCAGCACCCCGAGCGCGAGCCCCGGCAGGAAGACCAGGGCGGCCTCCACCGCGACCAGCGCCCGCAGACGGCGCGCCGGGGTCCCGAGCGCCCGCAGCAGGGCCAGCCGCCGTGCCCGCAGCGGCGCCGAGACGGCCGTCCCGGCCGCCGCGAGCAGGACCACGGGCAGACCGACGAACCCGGTCAGCGCCAGGGCCAGGGCGGGCCGGTCCACCTCCGTCCGCTCCCCGACCGACGGGCCCGGCCCGCCGAAGCCCGCGGCGTCGAAGGCGGCGGCGCCCATGGCCCCGCCCTCGGGCATGTGCCGGTAGGCCAGCAGCTCACCGGGGTGGAGCACGCCCGCGTCGCCGAGCACCTCGGCGCCCGGGAAGCGCGCGGCGAGCGCGGGGTGGGCCCGGGCGAGGGTCGCCAGCCCCGGGGAGACGGCCCAACCGCCCTTCTCGGGCCAGGCGGACATCCCCGGCGGCATCGCCGCCGGGTCCCCTTCGTCCACGGGGTCCAGCCACACCACGGGGTACTGCTCCAGCCCCCAGGTGTCGGCGCGCAGGTCGACCCGCACCACCGGCTCCGCCCCGCCCCGCGCGGGCACCACCGAACGCTGCCGGAGGCGGTCCGCCTCCCCGGACAGCGCGTGCAGCACCCCGGCGGCGAACAGGACCGTGACGGCGCAGGCCGCGGCCGCCGCGCCCAGGAGCAGGGCCCGCAGCCGCTGCCGCGGGTGCGGCCCCCAGGCCAGCCGGGCGGCGAGGCGCAGCGTGGTCCGGTGCGCGTTCACGGCCGCTCCGCGGGACCGGCACCGGGACCGGCACCGGCGGGGCCAGCACCGGCGGGGACGGCGTGCAGACGGCCGGAGCGCAGCCGCAGCGTGCGGTCCGCCGCCCTGGCCACCTCCGCGTCATGGGTGGCCACCACCAGCGCGGCCCCGCCCTCGCGGCAGGCGTCCAGCAGCACCCGGGTGACCCGGCGGGCGTTGTCCTCGTCCAGCGCGCCGGTCGGCTCGTCGGCCAGGACGAGCCGCGGCCGGCACACCAGCGCCCGGGCGACGGCCGCGCGCTGCGCCTCTCCCCCGGACAGCTCCTCGGGGGCCCGGTGCCCCTGGCCCCCGAGCCCGACGAGGTCGAGCAGTCCGGCGGCGCGGGCCGCGGCGTCGGCGTGGCCGGCGAACATCGCGGGGAGCGCCACGTTCTCCGCCACGCTCAGCTCGGGCAGCAGCTCCCCGAACTGGAAGACCATCCCCACATGGGCCAGGCGCAGCGCCGCGGCGGCGTCCCCGGACGCGTCGTGGAGGGAGTGCCCGCAGACCGCCACGGAGCCCGCCGCGGGGCGCACCAGGCCGGCCAGGGCGTTGAGCAGCGTCGTCTTCCCCGATCCCGAGGGGCCGGTGACGGCGACCGCCTCCCCGGCGGCGACCTCCAGGTCGAGCCCGTCCGCGATCCTCCGCCCGGGGACGTCGACGACCAGCCCGGCGGCCCGGGCCACGGGCCCGTCCTGGGGCCGGGCAGGTTCCCGCTCCCCGCCCCTCGGCACCGCGCCGCCCCGCCGTCCGTCCGCCATGCCCGCTCCCGCCGTTCGCCGTGGGGTCCCGCCCACGGGGTGTGCCGCCCGCACCGGGCGCGGCCCGGTGCGGGGCGAGGGGGTGCGGGCCGCCCGCGGCGGTCCGCACCCCGGAACCTCAGTACCTCAGTACCTCAGTACCTCTTCCAGTTGCCGCACGAGTCGGGCCAGAAGTGCGGGGTCTCGCAGGTCTGGTGCCCGTTGATCAGCAGCGGACCCGGTGTCCCCTCCCCGGCGCAGACGCCGTTGTTGCCGTCGCCGTCCTTCACCTCGTCCCTGGCCCCGAGCCCGTACTCGTAGACGGCCTTGACGCCCGTCTGGTCGGACTCCTTGTCGCAGGTCGTGATGTTGTTGCGACTGTTGTGGTCATAGCTGTAGTCGTCCCCGTTGTAGCTCCACAGCGCGCTCGCCGTGGCCGGTGCGAAGACCACGAGCCCGGCCACCGCGACACCCGCGGCGGCCAGTCGACGTATCCGCATGGGCGTTCCCCCCTCCTGTCGCGCCCCGTGGACCGGGGCGCCCCCGGCAGCCCACAACACGCGCCCCACCGTTCACAAGGTCCGGACCTGCGGAGCGGGGCACTTCGGCCGGTTCCCACCGGGTGCTGAGGGGTAGGCGTCCGAAAGTCCCACGGCGGCGCCCGGGCCGGCGCGGCCCGGAAGCCCGGACGGAAGGGGTTCAGCCCTCCAGCCCCAGGGCCTTCAGCACCGCCGGGCTCAGCTCCACCTCGTTGCCCTCGGCGGGCACGGCCCCGGAACCGGCGACTCCGTAGGCGCCCTGGACGGTGTTCACCAGGGTGAAGCGGCCGTCGTCCTGACGCTCCAGCAGCAGCACGTACTCCTTGCCGGACACCAGATCGGCCGTCTCCGGCCCTCCGCCGCCGGGCGGTGTGTACCGGACGGTGAGGGATTTGCCGGGTGCGGAGCCCTTCGCCGTCGCGAGCACGTCGGCCGGGGCCTCGGTCGAGGTCACGTCGTCGACCGTCCGCTCCGTGCCTCCGCCGAGCTTCGCCCGCACGATGAGGTCGGCGGCGTCCTCCAGTTCCGCGGCCGAGGCGTAGTGCGGTTCGTCGGCGACGAGGCCGCCCCCCGTCGCTCCCCGACCGGCCAGGACGAACACCGCCGCGACCGCCACCGCGGCCGCGACCGCGAGGGAGGCGACCAGCGGTCCGAGCCGCCGCGGGCGCGCTGCCGCCGGAGGAACGCTGCCCACCGCGGCCGGGGGCGCGGGTGGGACGGCCGCCCGGACCGGGGGTGACCCGTCCACCAGGGCACTCAACTCCCTCAGGGCACGCGGCGACAGCCCCGGCTCCGCCGCGGCGGAACCCAGTGGGTCGGCCTGGCGGATCAGCTCGGCGGCGCGCTGCGCGGACACCGGGGACCTCTTGGACTGCATACGCTTCATACCGACTCCCGGGACGAGGTGTGGATCTCACGGAATGCCTTGCGCGCCCGGTGCAGGCGCACCCACACGGCCGATGTGCGGCAGTCGAGGAGACCGCCGATCTCCGCTGCCGCGAGACCGTCCCAGTAGCTGAGCAGCAGAATCTCGCGGTGCCGCTCGGGCAGCCGGTCGAGCGTCTCCAGCACTGCCGAGGTCTCTGCCGACGCGGGTGAGCGGCCCAGTTCCTCACCGATCCGCCCGTGCAGCTCCGCCAGCCGGGCACTCGACCGGTAGTGGTTGCCGAGGAGGTTCCTGGCGGTGACGAACAACCACCCGGGGGTCGTCTCCACCCCACCGAGTTCGCGCTCCCAGGCGATCCGGAAGACCTCCGCAGCGATGTCCTCGGCCACCCCGGGGTCACCCGTCCTGCGCCGTGCGAAGGCGTGCACACGCGGGTACTCCCGGGTGTACAAGCGGGTGAATCGCGCGCTGCGGCTCCGCTCACTCGCGGTCTGCTGGTTCTCCACACCCCGTGTATGTCCTGAGCGGGCCCCATCCTTACCGGCACCCGTGGATTCTTCCGCCGCTTCGGTCCGGGCCCCGGGAAGGCCCCGGACCCCGCGTCACGGTGCGGCGGGCCGGAGCCCGGCCGCCCCGCCACCCCGCCGCCATGCGGCACACTGGAGGTTTGGCCTCCCCGAGGCATCGGCCTGAACCGGAAAGGCGCAGGAGTGAACGGTCCTCTTATCGTCCAAAGTGACAAGACGCTTCTCCTGGAAGTCGACCACGAGCTGGCGGACGCCTGCCGCCGGGCGATCGCGCCCTTCGCGGAGCTGGAGCGCGCGCCGGAGCACATCCACACCTACCGGGTCACCCCGCTCGGGCTGTGGAACGCCCGCGCCGCCGGGCACGACGCCGAGCAGGTGGTGGACGCGCTGGTGGAGTACTCGCGCTACCCCGTGCCGCACGCGCTGCTCGTGGACGTCGCCGAGACGATGGCGCGCTACGGGCGCCTCACACTGAGCAAGCACCCCGTGCACGGTCTGGTGCTGACCACCACCGACCGCCCGGTGCTGGAGGAGATCCTGCGCTCCAGGAAGATCCAGCCGCTGGTCGGGGAGCGGATCGACCCGGACACCGTCGCGGTGCACCCCTCCGAGCGGGGGCAGATCAAGCAGACCCTGCTGAAGCTGGGCTGGCCGGCCGAGGACCTGGCCGGGTACGTGGACGGCGAGGCGCACCGGATCGAGCTGGCCGAGGACGGCTGGGCGCTGCGCCCGTACCAGAAGCAGGCGGTCGAGGGCTTCTGGCACGGCGGCTCGGGCGTCGTGGTGCTGCCCTGCGGCGCGGGCAAGACGCTGGTGGGCGCCGGGGCGATGGCGCAGGCCAAGGCGACCACGCTGATCCTGGTGACCAACACCGTCTCGGCCCGTCAGTGGAAGCACGAGCTGGTGCGGCGCACCTCGCTCACCGAGGACGAGATCGGCGAGTACAGCGGGACGAAGAAGGAGATCCGGCCGGTCACGATCGCCACCTACCAGGTGCTGACCACCCGGCGGAAGGGCGTCTACCCGCACCTGGAGCTGTTCGACTCCCGCGACTGGGGCCTGGTCGTCTACGACGAGGTGCACCTGCTGCCCGCGCCGGTGTTCAAGTTCACCGCCGACCTCCAGGCCCGGCGCCGGCTCGGACTGACCGCCACGCTGGTGCGCGAGGACGGGCGCGAGTCCGACGTGTTCTCGCTGATCGGCCCGAAGCGCTTCGACGCGCCCTGGAAGGAGATCGAGGCCCAGGGCTACATCGCCCCGGCGGACTGCGTCGAGGTCCGGGTCAACCTGACGGAGTCCGAGCGGCTGGCCTACGCCACCGCCGAGACCGAGGAGAAGTACCGGTTCTGCGCCACGACGGCGACGAAGCGGCGGGTGACCGAGCAACTGGTCGCCAAGCACCGGGGGCAGCAGATCCTGGTCATCGGCCAGTACATCGACCAGCTGGACGAGCTGGGCGAGCACCTCGGCGCCCCGGTGATCAAGGGCGAGACCCCGAACGCCCAGCGGGAGAAGCTCTTCGACGCCTTCCGCAACGGCGAGCTCAGCGTGCTGGTGGTCTCCAAGGTGGCGAACTTCTCGATCGACCTGCCGGAGGCGACCATCGCGATCCAGGTCTCGGGCACCTTCGGTTCGCGCCAGGAGGAGGCCCAGCGGCTCGGCCGGGTGCTGCGTCCGAAGGCGGACGGGCACAAGGCCCACTTCTACTCGGTGGTGGCCCGGGACACCATCGACCAGGACTTCGCGGCGCACCGCCAGCGCTTCCTGGCCGAGCAGGGGTACGCCTACCGGATCGTGGACGCCGACGAGCTGCTGGCGGAGCGGGACGGGCCGGCCTGAGGACGGGCAGGCCTGAGGACGGTCCCGCGACACGGCACGCGGGCCGGGCCGGCCCGTGCCGTGTCGCGGGTGTCCGGGGGCCCGCCCCGGGAGCGCTGCCTGCGTCGTCGGCGGGGGAGGGTGGCCCTGGCGGACCCGGGCTGACCGGGACCTGGTCGCCCCTGCGGCCGGAGGTGAAGCTGTGCTCATGACCCACAGCAGCAACGACCCGGCCGGGTTCCACGACCGTGCCGTCCTGATCACCGGCGGAACCAGCGGAATGGGGCTGGCCACCGCCCGCCTGCTCCTGGAGAGCGGCGCCCATGTCGTCATCACCGGCCGCGACGACGCCCGCCTCGGCCGAGCGGCCCGGGAACTGGACGGGGTGTCGGACCACGGCGCCCGCCTGTCCGCGGTCCGGGCCGACTCCGCCGACCTCGCCGATCTCGACCGGCTGGCCGACCTCGTCCGCGAACGCCACGGCCGCCTCGACGGGGTGTTCGCCAACGCCGGGACCGGAGTGTTCCAGCGAAGCGGCGAGGTCGCGGAGCAGGACTTCGACCGCAGCGTCGACGTCAACTTCAAAGGGGTGTTCTTCACGGTCCAGAAGACCCTGCCGCTGCTCGACGCGGCGGGTGGCGGCTCCATCGTGATCAACGCGTCGTGGACACTGCACCGCGGCCCGGCCGTCGCACCGGTGTACGCGGCGACCAAGGCCGCCGTCCACAATCTGGCCCGCACGCTGGGCAGCGACCTCGCCGGGCGCGGCATCCGGGTCAACTCCGTCAGCCCGGGCTACATCGTCACCGAGATGTTCCACGCGGCCAACCCCGACCCCGCCTCTCACGAGGCCATCCGCTCCCAGGTGCCGCTCGGGCGGCTCGGCCGGGCGGAGGACGTCGCCGAGACCGTGGCCTTCCTCCTCTCCCCGCGGTCGTCCTACGTCACCGCCCAGGACATCGCCGTCGACGGGGGGCTGGTGACCGCCGTCCCCGCCTCCTGACAGCGGTGGCGGGGGGGGGGGGCCCCCCCCCGCCCGCCCCCCCCCCCCCCCCCCCCACCCAACACAACTTGAGGAAAACCGCGCACCACACGGCCGGGGCCGAC
>NZ_JBIDBN010000010.1:292403-344181 GCF_043203115.1 Streptomyces sp. NPDC048001
GGGGGGCCACCCGCCCCCCCCCGCTCACCCGGCCCGGGGGGGGGGGGGGGGGCCCCCCGCCCCCCCCCCCGGCCGGGGGGGGGGGGGGCCGGCCCCCGGGCGGGCCCCCCCCCCCCCCACCGCGACCGACCACAATCGTCGTATGAGTACAGCGATCACCCTGGGCGAGTTCCTCCGCAGCCGCCGCTCCCTCCTGCGTCCCGAGGACGTGGCCCTGCCGGACTTCGGAGGCCGGCGCCGGGTCGCGGGCCTGCGCCGCGAGGAGATCGCCCAGCTCGCCGGAGTGAGTGTCGACTACTACACCCGGATGGAACAGGGCCGTGTGCCCAACCCCTCGGACGCGGTGCTCGGCGCCCTCGGCCGCGCACTGCGGCTGGACGGGGACGCCACCCGGCACCTGCACCGCCTCGCCCGGCCCCGGTCCGGCGCCGGGCGCGTCCCTCGACGCCGGGACCGGCCGCAACGCGTGCGGCCGATGCTCCGGCGGCTGCTGGACGAACTGACGGACACGCCGGCCCTCGTGATGGGCCGGCGCATGGACGTCCTGGCCTGGAACACGGCGGCGTGCGCCCTGCTCGGCGACTACGCGGCCATGGACGGGGCCGAGCGCAACATCGCCCGCATCACCTTCCTCGACGAGACGTCCCGGGAGCTGTACGCGGACTGGGCCTCCTGCGCCCGCGAGAACGTGGCCTACCTCCGCCTGGACGCGGGGCGGCACCCCGACGACCCCCGGCTGGCCGGCCTGATCGGCGAGCTGTCCATGCGCAGCGAGGACTTCCGCCGCTGGTGGGCCGAGCACCCGGTGCAGGACAAGACCTCGGGGACCAAGCGGTTCCACCATCCGCTGGTCGGCGATCTGGAGCTGGCCTACGACACGCTGCGCCCGGCGGACGATCCCGAGCAGGCGCTGATCACGTATGCCGCGGAGCCCGGCAGCGCCTCGCACGACGCGCTGCGGATGCTGCTGGCCTGGACCGCCGCGGCGCCTTCGCCGGAGCCGACCGCGCACCCCGCGCGCTGACAGGCCCGTGCCGTCCCCCGGGAGCCGCCGGGAGCGCCGCGCCGCCCCCGGGATCCGCCGCCGGGACCGCCGCGCCGCAAGAGCAGTGAGCGGTGGGCACGGTCCCTGCGGGGCTCCGCGTCCGCGGGGCGCGCTCGGGGCCCCGCTCCGGCCCGTGCCGGGTCCGGCGCGGCGGGGAGGCGGGCGGGCCGTCCTCCCGCGGCGGGTCAGCGGCGGCGGACGCCCGCCTCCTCGCCGTACTCGCCCAGCACGACGACGGAGAAGAAGGTCTCCGCGAACACCCTGACCGCCCGGACGGCGTCGCCGAGGCGGTGGCGGGGGTGGGGCGCGGTTCCGATGGCGGTGGCACCGCGGCGCGGGGCGCCCGGGCCCACCGGGTTGCCGGGGGTGAAGGTCGCTGTGCTCATGTATCCAGGGTGCGCCTTCTCACCCGCTCGGAGCATCCCTCCCCGGGCCTGGTGCGGAGCCCCGGCGGCTACGACCCGGGGCGGTCTCCTCTCCGCTTCCGGGAGGACCCGCCCCTGAGGCGGTCTGAGGGTCGCCGCACCCCGGCCCCGTCCGCACGAGGGCGCGGCCGGGGCGACGGCCGCCCGACCCGGGGGCGCCCGCACCCGGCCCCCGGGCGGGGAAATCCGTTCGCTCCCGGGCTGCGCTCTGACTAGAATCGCCGGCTTGCCCCGGGCCGCGCCCGGGGTCTCCCGCCTCCCTTCGCCGGAGTGCCGCCGCCCGGACGGAAACCGGCCGGTCCGCCATGTCGTGATCACGCCGCACCATCGAGCCGGAGGCAAGCCGTGCCCGCGCACGTTCCCGTACCCGCGACCGAGTCCGCCGACGACGCACCCGCCGCGCCGTCCCCCGAGCCCGCCGCCCCCGAGCCCGGCCCCGGCCCGCTCGGGAGGGAGCGGGCGCACCTCACCGCCTCCCGGGCCGCGCTGCGCGCGATGCGGGAGGACGTGCAGTCGCTGGACATCCGGGACGTGACGGCGAACTGGGTCAACGCGGCGGTCCTGGAGGCGCAGATCGAGGCACGGATCAAGGCCCTGGCCGACCTCGCGCACACGCCGCTGTTCTTCGGGCGGCTCGACTACCTGCTCAGCGCGCAGGAGGGCCAGAGCTTCTACATCGGCCGCCGTCATGTGCACGACGCCGAGGGCGACCCGATGGTCGTCGACTGGCGCGCCCCGGTGTCGCAGCCCTTCTACCGTGCCTCGCGCCGGGACCCCCAGGACGTCGCCCTGCGGCGCCGGTTCGGCTACACGGGCGGGGAGCTCACGGCGTACGAGGACGAGCACCTGACCGACCCGGAGGAGGTGGAGCGCACCTCGCGGCTGCTCCAGGCGGAGATCGAGCGGCCGCGCGTGGGCCCGATGCGGGACATCGTGGCAACGATCCAGCCCGAACAGGACGAGATCGTCCGCAGCGGGCTGTCCGGGACGGTGTGCGTGCAGGGCGGCCCGGGCACCGGGAAGACGGCCGTGGGCCTGCACCGGGTGGCCTACCTGCTGTACGCGCACCGGGAGCGGCTGGCCCGGACCGGCACCCTGGTGATCGGGCCGAACCGCTCCTTCCTGCACTACATCGAGCAGGTGCTGCCCGCCCTCGGCGAGCTGGAGGTGCGGCAGTCGACGGTGGACGAGCTGGTCGCCCACGTCGAGGTGCGGGGGGCGGACGACGCGCGGGCGGCGGTGGTGAAGGGCGACGCGCGCATGGCGGAGGTGCTGCGGCGGGCGGTCCGCTCGCATGTGTCGATGCCGTCCGAGGCGGTCGTGGTGGTGCGCGGGTCGCGGCGCTGGCGGATCCCGGCGTACGAGCTTCAGGAGATGGTCCGCGAGCTGCTGGAGCGCGACATGCGCTACGGGGCGGCCCGGGAGGCGCTGCCGCAGCGGATCGCGCACGCGGTGCTGGTGCGGATGGAGCAGGCGGGCGAGGCGCCGGACGACCGGATCCAGGACGCGGTGGCCCGCAACCCGGCCGTGAAGGCCGCGGTGAAGGCGCTCTGGCCCCCGGTCGACCCGGCGAAGGTGGTGCTGCGGCTGCTGTCCGACGCCGCGTTCCTGGCCGAGCACGCCGAGGGGGTGCTCACCGCGGAGGAGCAGGCGGCGGTGGTGTGGGCGAAGCCGCCGCGCAGTGTGCGCTCGGCGCGGTGGTCCCCGGCGGATGCGGTGCTGGTCGACGAGGCGTACGACCTGGTGCGGCGCACGCAGTCGCTGGGTCATGTGGTCCTGGACGAGGCCCAGGACCTGTCGCCCATGCAGTACCGGGCGGTGGGCCGCCGCTGCTCGACGGGGTCGGCGACGGTGCTGGGCGACCTGGCGCAGGGGACGACGCCCTGGGCGACCGGTTCGTGGGCGGACGCGCTCGGGCATCTGGGCAAGCCGGACGCGGCGGTGGAGGAGCTGACGGCGGGCTTCCGTGTGCCGCGCGAGGTGATCGCCTACGCCTCGCGGCTGCTGCCGCACATGTCCCCGGGCCTGGCGCCGGTGTCCTCGGTGCGGGAGAACCCGGGGTCGCTCGTGGTCCGCGAGGTGGCGCAGGAGGAGCGGGACGCGGCGGTGGTGGCGGCCTGTACCGGGTCGCTGGCCCGTGAGGGCTCGATCGGGCTGATCGCCGCGGACGACCGGGTCCCGGACCTGGCGCGGGCCCTGGCGGCGGCGGGCATGGCGCACCTGGAGCCGGGGACCGAGACGACGGCCGCCTCCCGGCTGACGCTGGTCCCGGCCTCGCTGGCCAAGGGCCTGGAGTACGACTACGTGGTGCTGGACGAGCCGGCGGCCGTGGTGGCGGGCGAGCCGGACCTGCGGACGGGGCTGCGGAGGCTGTACGTCGCGCTCACCCGTGCGGTGTCGGGTCTGACGGTGGTCCACGCCCGGCCGCTGCCGCCCGAGCTGCACTGACGGCAGGCGGGAGGCGGCAGGCGGCAGACGTCTGGCGGTAGGCGGCGGGACGGGCCGAGACCCGCCCGGGCCGGACGGCGGCACAGGCCGAGACCACGCCACCCGCCACCCGCCGTCCGCCGTCCGCGACCCGACCCGTCCCCGGCCGCACCGGCCCGCAGGCCGGGCGCCGATCCGCCCCCGGGACAGCGCCCGGCCCGGCGGGCCGCCGGTCGCCCGGGCCTCCCGGCAGGCGCACCTCCGCTAAATAGGTCACTTGACCTATAGTGGTCCCATGAACGACGAACTCCTCGACGAACTGCAGTGGGACCCCGCCGGCCCCGTACTCGTCACGGGCGGCTACGGCACCGTGGGCGCGGAACTCTCCCGGCTGATCGGCGCCGGCGGTCTGCCGGTCCTGATGACCGGCCGCACCCCGGAGCGCGGCCGGGAGCTGGCCGCGCGCCTCGGCGCCGAGGTCCGCGCCTGGGACCTCGCCTCCCCGGCCCCCTTCCGGGCCGCCGTGCGGGCGGTGGTGAGCGCCGTCAACGACCCCGAGGACCGCGTGCTGCGCGCCGCCGCGACCGCCGGGGTGCCCCAGGTGGACGTCACCCGGTGGACCGCCCGGCTCCAGCGGGCGGTCACCGTGGCCGCCCTGACCCGCACCTCCGCGCCGGTCCTGCTCTCCTCGGCCTGGATGGGCGGCGTCACCAGCCTCGTCGCCGCGGCCCTGGCCCGGGAGCTGGGCGGCGCCGAGCGCGTCGAGACGGCAGTGCGCTGGGACATGGCGGACCGGGCCGGTGCGGACTCGGTGGAGTTCATGGACCGGCTCGGCATCGGCTTCGAGGTGGTGGAGGACGGCAGGCGCAGGCTCGCCGCCCCGCTGAGCGGGGCGCGCACCGTCCGGATCGGCACGGAGCAGATGCGGGTCGCGCGCATCGACACCCCCGAGCAGTACACCCTCCCGCTCACCCTGGGCACCGCCACCGCCGCCACCCGTATCGGCTTCAGCTCCCCCGCCGCCACCCGGATGCTCCTCGCCCTGCGCGGCACGGGCTTCTTCCGCTGGGGCGGCGGCGACCGCTGGACCCCGGCCCGCCGCGCCCTGCTCCACTCCCCCGGCGACGGAGGCACCGCACGGCTCCGTGTCGACGTGGCGCACGCGGGCGCCACCCGCACCGCCACCGTCTCGGACCCGGCCGGGCAGAGCCATCTGACGGCCGTCGGCGGCTATCTGGGTCTGCTGCGGGTGCTCGGTGCCGACGGGGCGCCCGCCCCCGAGGGCGTGGTCTTCCCGGAGCAGCACCCCGACCCCGCCGCCGCCCTGGAGCGGCTGGCCGCGCACGGCGTGCTGGTCGACATCGAGCGGGCCGGGGCCGCGGGGCGGCGGGGGGCGGCCGCGTGACCCCCGAGCCCTCCGGCCGCCCGGCCACGGCCAAGGGCCTCCGGCGCCGCGCCGAACTGCTGGACGCCGCCGAGCGCCTGCTGTCCGCGTCCGGCGGGGCGCAGCTCACGCTGCGCGCGGTCGCCGACGAGGCGGGGGTGCGCCTCGGGCACCTCCAGCACTACTTCCCCTCCCGGGCCGAGCTGGTGGCCGCACTGCTGGACCGGGTGCTGGAGACCTCGCTCGCCCGGATCGCCGAGCGCACCGGCCCGTCCGCGGGCGCCGACCCCGCCTCGGTGCTGGACGCGGTCCTCGGCGACCACGACGACGCCGCCCTGGTGCGGCTGTTCACCGAGGTGTGGTCGATGGCGGCGCACGACCCCGCGGCGGCCGCCGCCGTGCGCTCCTTCTACGCCGGGTACGTCGCCCACCTCACCGGGATCGTCCGGCACCGGGTGCCGGGGCTGGGCGAGGCCGCGGCGCGTGCCCGGGCGGAGGTGTTCGTGATGACGGCTGAGGGGTCGGCGCTGTTCCGCTCCGGCATCGCCGGAGCGCGCGGCCCGGAGGCGGACGCCGTCCTGCGCCGCACGCTCCTCGGGCTCCTCACCGGCCCCGCCTCCCCCTGACGGGGCCCCTGGCCCGGCGCGGGCGGTGTGACCTCGGTCTCAGCAGGTCAACCGCGCCGGGCCCGTGCTGCGTAGGTGCGGGTGTACCGCCCTGACCAGCAAGGAGAGCCGCGTTGACCGAAGAGGAGTTCGCCACCTTCTACGCGCAGGCCGCCGGGCGGATCACCGGCCAGGTGTACATCATGACGGGGGACTTCCACGAGGCCCAGGACGTCGTGCAGGAGGCGTTCGTCCGCGCCTGGGACCGCAGGCGGGCGCTCGACCGGGGGCTGGGACCGGAGGCATGGGTGCGCACCGTCGCGTGGCGGCTGGCGGTCAGCCGCTGGCGGCGGGCCCGCCGGGGGCGGCTCGCCTGGCTCCGCAGCGGGGGGCCGCCACCGGCCGGGGCCCCCGATCCCGGCATGGTGGACGTGGCGGCGGCACTGCGCCGGCTGCCCGCCCGGCAGCGCCAGTGCGCGGCGCTGTACTACGTGTGCGATCTGCCGGTGGAGCGGATCGCGGCGGAGACCGGGCTGTCCACCGGGACCGTCAAGACCCATCTGTCGCGGGCCCGGGCCGGGTTGGCCGCGAGCCTGGACCACCCCGTCGACGCGAGCGGGGGCCGCGATGCGTGAGGAGGAGCCGATGGCCGAGCACGGGGACCGGCTGGCCGGTCTGCTGCGGGACGCGGCACGGGAGGCGGCGGTCCGCGCACGGCCCGTCGGCCTCGCCGCCGTCGCGGCAGGGGGGCGGCGGCGCCGCAGGAGGCGGCTCGCGGCGATGGCGGGCACGGCCACGGTGTGCACTGCGGCGGTGGTCGCCTTCGCCGTGGCGGGCGCGGCCGGGGGGCGGGAGGGCGTGCCGCCCGCGTCCCCGGACGGCGTCCCGACGGCACCGCCCTGGTCCGGTACGCCCTCCCCGCCGGAGGTCACCGGCCCGCCGCCCACGCCCACCCGCGCGCCGTCGGAGTCGGTCCCGCCGACGGGCCCCCCGGCCGGGCCGGAGGGGAGCCGTCCCCCGTCCGCCACGGGAACCGCCTCCGACCCCACCGGGACCGCCCCCGCCGACGGGCCCCCTACCGGGGCCGGGGGCGCGTCGGGCACGGAGTTCCCGGACGGGGCCTCCACGCTCCCCGCCGGTCTCCCCCCGGGCGGCGGGCCCTCCGCCTGACGCGGGGGCGCGGGCACGGGGCGTGATCCGCGTCTCGGCGGTCAACCCGGCGGCCGACCGGGGGCGTAGGCGGGTCACAGGTCCCCGACGCGAGGAGCGCCCCGCATGCCCCAGCCCACCGCCACCGCCCCGGAGGCGGGCCCGTCGGGGCTCCCCCGGCCGTCCGTTCCCGGCCGCCCCGGCACGCCGGGCCCTCGGCCCGCCGGACAGGAGCACCGGGCACCGCGGCGCCGGACACCCGGACGGGGGCGCGGCCGCACCGCGGCCCGGGCGGCGGCGGTGCGCGCGTCCGCCGGGGCGGCGGTGCGCGCGTCCGCCGGGGCCGCGGTGCGCGCCGCCGGGCCGGTGCTCGCCGCCTACGCCGCCTCGACGGCGCTGCACCTGGCGATGCTGGCCCTGCTCCGCCGTCCGGCCCGCGGCTCCGTGCAGGACCATCTGCTCTCCTGGGACGCCCGGCACTTCCTGAGCATCGCCGCGGACGGCTATCCGGACGGCTTCAGCCGCACCCCGGACGGCGAACTCACCGGCAACGAGCTGGCGTTCCTCCCCCTGTACCCGCTGGTCTCGCGTGCCGCGTCCGCGGTGCTGGGCGCCTCCGCCGGGGCCGGGGCCCTCGTCGTGGCCCATCTCGCCCTCCTCGCCGCCCTGTTCGCCGTGCACCGGCTGGTGCTGGGCCTGTACGGCCCGCGGACGGCGGCGTTCGCGGTGGTGCTGCTCTGCGCCGCGCAGCCGATGGGGATCGTCTTCGCCATGGGGTACAGCGAGTCGCTGTTCCTGGCCCTGGCCGCGGGGGCGCTGCTCGCCTGCCGCCGGGAGGCGTGGCTCACCGCGGGGGCGCTGGGCTGCCTGGCCGGTCTGACCCGCCCCACGGCCGCGGCGGTGGCACTCGCGGTGGCGGTGGCGGCGGTGCAGTCGGCGGCCGCCGGGCGGCGGGTGCGCTGGCGGCCGGTGGCGGGCTCGGCACTGGCCTGCCTCGGCACACCGCTCTACCTGCTCTGGGTGGGGGACCGGCTGGGGCGGTGGGACGCCTGGTTCCGCATCCAGCAGGCCGGGTGGGGGACGCACTGGGACGCGGGGGCGCGGTTCGCGGGCTTCCTGCCCGACGCGCTGGTGCGCGAGACGGGGTGGGTTCCCGTCAGCACGGCCGTGCTGGTGCTCGGTGTGATCCTGCTGACGGCGGCCGCCTGGCGCGGTCCCGGCCGGTGCGTGCCCGGGGTGCTGCCGCTGGCGGTGTACGGGACGGCGGTGGTGGTCCTCGCGCTGGGGCAGAGCAACTACTACCACTGCAAGCTGCGCATGCTGGCACCCGCCGTGCTGTTCCTGCTGCCGCCCGCTCGGGCGCTGGCCGCCGCCCGTCCGCGCACGGCGGCAGCGGCGGCGGGCGGCGCGGCGCTCTTCGGGACGTGGTACGGGGCGTCGATGCTGGCGACCTGGCCCTACGCGGTCTGACGGCCCGTGGGGCCGCGCCGGGCCGGGCCCGGGTGGCGCCGGCACCGCCCGGGCGCCGGGCGTCGCGGCGGGAGCAGGGCGCCAACCGTCGGCGCAGGAGCCAGGGCCCGGGCGCGGCCGTCGGGCCGGGCGGTCACGAGCGTCCGCAGCGCCGGTGCGCGCGGACGGGCCGCGCCGCGCCGGGCCCGGCCGGGCCGGTGCTACGCGTCGAGCGCCTCGCGCCAGACGCGGACGGCGTCCGTGGAGACGGGGGCCGACCAGCCGTCCGGGCGGGCGGCGCCGCCGATGTGGAAGGCGGCGACTCCGGCGCGGCGCAGCCCGGGCACGTGCTCCAGGCGGAGCCCGCCGCCGACGAGGAGCGTCGGCCCGTAGCCGGGCTCGCCGCGGCGGGCGGCCTCGGCGGTGAGGGTGGCGAGGCCGTCGTCCACCCCGGCGGCCGACCCGGCGGTGAGGTAGGTGTCCAGGCCCGGGAGTTCCGCGAGCTGCTTGCGCAGGGCTCCGCGGTCGGCGCAGTGGTCGATCGCGCGGTGGAAGGTCCAGCGGCAGCCCTCGATCTCGGTGGCGAGGCGCTCGACGGCCGCGGTGTCCGGCAGTCCCTGGTCGTCGAGGAAGCCGAGGACGAACTCCTCGGCGCCCTCCTCCCGCAGCGCCCGCGCCGTCTCGGCCAGGGTGTCGAGTTCGCGCGGGCCGCCCGCGGAGAACCCGTCGGTGCGGCGGAGCATCACCCGCAGCGGGATGTCCACCGCGTCCCGGATGCGCGCGAAGGTGTCGCGGGTGGGCGTGAGGCCGTCGGCCGCCATGTCGGTGACCAGCTCCAGCCGGTCCGCTCCTGCCGTCTGCGCGGCGACCGCGTCCCGCGGGTCGAGGGCGATCACCTCAAGGAGTGCACGGTTGCTCATGGGGCCCATTCCTCCAGGAAGGTACGAGGTGCCGCCTCCGCGGCCCCCGAACGGCCGAAGAGGTCTAGTCCAATGTCCAGCGTAATACCCCGCTTCTCCCGTGACAGCCCGCCGGGGCGGCATCCGGCCATGCACACACATCGGCGGCACTTGCCTCCCCATACAGGGAGGGGGTATACAGAGAGAGGAAGCAGATACCCCCTAGGGGTATAAACACGAAGGAGGCCGGAGATGCCGACCGCAGCCGCCCGCCCAGCGGACAGCGCAGCCCACGAGGTGGAACTCACCATCGGCGGGATGACCTGCGCCTCCTGCGCGGCGCGCGTCGAGAGGAAGCTGAACCGGATGGAGGGCGTCGAGGCGACGGTCAACTACGCCACCGAGAAGGCGAGGATCGCCTTCGCCCCGGACGTGGTGGTGGCGGACCTCATCGCGACCGTGGAGGCCACCGGCTACACCGCCGAGGAGCCCGCCCCGGCGGCACCCGGGGCGCCCGGAGCGGACGGCGGGGGGCGGCCGGAGGACGAGGACGGGCTCACCCCGCTGCGCCAGCGGCTGGTGACCGCCGTGGTGCTGTCCGTACCGGTGATCGCGATGGCCATGGTGCCCGCGCTGCAGATCGAGTACTGGCAGTGGCTCAGCCTGACGCTCGCCGCACCCGTCGTCACCTACGCGGCCTGGCCCTTCCACCGGGCCGCGTGGACCAACGCCCGACACGGCGCCGCCACGATGGACACCCTGGTCTCGGTGGGCACCTCCGCCGCGTTCCTGTGGTCGCTGTGGGCGCTGTTCTTCGGCACCGCGGGCGTCCCCGGGATGACCCACCCCTTCGAGTTCACCATCGCCCGCAGCGACGGCGCCGGGAACATCTACCTGGAGGCCGCCGCCGGCGTCACGGCCTTCATCCTGGCCGGGCGCTACTTCGAGGCCCGCTCCAAGCGCCGGGCCGGGGCCGCGCTGAAGGCCCTGATGGAGCTGGGCGCCAAGGAGGTCACCGTGCTGCGCGGCGACCGCCAGGAGACCATCCCCGTCGCCGGGCTCCGCACCGGGGACCGCTTCCTCGTACGCCCCGGGGAGAAGATCGCCACCGACGGCACGGTCGTCGAGGGCTCCTCCGCCGTCGACGCCTCCATGCTCACCGGCGAGTCCGTCCCGGTGGAGGTGGCCGCGGGCGACCGCGTCACCGGCGGCACCCTGAACGCGGGCGGCCGCCTGGTCGTCGAGGCCACCGAGGTCGGCGAGGACACCCGGCTCGCACGGATGGCCCGGCTCGTCGAGGACGCCCAGAACGGCAAGGCCGCGGCCCAGCGGCTCGCCGACCGGATCTCCGCCGTCTTCGTCCCCGTGGTCATCGCGCTCTCCGTCGCGACCCTCGGCTTCTGGCTCGGCAACGGCGCCGGGCTCACCGCCGCCTTCACCGCGGCCGTGGCGGTCCTGATCATCGCCTGCCCGTGCGCCCTGGGCCTGGCCACCCCCACCGCCCTGATGGTCGGCACCGGACGCGGCGCCCAGCTCGGCATCCTGATCAAGGGGCCCGAGGTCCTGGAGACCACGCGCGCGGTCGACACCGTCGTCCTGGACAAGACGGGCACGGTGACCACCGGCCGGATGGAGCTCCTGGCCGTGCGCACCGCCGGTGCGGTCGACGCCGACCGGGCCCTGCGGCTCGCCGGTGCCCTGGAGCACGCCTCCGAGCACCCCGTCGCCCGTGCCGTCGCGAGCGCGGCCGCCGAGCGCACCGGCCCGCTGCCCGCACCGGAGGACTTCGCCAACGTGCCCGGCCTCGGCGTGCGCGGCACGGTCGAAGGGCACGCCCTGCTCGTCGGACGCCCGCGGCTGCTGGAGCAGCAGGGGATCGACCTGCCCGCCGCCCTGGCCGAGGCCCGTGCCGCCGCCGAGGCCGGCGGCCGCACCGCGATCGCCGTCGCCTGGGACGGCGAGGCCCGCGCGCTCCTCGAAGTCGCCGACGCGGTCAAGGACACCAGCGCCGAGGCCGTCCGCCGCCTGCGCGCACTGGGGCTCACCCCCCTGCTGCTCACCGGCGACAACCGGGCCGTGGCCGAGGCGGTCGCCGCCGAGGTCGGGATCGAGGAGGTCGTCGCCGAGGTCATGCCCGAGGACAAGGTGGACGTCGTCAGGCGGCTCCAGGAGGAGGGCCGGACCGTCGCCATGGTCGGCGACGGGGTCAACGACGCCGCCGCCCTCGCCCAGGCGGACCTCGGGCTCGCCATGGGCACCGGCACCGACGCGGCCATCGAGGCGGGCGACCTCACCCTGGTCCGCGGCGACCTCACCGCCGCGGCCGACGCCATCCGGCTGGCCCGCCGCACCCTGGCGACCATCCGCACCAACCTCTTCTGGGCGTTCGCCTACAACGTCGCCGCCCTGCCGCTGGCCGCGGCCGGCCTGCTGAACCCGATGATCGCGGGAGCGGCCATGGCCTTCTCCTCCGTCTTCGTCGTCGGCAACAGCCTGCGCCTGCGCCGCTTCGGCGCGGCGGGCTGACAGGCCGGGCGCGGGAGCGGGAGGTGCCGCGGGGCCTGCCCCGGGGTGCCTCCCGCTCCCGCGCCCGGCGGCAGAATGAGGCCATGGCCCCGCTCCCCGCGCACCCCGCCCACGACGACCTCCGCGCCCGCTGGCGCGCCACCCTGCTGGCCGCGCTCGGCGACGGCCCCGAGGCCCCGGACCCCCGGGCGACGGTGCCCGGCGCGACCGGCCCGCAGGCGACCGTGCCCGGCGCGACCGGGCCGCAGGGGGACGGGCCCGGCGCGACGGTGCTCGACCGCTACGCCGACGACCTGCTCGGCCGCTGGGCGGAGCCCCAGCGGCGCTACCACACCACCGACCACCTCGTGGCGGTCCTCCACCGGGTCGACGAACTCCGGGAGTACGCGGCCGACCTCGCCGCCGTCCGCCTCGCGGCCTGGTTCCACGACGCCGTCTACCTCCCCGACCGCTCCGAGAACGAGGAGCGCTCCGCCCGTCTCGCCGAGCGGGCGCTGACCGAGCTCGGCGTGGGCGAGGCCCGCACCGCCGAGGTCGCCCGCCTGGTGCGGCTGACCGTGACCCACGACCCCGAGGAGGGGGACGCCGACGGGCAGGTGCTGTGCGACGCGGACCTCGCGGTCCTCGCGGCGGCCCCGGCCGCCTACGCGGCCTATGCGGCCGCGGTGCGCGAGGAGTACGGCTTCGTGCCCGAGGAGCTGTTCCGCGACGGACGCGCCGCGGTGCTGCGCGGGTTGCTGGCCCTGCCGCGCCTGTACCGCACGCCCCACGGGCGGGAGCACTGGGAGGCCCCGGCACGGCACAACCTCACGGTGGAGCTGGAGCTCCTGTCCGCGTCCTGAGACGCCGACCCCCGGGGGAATGACAGGCACGTAGCGCCGGTTGGCACCTGTCGTGCCCGCTCCTTCCGATCACCCGTCACCGCCCGCCCCGCGGACCCCCGGGTCCTCACCCCCGGGCGGGGACGGGGCGTCCCGGCCGGGCCGCTCCCGGATGCCGCTCGCCGTCCACCTCCTGGGGCTGTCCGTGTTCGCCCTGGGCACCAGCGAGTTCATGCTGTCCGGGCTGCTCCCGCCGATCGCCGCCGACATGGGCGTGTCGATCCCGCAGGCGGGTCTGCTGATCTCGGCCTTCGCGATCGGCATGGTCGTCGGCGCCCCGCTGCTGGCCGTCGCCACCCTGGGGCTCCCCCGCAAGACCACCCTGGTGGCCCTGATCTCGCTGTTCGGCCTCGGGCAGGTGGCGGGCGCGCTCGCCCCCTCCTACGAGGTGCTGTTCGCCTCCCGGGTGCTCAGCGCCCTGGCCTGCGCCGGCTTCTGGGCCGTCGGCGCGGCCGTGGCCATCGCCATGGTCCCGGTCACCTCACGGGCCCGGGCGATGGCCGTCATGATCGGCGGCCTCTCCCTCGCCAACGTGCTCGGGGTGCCCGCAGGGGCGTTCCTCGGCGAGCACCTGGGCTGGCGGGCCGCGTTCTGGGCCGTCGGCGCCGCCTCGGCCGTGGCCCTGGCGGGGGTCGCGACCCTGGTGCCGCGCATCCCGCGGCCCGACCGCAGGCCCCGGCTGCGCGGTGAGCTGGCGATCTACCGGGACCGGCAGGTGTGGCTGGCCGTGGCCGCGACCGCGCTGGCGGCGGGCGGGGTGTTCTGCGCCTTCTCCTACCTCGCGCCGCTGCTCACCGAGGTGGCGGGGCTGTCCGCGGGCTGGGTGCCGACGGTGCTCGGCCTGTTCGGGACCGGCGCGCTGGCCGGCACGGTGATCGGCGGCCGGGTCGCGGACGCCCGCCTCTTCGGCGTGCTGCTCTCGGGCACCGCCGCCTCCACGGTGCTGCTGGCGGCGCTGGCGCTGCTCGCCTCCTCCCCCGCCGCCGCGGTCGCGCTCGCGTTCTGCCTGGGGTTCTCCTCGTTCTTCACGGCCCCGGCGCTCAACGCCCGGATGTTCAACGTCGCCGGTGCCGCGCCGACCCTGGCGGGCGCGACGACCACCGCCGCGTTCAACCTCGGCAACACCGCCGGGCCGTGGCTCGGCGGTGCGGTCATTGACGCGGGCTTCGGCTTCGCGTCGACGGCCTGGGCGGGCGCGGCGATGACCGCGGCGGCGGCGGGGCTGGTCGCCCTCTCGCTGCGGGTGCACTCCCGCTCCCGGGTGGTCACGGGGGCCTTGGGCGCCTCCGCCGCGCCGGTGGGCGACCGCGTCCGCCGGTGACCGTGCCGGGCCCCGGTCGCGCGACCCGCCGGTGGCCCTGCCGGGCCCGGGTGGGCGACCGCGTGCGCCGGTGACCGTGTCACCCGACCCGCCGGTGGCCCTGCCGGGCCGCGACCGGACCGGGGCGGCCTACCGGTGGCCGCGGGGCGCCGGGCGGCCCTTCGGCCGGCGCAGCCCCGCTTCCGTGAGCCGCCGGACGAGTTCCTTGGAGCCGATCTCCACCGCCCCGGCCGCCACGGCGTCGGCGTAGCGGTGCGAGGGCACGTCGTAGTGGTCGCGCTCGAAGGCGCGGCGCGGGCAGCCGATGCCCTCCGCGAAGGCGTGCAGCTCGTCGAAGGAGGCGTCGCTGACCATGTGCGACCACATACGGCCGTGGCCCGGCCAGTCCGGCGGGTCGATGAAGACCGTCACCGCAGGCCGCCGACGGGTGCGATCACCACGCCGGCCTTGGCGCAGACCCAGCGCGGGTCCGGCCCGAGTTCGGGTTCGACCTCCAGCGCGTGCGGGTCGCCCTGGTCGCAGACGGGGCACAGCGGCCAGCGCCCGTAGCGCTCCAGCAGCGCGTCCTGCACGTCCTGGGCGACCAGGCCCGCCACGTAGGCCGCCCCCTCGGGCCACTGCTCGACCCACCAGCGGCGGTGCGTGACCGCGTCCTCCACGAGGGAGACGACGTCCGCCTCCGCCACGTCCCGGGCGGCCAGGTCGGCGAGGACCAGGGCCCGCGCGGCGTGCAGTGCCTGTTCCAGCGGGTTCGGGGCGTCCATGGCCCCATTGTCCCCCGGTCGCACGGGGGCCTTGACGAGGCCCGAAGCCCGAAAATACCTTTCATCTGTGACCCATCCAGTGAAGGAAAGTTTCAGCAGCGGGACGCCACCGGCACCGGCGGCCCTGGCGGCGAAGGTGCGCACGCTCTCCCCCTCCATGACACGCTCCATGCAGCGGGTCGCCGAGGCCGTCGCCGAGGACCCCGCCGGATGCGCCGCCCTCACCGTCACGGGCCTCGCCGAGCGCACGGGAACCAGCGAGGCGACCGTGGTGCGCACGGCCCGCCTCCTCGGCTACCCCGGCTACCGGGACCTGCGCCTGGCCCTGGCCGGACTGGCGGCGCACCAGCAGTCCGGACGGGCCCCCGCCCTCACCACCGACATCGCCGTCGACGACCCGATCGCGGACGTCGTCGCCAAGCTCGCCCACGACGAGCAGCAGACCCTCGCCGACACCGCGGCCGGACTGGACACGGTCCAGCTGGGCGCGGCGGTGGCGGCGGCCGCCACTGCCCGCCGCATCGACGTCTACGGCGTGGGCGCCTCCTCCCTCGTGGGCATGGACCTGGCCCAGAAGCTCCAGCGCATCGGGCTCATCGCCCACGCCCACGCCGACCCCCACCTCGCCGTGACCAACGCGGTCCAGCTGCGGTCCGGGGACGTGGCGATCGCCATCACGCACTCCGGTTCGACGGACGACGCCATCGAGCCGCTGCGGGTGGCCTTCGACCGGGGGGCGACGACCATCGCGATCACCGGGCGCCCGGACGGGCCCGTCGCCCAGTACGCCGACCACGTGCTGACCACGTCCACTGCCCGGGAGAGCGAGCTGCGGCCGGCGGCCATGTCCTCCCGCACCAGTCAACTCCTGGTTGTGGACTGCCTGTTCATCGGGGTGGCGCAGCGGACGTACGAGTCCGCGGCGCCCGCCCTGGCCGCCTCGTACGAGGCGCTGGCCCACCGCCACCGCCCGCGCACCCGCTGATCCCGCACCCGCCGAGCCCCGCACCACCACCGTCCGCACCACCACCGTCCACGCACCCGCCGAGCCCGCACCCGAGCCTCCGCACCACCCGGCACGCGCACGGCCCGAGAGAGAAAGCAGAGCCACCTGACATGCCCTCCCTCCACGGTGAACTCCGCGCCCAGCTCGACAGCCTCGCGACGGAGGCGTTCCGGCCCGAACTGGCGGACGTCGACCGGCTCTCGACCCTGGAGATCGCCCGCCTCATGAACGGCGAGGACGCGTCCGTCCCGGCCGCCGTCGCCGAGCAGCTCCCCGCCATCGCCCGGGCGATCGACGCGGCGGCCGCCCGCATGGCCCGCGGTGGCCGGCTGGTGTACGCGGGAGCGGGCACGGCGGGGCGGCTCGGCGTGCTCGACGCGAGCGAGTGCCCGCCGACGTTCAACACCGACCCCTCCGAGGTCGTCGGGCTCCTCGCGGGCGGCCCCGCGGCGATGGTCCAGGCCGTCGAGGGGGCCGAGGACAGCAGGGAGCTGGCCGCCGCCGACCTGGACGCGCTGAAACTCTCCGAGGACGACACGGTCGTCGGCGTCTCCGCCTCCGGCCGCACTCCCTACGCCGTGGGGGCGGTGGAGCACGCACGGCGGCTGGGGGCGCTCACGGTGGGGCTCTCCTGCAACGCGGGCAGCGCGCTGGGGGCGGCGGCCGAGCACTCCGTCGAGGTGGTGACGGGGCCCGAGCTGATCACGGGCTCCACCCGTCTGAAGGCGGGCACGGCGCAGAAGCTGGTGCTCAACATGATCTCGACGGTCACCATGATCCGCCTGGGCAAGACCTACGGGAACCTGATGGTCGACGTCCGCGCCTCGAACGACAAGCTCCGGGCCCGCTCGCGGCGGATAGTCGCCCTGGCCACCGGGGCCCCGGACGACCGGATCGAGGCGGCGCTGGAGCTGACCGGCGGAGAGGTGAAGAACGCCATCCTGGTGATCCTGGCCGACGTGGGGGCACCGCAGGCCGCGGAGCTGCTCTCCCGTGCGGACGGCCGCCTCCGCGCGGCCCTGGCGGCGGGCGGCGCACCCGGCGCCGGCCCTGCCGCGGGCCGCGGGCACGGCGCCTCCGAGTGCGCCTGAGCCCCGGCGGCGGCACCCCCGCGGGGCCGCAACAACACCGGCCCACATCCCGCGAAGCCCTGCCGTCCACCACGGCCCGCGCCTAACATGTGGTGCACCGCGCACGGGGAGTCCCTGGGGGTGACAGTGGCGCACACGGCGGCGTTACGGCTGGTCCTGCACGTCGGGGAGGAGGGCGCCGACGACGAGCGGCGGGCTGAACTGGCGGAGAGCCTGGGCCGGGAGCTGCGGGAACTCGACGCCGCCGAAGTGTCCCCGCTCGACGGCGGCGAGGCGCCGGAGGGCGCCAAGTCCGGCGGGGCGGTCGCACTGGGCGCGCTGCTGGTGGCGATGGCGCAGCCGGAGCTGGTGTCGGCCGTCCTGGCGGCCGTCGAGGCATGGGCGGCCGGGCGGACGGGGCGGAGCGTCAGGATCGAGATCGACGGTGACTCGATCGAGGTGACGGGCCTGTCCGCGAAGGACAGGCGGCGGCTGATCGACTCGTGGCTGGAGCACCGGAGCACCGGGCCGGACAGTGAGCGGGACACGTAGTGCCCTGATCGTGGCGTGCCATGAGTACGGGGACCCCGGGCTGCGGCGGCTGCGATCACCCGCGGAGGACGCAGAGGCGCTCGGCCGGGTGCTGCGGGACGGTGCCATCGGCGGCTACGACGTCCGGACCCTGGTCAACCAGCCCGCGCACGTCGTCAACCAGGCGCTCGACGACTTCTTCGCCGACCGCTCGCCCGACGACCTGCTGCTCGTGCACTTCTCCTGCCACGGGGTCAAGGACGAGGACGGGCGCCTGCACTTCGCGACCCCGGACACGCGGCTGGGCCGGCTGGACTCGACATCCGTCTCGGCGGACCTCGTCAACCGGCTGATGGGACGCAGCCGTTCGCGTCGGATCGTCCTCTTCCTGGACTGCTGCTACGCGGGTGCCTTCGCCCGTGGCATGGTCCCTCGCGGGGGCACGGCCCTGCCTTTGCGGGAGCAGCTGGCGGGCCGGGGCCGGGCCGTGATCACCGCGTCCAGCGCGATGGAGTACGCCTTCGAGGGCGGCGACGAACCGTCCGAGACCTCGCCGTCACCGGGGCCGTCCGTCTTCACCGGCGCCCTGGTGGCGGGGCTTGAGTCGGGGGAGGCCGACCGGGACCAGGACGGCTGGGTGACGCTGGACGAGCTGTACGACCATCTCTACGAGTCCGTCCGGGCGGTGACGCGGCACCAGACGCCGGGCAAGTGGGCCTTCGGAGTGCAGGGCGGTCTGCGCCTCGCCCGCCGCGGGCGGCCCGTGGCGACGCCCGCCCCGCTGCCCCCGGAGCTCGCCGACGCGATCGGCCATCCGCTGGCCGGGATCCGCGCCGCTGCGGCGCAGGAACTCGGCCGGTTGCTGGCCGGACGCCACGCGGGGCGGGCACTGGCCGCGCGACTGGCCCTTCAGGGCCTCGCGGAGGACGACAGCCGCACGGTGTCGGCCGCGGCCGCGGCCCTGCTCGCCGCCCACGGGGGGCGGGAGGAGCAGCTCACGGCGCCCGCCGACCCGGCGGGCGCGGCCGAGGACCCCACCCCGCAGGACTCCCCGCCGCCCCGGGCGGACCAGGCGGACCGGGCCGAGGGCCCCGACGGGGCCGGGAGCCCGACCCCGTCCGGCGCCACCGCCCGGCCCGGCGCCACCGCCCGGCCCGGCCCCGCGCGCCCGACGGGCGCCGCGGGCCCGCCCGAGGCCCCCGCGGGACGGCCTTCCCCGGCAGGCGCGCCCACCACCCGCCGCAAGCGGGGCGGCCGTACCCGGCGCACCGCCACCCCTCCCGCACCCACCGCCCCCGCCGGACGGACCGGGAGCCCTCCCGGAGCACCGCCCGTGACGGACCGTCCGCCCGCGCCCGCGCAGAAGCCCCGGGGAGAGGTCCCGGAGGAGGCGCGGAAGCAGCTCCCGCCCCCGCCGCGGCGGCCCGAGGCGGTTGCGGGCGGACCCCCGCGTCCGGGGGGCGTGGCGACGGGGCATGGAAGCGGGGCGGCCCTCGGCTCGGGAGGTGCGGCCGGAGGCCGGGGGCCGCGGCCGACCGCGGTCTGCGTTCCGGCCCTCGTCGGCGCCGCCCTGCTCCTCGCGCGTCTGTTCCTGCCGTACTACGCCGACGGCTCCCCCGCCCAGGTGGACTTCCGCTGGCAGGAAGCCTCCGGCCTCACCCTCGCCTGCCTGGTGGCGCTGTGCGGGGCGGCGGTACTGCGTCCCTCCTGGGAGAGGGCGGCCGCCGGCGGGCTGGCCGGGCTGGGCTGCACGTCGGCGATCGGAGGGGTCCAGGCCGTGGCGCTGGCGCTGTGGAGCCTCTCCCCGGGGTGGGGGATGATCCTGGAGATCGCCGCCCACGGCGCCGTCGTACTCGCCGCGGTACGGGCCCTGCGGGCGGTGCGGCCGCGCCTGTCCCCCCGGCTGGGTCCGGGGCACGCCCGGGCCGTCACCGTTCTGGGAGTGGCGGCCGCGGTCGGGGACGCGCTGCTGGTGCTGTCGGCGAACGAGTTCCTGGGCTCCGCCCTCGGCACCTTCGCCGCCGTCGCCGCCCTCACGGGTCTCGGGTGCGCCCTGCGGGTGCGGTCCCGTCCGGACCGCCGGACGGCGCGCAGGTGCGCCGCGGTGACGGCCGCGGTCCTGGCGGCCGAGTGGATCGTCCTGGTGTCGCTGGGCTACGACGGCTCCGCGGGATGGCTGGTGCTGCCCATGGCCGCCGTCCCTCCCGCCGCCGTGGCGGTGACCGCGGCCGCGACCCGGATGTCGCCCCGGGTCTTCGGTCTCGCGGCCGTGGCGGCCTGGATCGCCCACCGCGCCGCCGACGTACCGCTGTGGGACCGGGCGCTCGTGGTGGGCGGCTCCCCGGCCGTCCTCTACGGCTTCGCCGCGGTGCTGATCGCGCTGGCGGTCTCCACCGCCGGGCTCGCGCGGGCGGATGCCCGCACCCCGGCGCCCGCCGGGGGCGGGTGACCCCCGGCGGTGGCCCGGCACCCCCCTTACGCCACCTGCTCCCTGACGGTCACCCGCCCGTCGCCGATGGTCGCCACGCGCGGTGCGCGGCGGGCCAGCGCCGAGTCGTGGGTGACCATCACGAAGGTGAAGGCGTGCTCCTGCCACAGCGCCTCCAGCACCTCCATCACCTCGTCGCGCATGGACTCGTCGAGGTTGCCGGTCGGCTCGTCGGCGAGCAGCACCGCGGGGCGCTTGACCAGGGCTCGGGCGATGGCGACCCGCTGCTGCTGGCCACCGGAGAGTTCGCCGGGCACATGGCCCGAGCGCTCCCCGAGGCCCACCGAGGCCAGGGCCTCCCCGGCGCGTTCGCGGCGCTCGCGTGCACCGAGGCGCAGGGGCACCAGGGCGGTCTCCACGTTCTCCTGCGCGGTGAGGGTGGGGATCAGGTTGAACCCCTGAAACACGAAGCCGATCTTCTCGGCGCGGACCCGGGTGAGCCGGGCTTCGGGGAGGGCGGCGAGGTCGGTGCCGTCGAGCACGATGCTGCCCTCGGTGGGCCGGTCGAGTCCGCCGAGCATCTGCAGCAGCGTCGACTTGCCGCCTCCGGTCGGGCCCTGGATCACCAGGCGCCCGCCGTCCTCGATGGTGAGGTCGACGGAGTCGAGGGCGGTTACGGCGTCCTTGCCCCGCCGGTAGCGCTTGGTGACGCCGGTGAGCTGGTACATCGTCAACTCCTGTTGCATGAAGGGGGTGTCGTCGCGGTCCTGCCTGCCCCGGGGTGGCGTCCCCGGGGGCCGGTCCGCCCCGCGCCGGGCGGCCGTGCGCAACGTGGTCGAGACCCGTGCGCTCGTGACATGTGCGGTCGAGACGCGTGCGGTCGTGACATGTGCCGTCGAGACGCGTGCGGTCGAGACATGTGCCGTCGTGACATGTGCCGTCGAGACATGTGCCGTCGAGACATGTGCGGACGAGACGTATGGCGTCGTGACGTGTGCGTTCACTCCACGCGGCGCAGCGCGTCGGCGGGGCGGAGCCGGGAGGCGCGCCAGCCGCCGAACCCGCCCGCGACGAGACCGCCGGCCACGGCGAGGGCGACGGCGAGGCCGATCGTGGTGAGGGAGACCGGGGCGGTGAGGGCGATGTCGAGGGTCTGGGGGCTGCCGCCCCCGCCGCCGGGTCCGCCGAAGCGCATCCCGCCGCGCGCCGCGTTGCCGACCGCGCCCCCGCCGCCGCCGAGTTCGGCGGTCAGCGTCGGGCTGAGCGCGGTGATCAACCAGGCGCCCGCGAGACCGAGTGCGATACCGAGGGCGCCGCCGACGAGCCCGTTGACGAGCGCCTCACCCGCCACCTGGCGGGTGACCCGGCCGCTCCGCCAGCCCAGGGCCTTGAGCGTGCCGAACTCGCGCACCCTGCGGCTCACCGCGGAGGAGGTGAGCAGCCCGGCCACCAGGAACGCGGCGCCGAGCACGAGGTAGGACAGCCAGGTGCCGACGCCCGAGGCGAGGTCGGAGGCGGTGGACAGAGAGCCCGAGACGGTGGCGGCGAGGTCCGCGGAGGTGGTGACGGTGGTCCCCGGGATGTTCTTCCCGATGGCCTCCTTGACGTCCTCGATCCGCTGGGAGTCGGTGGCCTTGACGTAGACGGTGGTCACCTCGGCCTCGGCGTCGGCGAGGGCCTGGGCCCGGGCGAGGGGCAGGTAGACGTCGGCCGCGGCGTCGCCGCTGTCGGCCGTCGCGATGCCGATGACCTCGAACTCCGTGCCGGAGACGGTGAGGGTGCCGCCGACGGCCAGGTCCTTCCCGGCGGCCCAGGCGCTGTCGAGCACGGCGACCGCGGCGTCCGTCTCGTCCTCGTCGAAGGTCCGGCCGGAGGTGATCTTCGAGGTGGTGAGCGGGCCGAGGTCCTGGCGCGCGACGTCGGTTCCGTAGGCCGTGTAGGAGTCGACGTCGAAGGCCGCGCCCCCGCCGCGCACGGCCCCGCCGCCCCCGCCGCCCGGTCCGCCCTGCCCCGGGTTCTCCACCTGCCCGCGCCGGAACTCCCCGTCGACCTTCATCACACGGATGCCGAGTCCGCCGACGGCGTCGGCGACGCCGTCCTGGCCCGCGACGTCGTCGACGGTGGAGGCGTCCAGGGACTGGAAGCCCTGGACCGTGACGAGGTCCCGGCTCTGCTGCGCCTCGTCGCCCTCCCCTGCGTCGAACTCGAACCGCGGCCTCCGGGTGGTCTGCCCCTCCTCCGGGGGCTCGACGGCCTTGGTGACGGTCATGTCCGTGCCCAGTCCGTAGAGGGATTCCAGGACCTTGTCCTGGGCGCGGCTCATCCCCGAGGAGACCGAGGTGACGACGATGACGAGGGCGATGCCGAGGGCCAGCCCCGAAGCGACGACGAACGCCGCCTTCCTGCGGCGGCGCAACTCGCGCCGGAGGTAGGTGAAGAACATGACGCGACGCTAGGAGCGGGGGGTGATGGGGGGATAAGCCCCGGATGAGAGGTGGATGAGTGTTCCTCGGCGGCCCTCGGCGCGCCCCCTGCCGCGTGCGGCCCCGGGCGCGCGCCCCCGGCCGACCCGGCCCCGCCCGTGCGGCCGGGCACCGCCCATCACCCATCACCCATCACCCACCGCCCACCGCCCACCGCCCACCGATTCTGCAGAAGTTTTTTTGCAAAAATAGTTTTGCGAAGTGGCCCGGCGACCCTACGCTCGCCCCATGCCCGCCGAACCCACCCGCCGGATCCTCGACCCGGGGACCGACACCGCCGCCCTGAAGGCCCTCACCCATCCGCTGCGCATCCGGCTGCTGGGGCTGCTGAGGCAGCTCGGCGCCGCCACCGCCAGCGAGCTGGCCGTGCGGACCGGTGAGTCCTCCGCGTCGACCAGCTACCACCTGCGCGTCCTGGCACGCCACGGCTTCATCGCCGAGGCCGAGCACCGCGACGCCCGGGAGCGGCGCTGGCAGGCCGTCCATGCGCTCACCAGCTGGGACGAGGCCCGGATGAACGACTCGGAGGCGGCCCGCGCCTTCGTCGACACCATCCGCCGCGCCCAACTGGACCACCTGGAACGCACGGTGACGGCCCATGCGGCCGATGCGGCGGCGGGCCGGGTGGGTGCCGACTGGCTGGAGGCGTCCGGCATGACGGACCTCATGCTCCGGATGACCCCCGAGTCCCTCAGGGAGCTGGAGGAGGTCTTCACCCGCACCGCCCACGCCCTGGCCGCCCGGGACGCGGACGACCCGCGCGCCGAGCAGACCGCGGTGTTCGCGGCCGGGTTCCGCATGCCCGACGCGCCCGAGGACCCAGGGGACCCCGGGGACCCCGATACCGCCGCCGACGCGGGGGAAGGCACGGCCGCCGACACGGCCACCGGCGCGGGGGACGGGGCGCCCGGCGGGCAGGACGGTCCGGCCGCGGGCCGCCGGGGCGACGCGGAGGACGCCCGGTGAGCCTCCTGAGCCCCGAGACGGCCCGCCGCCGCTTCACCGCCACCGCCTTCCTCTTCTGGCTGCCCGTCGGCCTCTACCTCCCCTCCCAGGTGCTGCTGCTGACCGAGCGGGGCCTGGCCCTCGCCACCGTCGCGGGCCTGTTCGCGGTGTACTCGCTGACCGTCGCCGCGCTGGAACTGCCCACCGGCGGACTGTCGGACGTGATCGGCCGCAGGCCGGTGCTCGCCGCCTCGGGAGCGCTCAACCTCGGCGCCCTGCTGCTGGTCTCCACGGCCTCCTCCCTGTGGGTGCTCGGTGCGGCGATGCTGCTGCTCGGCGCCGGCCGGGCACTCTCCTCCGGTCCTGCGGAGGCGTGGTACGTCGACACCGTGCAGGCCGCCGCCGGTCCGGACGCGGAACTGCGGACCGGTCTGGCCCGCGGCGGTTCGGCCTCCGCGGCCGCCCTGGCCGTCGGCACGCTGGCCGGGGGATCGCTGCCCCTGCTCCTCGACCGGATCGGCGCGGACCCGTCCCGGATCACCGGTGGCGTGGTGCTGCCGCTGTCGGTCCCGTCGATGCTCGCGGCGGTGGTCTGCGCGGTGTTCGTCGGCTATGTGCTCACGGCTCTGCCCGAGCCGCCGCGGCCGCCCGCCACCGTGGCCGGGATCCTGCGCGGGGTCCCGGACACGGTGCGCACCGGGGTCCGCCTGGGCGCACGCGACGGACTGGTCCGCAGGCTCCTGCTGACGGCCGCGGCCTCGGGCGCCGCGCTGTGCGCCGTCGAGTTGCTGACCCCGCCCCGGGCCGCCGCGGCGACGGGTGGCTCGGAGTCGGGGGCGGTGCTCTTCGCCGTGCTGGCCTGCGCGGGCTTCGTGTGCACCGGGGCGGGCAGCCACCTCGCTCCGGCCGCCGCCCGGCGGCTGGGCGGACGGGGCGACCGGGCGGTGCTGCTGTGCATGGTGGCGTGCGCCTCGGGGCTGCTGCTCCTGGGGGCGACGGCGGGGTCCGCCTCGCCGGTGGCCTCGATGCTCGCCGTGTGCGGATACGCCCTGGTCTACCTGGCGCTGGGCTGCGCGGGGCCGAACGAGAACGACCTGCTGCACCGGCGCGTCGGCGGGACCGTCCGCGCGACCGCGCTGTCGGTGCAGTCCCTCGCCCTCCAGTTGACGGGCGCCCTCGCCGGACTGGCGGCGGGCGCGCTCCCGGCGGGCCCGCTGCCGTGGCTGCTGGCCGGGGCGGTGGTGCTGGGCGGGGCGACGGTGTGGCTCCGCAGCCCGTCCGCGGAACCGGAACCGGAACCCGAGCAGCTACCGGAACCGAGGCAGGAACCGGAGCAGGAGCAGGAGGCCGCCGAGGCGGACACGGCCGCCGTCACCCCCTCGGGCACCGGCCCCTGAGCAGTCCCGGGGCCCTTCAGCGGGACGACGGCGACGGCCCGGAGCCGCCCCCGCGACCTGCATGTGCCCTGTCACCACCGTCGATGCGGCCCGGGGGGATGCGCGACCTCCTCCCTGTGCAGAAGCGGGCCGGTACGGAACCGGCTCGCGCACGGCACGGCGGTGCCCCGCACCGCCGGCCTCAGGCGCGCAGGCGCACCCCGTGCCGCGTGCGCAGGCGCTCGATCTCCCACCAGGCGACGCCCGTCACGGACAGCGGGCCGCAGAACACCGCGAGGACCTGGACGAGCGGCGGGCCCGGCGGCATGCCCGTGGCCAGAAGGTTGACGGCGGCCAGCTCCCAGACGAGCACGCCCGTGAGCAGCGCGGGGAGCGCCGCATGGACCGCCGAGGTGCCGAAGGCGGTGCGGACCACGGTGGCCGAGCCGAAGCCGACGAAGCAGAGCATCCACAGGACGGGGGCGAGCAGCACCATGGTCAGGAAGGGGGCCCAGATCCGCCCCTGGTAGGTCTCGCTGAGCAGCATGACCCCCGCGAACAGCAGGGGCACCAGGGTGAAGGAGCCGACGTACCAGAACACCATCCGCACCGGGGGACGCAGCCGGGACCGCATCCCCGGTCGCGCCGCGTCCGGCGCCAGCCGCAGGAGGACCAGGATCACCACGGGCGCCGTGAGCAGCAGCAGCCAGGGGGTGATGGTCACCCGCAGCAGGAACTGGTCCTGCACCTCGGACCAGTCCTCGCCCGTGCCGTACGCGACGAGGATCGCCAGGGAGGCGGCCAGCGCCAGCCAGGCGCGGAGCTTCTGGACCCGCCAGACCTCCGGGTCGTACGGGTGGCGGTGGAGGTCCGCGGGGAACGCGGTTCTCGCCTGCCTGCGGGCGGAGCGCGCCACGGGGTAGGCGAGCACGAGCAGCAGGAGGGGCGTGCAGCACATCAGCAGCGGCAGCAGATAGCAGCCGTTGAGGTCCGTCCGGTGCAGCAGCCGGCGCAGCGTCGGCCATTCGTCGGCACGGAACTGCTGCCGCAGCGTCGGCCGCGGGGGCGGCACATACGGCGGCGGGACGGGCGGCCGCGGGGGCAGGTGCGGCCCGCCGCCGTAGGGGTTCCCGCCGTCCGGCTGATACCCGCCCGGACCACCCCCCGGTCCCCCCGGGGTGCCCGGCCCGTACCCGTAGCGGCTTCCCGATCCGTGCGGCTGCCCCGGCCCGTAGGGGTTCCCCGCCCCGTACGGCCCCTGTCCCCCGAACGCCACCGAACTCCCCTCCCGTGTCGTGTACGCGATCATGCCAGACGGCCGGGTGGACACCGATGACTTTCCCCGCTCCGCGCGGTCGTAGAACACGGCGGTCGGGGAACATGGTGGCCGGCGCGCGGCGGGACCCCCGGCGCCCGCGCCCACCGAACCGGCCGGGACCACCGACGAGACACCGAGGAATCCGCTATGCGCACCCTGATCAGCACCGCCTTCGTCTCGCTCGACGGCGTGGTGGAGGCTCCGGGCGGAGAGCCCGGCTACCGCAACTCGGGCTGGACGTTCAAGGACGTCGAGTTCCTGCCCGAGGCCTACGAGATCAAGGGCCGCGAGCAGGAGGAGGCCGCGGCCCTGCTGCTGGGGCGGACCAGCTACGAGGCGTTCAGCCCGGTGTGGCCGGGCATGGAGGAGTTCGCGGGCTACAAGGTGATGCCGAAGTACGTCGTCTCCACCACGCTGACCGAGGACGACCTGGTGTCGGACTGGGGCGAGACCACGATCCTGCGCTCGCTGGACGAGGTGGCGAAGCTCAAGGAGACCGAGGGCGGCCCGATCATCGTGCACGGAAGCGCCACCCTCAACCGGAACCTGTCGGACGCCGGGCTGATCGACCGCTACCACCTGCTGGTGTTCCCGCTTCTGCTCGGCGCCGGGAAGCGCCTGTTCAGCACCACCGACAAGGACGTCCAGAAGCTGAAGCTGGTCGAGCACGAGGCCTACGCCAACGGTATCCAGAAGAACGTCTTCGACGTGGTGCGCTGACCGGGGCAGCGGCCGCTCGGCGGCGGTGCGGGGCGCTCTCCTCCGGTCCCCGGGGAGGGCGCCCCGCCGCGCTCAGCCGAGGAGGTAGTCGCGCAGGGGGGCCGGGCTCAGCCCCGCCGCGTCGGCGGCCTCCAGTGCACGGGTGAGGTCGGCCTCCAGCGTGGGGCCCATGTGCAGCAGCACGATGTCGCCCGCCTTCAGCTCCGGGGTGGGCGGGGTCCAGGAGCCCCAGGTGGTGAGGTCGTGGGTCCACATCACGATGGCCTCGGCGCCGCAGGCCGGGGCCGCCGTGCGCGTGTCGGCGTTGTGGTAGGGCCAGTTGTAGGTGGCCCCGCCCGCGGGGCGCAGCAGCCGGGGGCCGTCGCCGAAGGCTGCGAGCTGGCGGTCGCGCGCCCCGCAGATCTCGGCGCGCTGCCCGGCCTCGGTGAGGGTGGTGAGGTCGGGGTGGGTGGTGGTGTGGTTCTCGATCCGGGAGGGGCCGTGCGCGAGGAGCGTCCGGTAGTAGTCGCGGTCCCGCTCGTAGGCGTCGGGCAGCAGGAACAGCGAGGCGGGGATGCGGCGTTCGAGGAGCAGCTGCCGGGCTCCGGCGGCCTCCTCGGTCGCCCATCCGTCGTCGATGGTGATGAAGACGACCGGGTCGTCGGTCTCCACGTGGCTGACGACGGGTGCGGGCGCGGGTGTCCACGCCCCGGCCGCGGCCGGGGCGGCCTGGGCGGGGCCCGTGAGGAACACCAGCGGGGCGAGGGTCGTGAGGGCGGCGGCGAGCAGGGTGCGGACGCGGCGGCCCGTGCGAGGTCTCGGCATGGACCGCATCATTGGACTAGACCAAATGCCGTGTCAATAGGGTGACTTGAGACCACCGCCGCGCCGGAAGCGGAGCCCCGCACACCGGACGCGGCGCAACCCTCGGAACGCACCGGAACGGAACCGGGCAGGGCCGGGCGGGGCCGCCGGGGCGGACCGGGGCCGACCAGCGTGCACGGTGCTTCCGCCGCGGACCGGCCGGGGCCACCCGGCCCGGCGACCGGCGCGCCCCGGCGACCGGCCGACCCGGGGTCACCCCGGCCCGTGGCGAAACGGCCCGGCAAGCGAAACGGCCCGGTGCCGCGTCGGGCGGGGTCCGCGGCGGGCGGTCCTCTGCTGACGCGGCACCGGGCCGGTCCTCTGCGATGTGCGCTCGCTACCGGAGCTTGTCCAGGTCCTTGCCGGCCAGCCGGATCAGCTCCCGCTCGACGACCGGGGTGAGCGCCTCGACATAGGCGTCGGCCAGGTGGCCGTAGTCCCGGTAGACCATGGTGTTGCCGACCACGATCGGGCAGTTGCCGGAGGGGGCGCAGACCCAGGGGTAGGGGTCGATGACGGTGACGTCCTCCGCCTCGGCCGCCTCGCGGATCGCCTGGGTGACGTCCGGCTTGGGGTCGGCCTCGGAGCGGTCGCGGGCGCAGGAGCCGAGATCGTCCGGGTTGGCCACGGCGCAGTCCACCGCGTTGTTCTTCGGCCAGGGGTTGTCCAGCAGCGTCACCACCGGGATGCCGTTCTCCTTGAACGTCCGGTAGGTCTCGGCCTGGCCCTTGCCCCAGGCCGTCGCGGTGTCGCCCTCGCCCCACAGCTTCGCGGAGTTGGAGTTGGAGGTGATGACGAGCTCGGGCTTCATCTCCAGGATCCGCTTGAGCGTGACCTCACGCCACGCGTCGCAGGTCGAGTACGGGCCGCCGTTGTACTCGATGGTGATCTGGGAGACCTTGCACGCGTTCTTGGTGAGGGAGTACAGCTGCCAGTTGTGCTTGCGGGCGATCGCGTCGAGCGCCGGGAACCACTGGGCGACGTGCGAGTCGCCGAACAGGACCACGGTGCGCTCGGCGTCGGTGTCGCCGTAGAGGCACGGCTGCGTCTGGACCGTGTCCGTCATGGTCAGGGCGCAGTCGTCGGTGTACACCTTGGTCCGCTTGTACGCCACGTCCTTCATGCTGGGCGCGAGGTTGGAGGGCAGCGTCTCGATGCGCTCCTCCAGCATCCGGTTCAGTGCCGCCTGCGGGTCGGAGACGCCGGCGAGCGCCTCCTTGGTGTTCTGGCGGGCGGAGCCCGAGGCCAGGCCGGGCGGGAACTGGGCGGCGACGACCGCGGTCAGCGCGGCGACGGCCGACAGGCCCAGACCGAAGGCGAGGCCCCGGCCCGCCTGGGCCTTGAACGCGCGGTGGAAGCGCATCGGATTCTCGACCAGGTGCAGGGTGAGCCAGGCCAGCGGGATACCGCACAGCGCGGCGATCAGCCGCAGCGGACCCTCGTGCTCGCCGAACCCGGCGGCGGCCGGGACGATCAGGATCAGCGGCCAGTGCCACAGGTACCAGGCGTAGGAGATGCCGCCGACCCAGACCGCCGGACGCAGCGAGAGCAGCGCCCCCGCGCCGTAGCGCCCGCCCGCCTCGCCGCAGGCGAGGACGGCGGCGGCGCCGAACACGGGGACGACGGCGTAGTAGCCGGGGAAGCGGGTGCTCTCGTCGAAGGCCACGGCCGCGTAGGCGATGGCGGCCAGGCCGGCCCAGCTGACGACCGCGGCGACCGGCCGGGGTATCTCGGGCAGGCGGTGCGCCACCAGGGCGAGCAGGGCGCCGACGGCCAGCTCCCAGATCCGCCCCTGGGAGGCGAAGTACGCCCAGGACGGGGAGGTCTCGGTGAGGTGGAGGTTCACGGCGAAGGAGGCCGCGGCCAGCACCAGCAGCGGGACGCCCAGCAGGGCGCGGCGCCGGAACAGCTTCAGCGCGACGATCAGCAGGACGGGCCAGACCAGGTAGAACTGCTCCTCGACGGCCAGCGACCAGAAGTGCTGGAACGGCGAGGGCGGTACGTCCGTGTTGAAGTAGTCGGTGCCCGCGTCGGCCAGCCGGAAGTTCACCACGTACCAGGCGGACGCGATGGCGTCCTTGACGTAGTCCGCGAAGCGCAGCGGGCCCAGGAACAGCCAGGAGCCCGCGAGGGTCGCGAGCACGACCAGCGTGGAGGCGGGCAGCAGGCGCAGCGCGCGGCGGGCGTAGAACCGGCCCAGTGCGATCCGTCCCGTGCGGGCGTGCTCCCGGAGCATCAGCGAGGTGATGAGGAAGCCGGAGATGACGAAGAACACGTCCACGCCGACGTAGCCGCCGGCGACCTGGGTGACCCCCGCGTGGGAGAGCGCCACCAGGGTGACGGCGACGGCGCGCAGCCCCTGGATGTCGAGCCGCAGGCCCGCCTTGTCCGTTCTCGCCGCCGGCTTGCCGGGGGAGCCGCCCTCCCTCGTTTCCGTGTCCGGCGGGGCTTCGTCGGCGGACCCGGACGGGCGCGCGGTACGGAGGACGGGCACCGTGTGGTTCTCCTTGTTCGTGGGTGTCGCCGGGGTGCGCAGACGGCGCTGCAGTGCTCAGAGGCACGCGCATGCGCTCGCGTCCGCCCCCTGTTCGGTCCGGGGACTCGTTCCGCGGCAGGCGGTCGACCCAGCCGGGACCGGCGACCAGCAAAGCCGATAATCACTCCGGAGACCGACGATCGAAGCTACCTCAGCCGGAACCGAGGCCGACTGTACGACAGTCACATAGTGATAACAAAGGGGGGAGATTGCTTTGCATCCAGGTGAACTGTCCCTATTCAGGCGGCCCCTCGGAGTGGCCAAAGTCACGGGGCCGGCCCGCGCTCCGGATCAGCGCCCCGGCCGCGCCGGACCGCGCTCGCCCCAGGGGGCGGCACCCCCGCGCACGGCTCGGTGACCTCGGGACGGCGGGAACCCCCTGCGGGCCGCCCCGGCCCATGGCGCACGGCGAGACGGGACAGCCCTTGGGCTCCCCCCGTGGACGGGCAGGAGAAGGAGGACGCCCGGCGCCGGCTCGCCGGGGAAGGCGTCACCGAACGCGACGACGGGACCTGGGCCGACGCCACGTGCCCCGGGCGTCGTCTCACCGCCGCCGAGGTCGCGGTCGCCCGTGCCGAGGACGTGTTCGGCGAGGAGTCCGAGCCGCCGGAAGCCCTGCGCCTGGCCTTCGGCCTCGTGGACCTGCTCGACGCGTACCGGGTGACCGGCGAGATCCGCTTCGCCCTCGCGGACCCGGACGACGGCCTGCCCGCCGAGGCGGTGTGGGACGGCTACCGCGGGCGCCCGGAGGCGCCGACGGCCGGCGAGACGGTGCCCTGCTCGCTGCGGGTCGACGGGTTCGAGGACCGCGGGACCTCCGCGGCCGCCTTCGAGGAGGTCCTCGGCCGCGATGCCACCCGGCTGCGCGAGGACGCCCCGGCGCCGCTGCCCCGCCGCGCCCGCCGGGTGCCGGAGGTGTCCGGCCCGGTGCCGTGGCCGGTCCAACTGCCCGCGTACCGGGCCGCCGCCGCGGTCGCCGCGCTGCGCCCGGCGGTCTTCCGCGGCCTGCCGGACGGCTGCCACGCCGTCTACGGCGGGCTGGACCCGGCGGCGGCGCTGGACCTCCTCACGGCGCTCGGCCTCCCCCCGGACACCGAGCACCCGCCGGCACCGCGCCGGGCCCTGGCGGCCGGGCACGCGAACCACCACCGCGCCCCGCACGCCTGGACGGACGAACCGGCCCCGGCCCGGACGGACGCCGGGCCGGGGCCGGTGGGTGCCGGAGGGACGCTCAGGCGTCCTTGGCGCAGATCACGTTGACGAACCCGGCGTCCAGGTCCGTCTGCGCGGGGCCCGACTGCCCCACGGTCAGCACCGCGCGCCAGCCGCGCACCTCGCCGTCGGTGAAGGCCGGGCCCGAGAGGACCGGGCTGACGTGCCGGTAGTTCGAGACGAACCCGCCTCCGGTCGCGTGCCAGCCCTCCTTGCAGAACACCATGGCGGCGCCCTCGGTCTCCCCCTTCTTGATCACGATCGGCGCACGGCCCGCGTAGGTGCCCGGGTCGGCGGCGACCGCCGTCCCCTGCCCCAGGCCGCATGCCACCAGCACGCTCAGCGCGATTCCGGCCGCCCGCCGGGCCCTCGGAGAAAGCATGGTCCTCTACTCCTCTGTTCGTCGTGGACCGACCGGCACGGCATACCCCGGCGCGGTCGGCCGGTGGCCGCCGGACCCGGCGACCACCCCGAGGTCCAACGGCGGGGGCCGGGCGGGGACACCGCCCGTCCGGGTGACACCGGGCCGCACCCCGCGGGCGCCACGGGAAGCACCCGGCCAGCCGAGGCCACCCCGCTACGGCAACCGGCCCTGCGCGTTGCGCTCCCGCACCCGGGCGCGCAGCAGCTCCGAGAACGAGGCCGCCTTGAGCTCCCCCGGAGGGCACTCCCACTCCCGGCCCCCGCCGAGCGGGCGCAGATAGGCGTCCGGCCCGAGGTAGGCCATCACCCGCCCCACCCGCCCGCTGCGCAGGTCCACGGCGTAGCTGCCGGGCTCGGGCCCGGCGGCCGGGAGGGTCACCGCTCCACCGCCCCGAGCGCGTCCGCGAGCCGCGCGGCGGTCTCCAGCGTGCAGCGCCCCAGGTCGACCAGCGGACAGGGGGTCTCGCTCGCGAGCGTGACCACGTCGACCCGCAGCGACGGCAGGGTCACCGAGGCCGCCGCCAACTCGCCCCTGAGCCGGGCGATCACCTCCTCCGCGGCCCGCAACCGCTCCCCCGAACGCACGACCTGTGCCATGACCCGCTCTCCTCCACCACTGGTTGTCAGACTTCCCTCACCCAGAGTGTCGATCACTCGCTAGCCTGGGAAGCGGCGCAGACCCAACAACACCTGCTGCTGCTCCAGGAGCCGCCCCATGCCCGGACCCAAGGACCTCGACCCGTCGGCCTCCCCGCGGGCACTGCTCGGCGCGGAACTGCGCCACGCCAGGACAAGAGCCGGACTCACCCAGGACCAGCTGGGCGAGGCGCTGTTCGTCAGCGGCTCCTACATCGGGCAGATGGAGGCGGGCACCCGGCGCATCCTCCCCGAGCACGCCGCCCGGCTGGACGAGGTGCTGGGCACCGGCTCCTTCTTCGCCCGCAACTGCGCGGCCTGCCACCGCTCGCGCTATCCGGACCACTTCGCCGAGGCGGCGGAGGCGGAGCCCCTGACGGAAACCCTCAAGGAGTTCGAGCCGACGCTCATCCCGGGGCTGCTCCAGACCGAGCCCTACGCCCGGGCGGTCTTCCGCGCCTACCGGCCGACGGCGGAGGAGACGGCCGTCGACGAGCTGGTGGCGGCCCGGCTGGACCGTGCCGCGCTGCTGGCCGATCCCACCCGGCCCCTGTTCTGGGTCATCCTGGACGAGGCGGTGCTGCACCGCCGGGTCGGCGGCCCGGCAGTGATGGCCGGGGCACTGCGCCATATGACGGGCCTGGCGCGCAGGCGCCGGATCATCCTCCAGCTGCTGCCCTTCTCCGCGGGCGCCCACGCCTCGCTCGAAGGCTCGATCAAGCTGATGACCTTCCCCGACGCGCCCCCGCTCGCCTATCTCCAGGGCGTGGGCTCGGGGCGTCTGGAGGACGATCCGGCCACGGTCGCCCGCCATCAGCTCACCTTCGACCTGCTGCGGGCGGCCGCGCTCGCGCCGGAATCCTCCTTGGCGCGGATCGAGGCGGTGGCGGAGGATTACACGTATGAAGAGCAGCAGCCCTGAGCACGATCTGAGGCCCGCCGTCTGGTCCACCTCCTCCTACAGCGGCGGCAGCGGCGGGAACTGCGTGGAAGTCGCCCTCGCCTGGCGCAAGTCCAGCCACAGCGGCGGCGGGGGAGGCGACTGCGTGGAGGTGGCGGAGGGCCACCCCGGCATCGTCCCCGTCCGGGACTCCAAGGCCCCCGACGGCCCGAAGCTCGTGTTCGGCGCAGACGCCTGGTCGGCCTTCCTCGGGGGGCTCGGCCGCCCCTGACCGGGACCGCCGGGCGGCGCCGCGGGCACACCCGAGACTCGGGATCCGAGCGTCGAGCGCCTTTCTGACGGAAGGGGTGGCCGGGCCTCAACCCGCCCCCCCACCCTGCCGGTTGACATGAACCGGGCACAGAGCGCGAGCGATTTGCCACGCAGCGTCATCTCGCTCTAGCGTGCCGGAAAACGAACGACCCCCGTCGGGTGCTACCAACACCCGCGGGGGCCTGACCGCACGATCGAAAGGCACTCGATCCCATGGCTGACGCCGAGCTTAGTAGCGCCCCCCATCCGCCCGCCAACCCCGGCTACGGCAAACGTACGACCCCGGGCGGGCATCCGCGCACCGGGGCCGACTTCACCGGCCTGCCGCCGCGCGAGGCGGCCCTCGCCTCCTTCGTCGACCGGCTCCCCGAGGGCAGCGACATCTCCGTGAAGACGCTGGCCAGGCTCACCCCCTACGGCCAGTGCGCCGTCGCCCGCGCCCTCAACAACCTCATCGCGGCCGGCCACTTGAGGCGCGGACGGGAGTGCGTGACGAACCCCTCGGGAAGCCCCGTGTGGGTGACGCGCACCTGGTGGTCGCGCACCGCCCGCGACGACGCCTGGTGGGCCGCCTTCCGGCGCGGCGACGCGGTCGAGGAGCGCCGCCGGACCACCCTGCCGCGGGCCTATGTGGTGCTCGCCGCGCTCGGCCGGGAGAACCCCGCGATGTCCCTGTCGCACGCCGACTGCACGGCGCTGGCGCCGCTGGTGGAGGAGTGGTTCGCCCGCGAGGCGACCGACCGTCAGGTGCTGTGCGCGCTCACCGAGGGCCTGCCCCGGCCGGTGCACCACCCGGCCGCGCTGGCCCGGCGGCGCCTGGTCGACAAGCTGCCTCCCGCGCCGCCGCCGAGGCCGCGGCCGGTCCGGGTGCTGGAGTGCGGCGGCTGCGGGGCCCCGGCCCGGGGCGGGGAGCTGGTCCGCGGGGCGTGCCGCCGCTGCCGGGGCCTGGCGGCCGGACCGCCCGCGGCGCTGCCGCCCGACCGGGTCCGGGCCCTGGCCGCCGAGGCCCGCGCCGCGGCCGCCCGCTCCGGGGAAGGGACCTCGTCCTCCCCGCCCCGGGCAGAAGGGCCGTCATGACCGCGCCGGGGCCTGGCGGCCGGGGCGATCGCCCCGGCTGAGGAGGACGGGTCCGCCGAGGAGACCGTGCGGGAACTCCTCACGGAAGGGGAAACGCCCGAGGGCGGCACCCCTTGGGGGTGCCGCCCTCGGTCCGTGCGGACGGGTCCGATCCGGAAGCCGGATCAGAAGTCCATGTCACCGCCCGGCATGCCGCCACCGGCAGGCGCGGCGGCCTTCTCCGGCTTGTCGGCGATGACGGCCTCGGTGGTGAGGAACAGCGCGGCGATCGACGCGGCGTTCTGCAGCGCGGAACGCGTCACCTTCGCCGGGTCGATGATGCCCTCGGCGATCATGTCGACGTACTCGCCGGTCGCGGCGTTCAGGCCGTGGCCGACGGTCAGGTTGCGCACCTTCTCCACGACGACGCCGCCCTCGAGGCCGCCGTTGACGGCGATCTGCTTGAGCGGGGCCTCCAGGGCCAGCTTGACGGCGTTGGCACCGGTGGCCTCGTCGCCGTCGAGCTCCAGCTTCTCGAAGACCGCGGAGGCCTGGAGCAGGGCCACGCCGCCACCGGCGACGATGCCCTCCTCGACGGCCGCCTTGGCGTTGCGCACGGCGTCCTCGATGCGGTGCTTGCGCTCCTTGAGCTCGACCTCGGTGGCGGCACCGGCCTTGATGACGGCCACGCCGCCGGCCAGCTTCGCCAGGCGCTCCTGGAGCTTCTCGCGGTCGTAGTCCGAGTCGCTGTTCTCGATCTCGGCGCGGATCTGGTTCACCCGGCCCGCGACCTGCTCGCTGTCACCGGCACCGTCGACGATGGTGGTCTCGTCCTTGGTGATGACGACCTTGCGGGCGCGGCCCAGCAGGTCCAGACCGGCGTTCTCCAGCTTGAGGCCGACCTCCTCGGAGATGACCGTGCCGCCGGTGAGGATGGCGATGTCGTTCAGCATGGCCTTGCGGCGGTCGCCGAAGCCCGGGGCCTTGACGGCGACGGACTTGAAGGTGCCGCGGATCTTGTTGACGACCAGGGTCGACAGGGCCTCGCCCTCGACGTCCTCGGCGATGATCAGCAGCGGCTTGCCCGACTGCATGACCTTCTCCAGCAGCGGGAGCAGGTCCTTCACCGCGGAGATCTTCGAGTTGACGATCAGGATGTACGGGTCGTCCAGGGACGCCTCCATACGCTCCATGTCGGTGGCGAAGTACGCCGAGATGTAGCCCTTGTCGAAGCGCATACCCTCGGTGAGCTCCAGCTCCAGACCGAAGGTCTGGGACTCCTCGACGGTGATGACGCCTTCCTTGCCGACCTTGTCCATGGCCTCGGCGATCAGCTCGCCGATCTGGGTGTCGGCGGCGGAGATGGAGGCCGTGGAGGCGATCTGCTCCTTGGTCTCGACGTCCTTCGCCTGCTCCAGCAGCGCACCGGAGACGGCCTCGACGGCCTTCTCGATGCCGCGCTTCAGGGCCATCGGGTTGGCACCGGCGGCCACGTTGCGCAGGCCCTCGCGGACCAGGGCCTGGGCCAGCACGGTCGCGGTGGTCGTACCGTCGCCGGCGACGTCGTCCGTCTTCTTGGCGACTTCCTTGACCAGCTCGGCGCCGATCTTCTCGTACGGGTCCTCGAGCTCGATCTCCTTGGCGATGGACACACCGTCGTTGGTGATCGTGGGGGCGCCCCACTTCTTCTCGAGGACGACGTTGCGACCCTTGGGACCAAGGGTGACCTTGACGGCGTCGGCGAGCTGGTTCATCCCGCGCTCGAGACCGCGCCGAGCCTCCTCGTCGAACGCGATGATCTTGGCCATGTGAAGTGGTCCTCCCGGACTGGGGTGGATACATCGGATCGCGCCCGGCGCCCGCGACGGCCGGCCTGCGCGCCCTGTGGTTCCTTGCCCCACACGGCTCGCGGACCTCACCGACCCGATCCAAGTTCTGTCACTCTCACTCGGAGAGTGCTAACCAATGATTAGCACTCGACCCCCTCGAGTGCAAGCGCCTTCGAAGAAGGCTCCATGAGGGGTGGCGGTCGGGAGACGGGTGGGGGCAAGCGCCTTCGAAGAAGGCTCCACTGGGGTGGCGGTCGGGAGACGGGCGGGGGCAAGCGCCTTCGAAGAAGGCTCCGTGAGGGGTGGTGGTCGGGAGACGGGCGGGGGCGAGCGCCTTCGGAGAAGGGCCCGACCGGGGCGGGCGGGGGGCGTGCGCCGTCGCGTGTGGCGGGGCGGGGCCGACACGCGCGAGGGGCCCGCGTCCCGAGCGTGTCGGGATGCGGGCCCCTCGGCCTGAGTGCGTCGGTGGCCGAACGCGCCTGGACCGATCGGATCAGACGGCGAGCTTGACCATGTCCGCCTGCGGACCCTTCTGGCCCTGCGAGATCTCGAACTCGACCCGCTGACCCTCTTCAAGGGTGCGGTAGCCGTCCATCTGGATGGCGCTGTAGTGGACGAATACATCCGCACCACCGTCGACCGCGATGAAGCCGTACCCCTTCTCCGCGTTGAACCACTTGACGGTGCCCTGAGCCATGCCTAACTCCCCTATTACTGGCCCTTGCACAGGACCGCACTTCGCGGACCCGGGTCAGACCTCACCCCGACAGGTGGGGTGTGCGCCGGAACGCGTCGACCGCGGCTGAATGTATCTGCCCAACTGCCCTCTGCAACAGGTCAATCGGACGAGAAATCCGGGCAGGACCGATCGAGTGATCTATGCGAATACGTGGCTTTCCGGGGCAAGTCGGGCCCGACAAAACAGCACTATCAAGGCATTTCACGCACAGACTTTGGCCGCTTTCTTGCGGTGGGGAGCCCGTTCCCGCGGAGAAGGCGAAGGGGGCTTCCCAGACTCTACCGCGCTCAACCATGCGGAAATGCCCCCTCCCGACGGCTCGGGGAGGGGGCAGAACGGCCGGCTCCGGGGCCCCGGGCGCGCCAGCGCGCACCGGGCCCTTCCGGACGGGGCTCCCGCGGGGCTCAGCAGCCGCCCGCGACCGCCGGGATGATCGAGACGCCGGCACCCTCGGGGGTCGCCGTCTCCAGGCCCTGCTCGAAGCGGACGTCGTCGTCGTTCACGTACACGTTCACGAAGCGGCGCAGCTTGCCCTGGTCGTCCAGGACGCGGGCGGCGATACCGGTGTGGTTCTTCTCCAGGTCGGCGATGACCTCGGCGAGGGTGCCGCCCTCGGCGCTGACCTCGGCCCGGCCGCCGGTGTAGGTGCGCAGGATGGTGGGGATGCGGACGTTGACGCTCATGCGAGGCCAGCCTCTCGGAAGGAGTCCAGGTTGGGGCGGATGACAGCGGTCATACCCGTCGTGGGCTCCACCGCGTCGAGGGTCTTCAGGCCGTCACCCGTGTTGACGACGACCGTGGTGAGGGAGGGGTCGATGGCACCGGCCTCGACCAGCTTCTTCGCCACACCCAGGGTCACTCCGCCCGCGGTCTCCGTGAAGACGCCCTCGGTGCGGGCGAGCAGCTTGATGGCGTCGACGATCTCCGCGTCGGTGACGTCCTCCACCGCACCGCCGGTGCGGCGGCAGATGTCGAGGACGTAGGGGCCGTCGGCCGGGTTGCCGATCGCGAGGGACTTGGCGATCGTGTCCGGCTTCTGCGGGCGCACCACGTCCTGGCCCGCCTTGAAGGCCGCGGAGACCGGGGAGCAGCCCTCCGCCTGGGCGCCGAAGATCTTGTAGGGGCGGTCCTCCACCAGGCCGAGGCGGATCAGCTCCTGGATCCCCTTGTCGATCTTGGTGAGCTGGGAGCCGGAGGCGATCGGGATGACGATCTGGTCGGGGATGCGCCAGCCGAGCTGCTCGCAGATCTCGTAGGCGAGCGTCTTGGACCCCTCCCCGTAGTACGGGCGGAGGTTGACGTTGACGAAGCCCCAGCCCTCGCCCGCCGGGTCGCCGATCAGCTCGGAGCAGAAGCGGTTGACGTCGTCGTAGTTGCCCTCGATGCCGACCAGCTCGCCGCCGTAGACGGCGGCCATGACGACCTTGCCCTGCTCCAGGTCGCTCGGGATGAACACGCAGCTGCGGAAGCCGGCGCGGGCCGCGGCCGCGCCGACGGCGCCCGCGAGGTTGCCCGTGGAGGAGCAGGACAGGGTGGTGTAGCCGAAGGCGCGGGCGGCCTCCAGCGCCTGCGCCACGACCCGGTCCTTGAAGGAGTGGGTCGGGTTGCCGGAGTCGTCCTTGACGTGCAGCTTCCCCGGCTCGATGCCCAGCTCGCGGGCGAGGTTGTCGGCCTGCACCAGCTTGGTCCAACCGGGGTTCAGGTTGGGCTTGGAGGCGACGTCGGCGGGGACGGGCAGCAGCGGCGCGTAGCGCCAGATGTTCTCGGGGCCGTTCTCGATCCGCTTGCGCAGCCCCTCGGGGTCGCCGGTGGGGAGGTCGTAGGCGACCTCCAGCGGTCCGAAGCAGACCTCGCACGCGAAGACCGGGCCCAGGTCGAAGCGCTCACCGCACTCGCGACAGGAGAGCCCGGAGGCGGGGCCGAGATCGACGGCGCCCGTGCCGGCGGCGGAGGGAGCGGCGGTGGCAGAAGTCTGTACAGCCATGGAGGCGAGGCCCTTTCTCCTCATCTTCCTCATGGCGCATCTCGCCATGAGACGGATTTGGCACCTTCCCTAGCCGGGAGCCTCGCGTCGTACGCAACGAGACCGGCTGGAGGGTTGCCGGGGCTTCAACGGGCCGTTTCCCTCTGCCCCTCTGGATGAGCGGTATTCGATTGTCCGCGCGGTACCACCCCGACATGCGACGGTCGTCCGCGTTGTTCAAGACTGTAACCGAACCCCCGGACGGTTGAGCCGGTCGTCCGATCCGCGAGATGGAGATCACGTGCTGGATGAGGTGGAGCGCTGGCTGGCCCGGCGGTCCTGGACGGTGGCGGACCGCCCGATGGGACGGCTGCTCGCCGCCAAGCAGGAGACCACGGTCAGCGTCGTGCTCCCCGCACTGAACGAGGAGGCGACGGTCGGCGAGATCGTCTCCGTGATCCGCGGGGAGCTGATGACGCCTTCCGCACCGCTGGTCGACGAGCTGGTCGTGCTCGACTCCGGGTCCACCGACGCGACCGCGGAGGTGGCCGCCGCGGCCGGGGCGCGGGTGGTCCACCGGGACGCGGTGCTGCCGCGGCTGCCGGCGGTGCCGGGCAAGGGCGAGGTGCTGTGGCGCTCCCTGCTGGTGACCGGCGGCGACGTGGTGTGCTTCGTCGACGCGGACCTGCGCGACTTCTCCCCCGACTTCGTCACCGGGACCGTCGGGCCGCTGCTGACCGAGCCCGACGTCCACTTCGTCAAGGCCATGCACGACCGGCCGCTGGCCGGGGAGCCGGGGCAGGGCGGCCGGGTGACGGAGCTGGTGGCCCGCCCCCTGCTCAATCTGCACTGGCCGCAGCTGGCCGGGTTCGTCCAGCCGCTGGGCGGCGAGTACGCGGCGCGGCGCTCGCTGCTGGAGCGGCTGCCCTTCCCCGTCGGCTACGGCGTGGAGATCGGGCTGCTGGTGGACGCGCTGGCCACGGTCGGCCTGGACGCGCTGGCGCAGGTGGACGTGGGCACCCGCAAGCACCGCCACCAGGACGGGCAGGCGCTGGGGCGGATGGCCGCGGCGATCTACCGCACCGCGCAACTGCGCCTGGCCCGGGGCCATCTGGTGCGTCCCTCGCTCACCCAGTTCGAGCGCGGGGAGCGGGGGTTCGTACCCCGGACGTACCAGGTGGACACGGAGGAGCGGCCGCCGATGCGGGAGATCGGGGAGTACGCGGCACGCCATGCCGCATAGCGGGCAATCCACGGTGTGCTTGTCGTTCTTGTCTACCTTTTCACCCTATGGACGCCATGGATGCCTTCCTGTACGCCACTGGCCGCTCCCTCGCCCTGACGGGACAGCACGGCCAGCACCTCGCCCGGACGGGCACCGCCGCCGAGCAGCTCTGGCTGCTCGGCGGAGTCGCGCTCAGCCTCACCGCGGCCGGGGTCGTCGCGGTCGCCGCCGTCCGTGGCCGGAAACGCGACCACTGAGCCGCGGCCTTGCCGCACGCACGTTTGAGCCCGGGTGGTACGGGCTACGTTCGCCACATGGTCCACGACGCTGCACAGATCCTCGTCGCGTCCAACCGCGGCCCGGTCTCCTACACGCCGACCGGTGACGGCGGCGTCGAAGCACGGCGCGGGGGCGGCGGAGTCGTCTCCGGGCTCTCGGCGATCGGGTCCGACGCACGGTCCCTGTGGGTGTGCGCGGCCCTCGGCGAGGGCGACCGTCACGCGGTGCGCCAGGGCGTGGGCGAGGACGGTGTCCGGATGCTGGACATCGATCCGGAGGTCCACGCGGCCGCCTACAACGGCATCGCCAACTCCGTTCTGTGGTTCCTCCACCACATGCTCTACCAGACCCCCCTGGAGCCCGTGTTCGACCGGGACTTCGAGCGGCAGTGGGAGGCGTACCGGACCTACAACCGCGCCTTCGCCGAGGCCCTCGCCGCCGAGGCCGCCGACGGTGCGGCGGTGCTGGTGCAGGACTACCACCTGGCGCTGGTGCCGGGGATGCTCCGCGAGCGGCGGCCCGACCTGAGAATCGGCCACTTCTCCCACACGCCCTGGGCGCCCCCCGAGTACTTCCGGATGCTGCCCGACGCCATCGCCGGGGAGCTGCTGCGGGGCATGCTCGGCGCGGACCGCCTGGGCTTCCTGACCCGCCGCTGGGCGGACGCCTTCACCGCGTGCTGCGCCCAGCAGCTCGGCGGCACGGACGCGGCGGTCACCGCCGTCCACGCCCTGGGCGCCGACGCGGAGTTCCTGCGCGAGCGCTCCCGCAGGCCGGACGTGGAGGAGCGGATGGCCGAGCTGCGCGAGGCCGTCGGGCCGGGCCGCCGGACGATCGTCCGGGTGGACCGCACCGAGCTGTCGAAGAACATCGTGCGCGGCCTGCTCGCCTACCGCGACCTGCTCACCTCCCGGCCCGAGTGGCGCGGGAGGGTCGTGCACATCGCGCTCGCCTACCCCTCCCGCCAGGACCTCCCCGTGTACCGCGCGTACACGGCCGAGGTGTCCCGGCTGGCCGCCGCGATCAACGAGGAGTTCGGCACCGGGGACTGGACGCCCGTCGTGCTGCATGTGAGGGACGACTTCGCCCGCTCGCTGGCCGCCTACCGGATGGCCGACGTGGCGCTGGTCAACCCGATCCGCGACGGCATGAACCTGGTGGCCAAGGAGGTTCCGGTCGTCTCGGACGAGGGCTGTGCGCTCGTGCTGTCCCGGGAGGCGGGCGCCCACGAGGAGCTGGGCGAGTTCGCGATCACGGTCAACCCCTACGACGTCACGGCGACCGCCGAGGCACTGCACCGCGGCCTGATGATGCCCGCGGCGGAGCGCGCGGAGCGGACCAAGCACCTCGGGGCCGCGTCCACGGCGCTGCCGCCGCGCCGGTGGTTCCTGGACCAGCTGGAGCCCCTGCGCTCCTGACGGCGGCGCCGTCCACGCGAGGGCACCCGCCCGCGACCGCCCCCGTCACCCACCAGGGCAGGTCGCCCAGTACGGACGCGAGGGCGCGCGCCCGCGACCGCCCCACCCCCGGCCGGTGGTCGCGGGCGCGCGGGGCGGGCCGCCCGGCACGTCGGCGTCCCCCGGGGCGGGCCCGCGGCAGTCGCGTCCGCTGCGGCCCGCCGCCGCCCGCGTCACCGCAGGGTGAGCGGGGTCTCCGACCCGACCCGGGTCAGCTTCTCGGGGTTGCGCACGTAGAACAGGCCCGCGATGCGCCCCTCCTCGACCCTGACCGCGAGCACCCCGTCGACCTCCCCGTCCACCCGGACGAGGAGCGCCGGGCGGCCGTTGACCACGGCGGGGTCGCTGGTGACCACCGCTCCGGTCTTCCTGATGCTGCCGAGGTAGAAGCGGGCCACCTTCTCGGCGCCGACGATCGGCCGCAGGGCGGCCTGCTTGACCCCGCCGCCGTCGCTCACCAGCACGACGTCCGGGGCGAGCACGTCCAGCAGCTCCTGCGGGTCGCCGGTCTCCAGCGCCCGCCGGAAGGACTCCACGGCCGCCCGCGCCTCGCGCGGGGAGGCCACCGTGCGCGGGCGGCGGGCCTCCACGTGCTTGCGGGCCCGGTGCGCGATCTGCCGGACCGCCGCCGGGCTCTTGCCCACCGACTCGGCGATCTCGTCGTAGCCGACGTCGAACACCTCGCGCAGCACGAAGACGGCGCGCTCGGTCGGCGCGAGCCGCTCCAGCACCAGCATCATCGCCATCGACAGGCTCTCGGCGAGTTCCACGTCCTCGGCCACGTCCGGCGCCGTCAGCATCGGCTCGGGCAGCCACTGGCCGACGTAGGACTCCCTGCGGCGCTTCATGGTGCGCAGCCTGTTGAGGGCCTGCCGGGTCGTGATCCGCACCAGGTAGGCCCGCGGGTCGGCCACCTGGTCCGGGTCGACCTCGGCCCAGCGCAGCCACGTCTCCTGGAGGACGTCCTCGGCGTCGGCCGCCGAGCCGAGCATCTCGTAGGCGACGGTGAACAGCAGGTTGCGGTGGGCCACGAAGCTCTCGGTGGCCGGGTCGGCGGCGTGGTCGCTCATCTCTCGCCCCTCCTGGGCGGCCGGGGCGCTGGGCCGCCGGGTGCGGTTCGGGTGGATCGGGTGGATCGGGTGGATCGGGTGGATCGGGTGGTGCGTGCCGGCCCCGTGGTGCGTGCGGTCGGGGCGGTCGGGGCGGTCCGCGGGGACGGCGCGACCGGCCCGCGGCCCCGCTCCCCGCGGGCGGGCGGGGCCGGGGCCGGGGCCGGGGCCGGGGCCGGGGCCGGGGCCGGGGCCGGGGCCGGGGCGGCGGCCTGCCCGGCCGCCGTGCCCCCGCCGTCCGCGGTCCGGTGGACGCCGCTCACGCGGCCGGTTCGGCGGCGGGCAGCGCCGTGCCCTGCCCGCCTCGGAGCGCCTTGCGGCGCGCGGACCCGCCGGGGACACGGTGCAGCTTGTAGGAGCCGGGCTTGGCCGCCTCACCGGACAGCTGCTTGACGACGCTGTCGCAGACCAGCTCCTTGAGCCGCCCGCCCGGCCGTCCGTCGAGGTGGACACCGACCGCGACGTCCGAGCGGTGGGAGAACTGGAAGATCCCGGTCCGCCGCCCCAGGCTGATGCACTGGCCCGCGAACACCTGGTTCAGCGGTGCGGGCCGCTCGCCCTCGATCCGGGCCAGCACGGTGTCCGCGGCCCGGGCCCCCAGCGGCATCGCTGCCTGGCAGCTCATCCGCAGCGGCAGGCCGGACGGGGCGGCCGAGTCCCCGGCCGCGAGGATGCGCGCGTCGTCGACGGACGTCAGGGTCTCGTCCGTGAGCAGGCGGCCCAGCGCGTCGGTGCGCAGACCGCTGCGCCGGGCCAGGTCGGGCACCGCGAACCCGGCCGTCCACACGGTCACCCGGCTCGCCAGCTCACGGCCGTCGACGAGGCGCACGGCCCCGGCCGTCACCTCCGTCACCTGCGCGCCGGGCCCGTCGAGGACCCGCACGCCGAGTGCGGCCAGCCGCCCGGCCACCGCGCGGCGCCCCCGGGGGTGGAGGTAGGGGCCCAGCACCCGGCCGCAGACCAGGGTCACGGCGCGGCCCAGCTCCGCCAGCTCGGCGGCGGTCTCGATCCCGGTCGGGCCGGCTCCGACGACCGTCACCGGGGCCGTCGCGGGCTCGGCGTCGAGCACCGGGCGCAGCCGCTGCGCCTCCTCCAGGCCGGCGATCGGATAGGCGTGCTCGGCCGCGCCCGGCACCCCGGGATCGGCACTGCCGCTGCCGACGGCGTACACCAGGTAGTCGTAGGGCAGCGTGCCGCCCGATGCCAGCTCCACCCGGCGCCGGGGCGCGTCGATCCGGGCCGCGCTGTCCACCACCAGCTCCACGCTCCCGGCCAGCACCTCCCGGTACGCGACGACGGCGTCGCCCGTGCCGCCCGCCAGCTGGTGCAGCCGGACCCGGTGGACGAAGGACCCACGCGGGTTGACGAGCCGCACGGTCACGTCCCCGCGCCTGGTCAGGCGGTTGGCCGCCATCACGCCGGCGTATCCGCCTCCGACGACGACCACCTCGGTGTTCTCGCTCATGGCCTCTCCCTCGTTCCCCGGTGGACTTTCCCCATCCCGGTGGGCTCGACCTCAAGACACCGCGGAGGCGGACGCTGTGACAGCCTATGGCGCAGATCACGTCCTACGGGTGGTACAGGGCGCGGGCGCGTGCCGGGTCGGCGGGCCCGCCGCCGTCCCCGAGGTCGAGGAAGTGGCGCACCTGCCACGCCTGGGTGCGCCGGGCCGCCGGGCCGGTCGGGGCGGCCCACGGCGGATAGACGCGGAAGCCGCGCCTGCCGCCGGAGCCTCCCGAGGAGACGATCCCGTGGTCGCGCAGCGTCTCGCGGGGGAAGACGAACTGCCCGAAGCCTTCGCCGTCGCGGCTGCCGACGACGAAGAGGTCCACCGCGTCGGCCGCGTCGAAGGGCCGGATCGGGCCCGCCTCGGACCTCTGCCACAGGGTGACGAACTGCCCCGCCCTCGCCGGGGTGGTCCTGGCCGCGCGGAACCGGACCGAGCGGCCGTCGAGCGTGAACCCGCAGGCCGCGTACGCCGCGCTCTCCGGTTCGGGCACGGGGGGCGAGCAGGCGAACCCGGCCGGGTCGTAGACCAGCGCCTTCGCCGCCAGCAGGTCGCCGTGGAGCCCCGCCCACGCCTCGTCCGTCACCGCGCCGCCGCCATGCCGTCATCCTGCCATCGGGCCGGTGGGCACCACCCACCGGCAATGGCCACCCGGCGGACTGCCCGGCCGCGGGGGCCTCCGGGTGTCCTACAGCCGCTCGGCGAGGGCCGCCAGCAGCTCCGCCACGGCCGCGGGGCCCGGAAGCACCAGGTCCGCGCGCTCCGCCAGCTCCGGCACCTCGCTCCCGCTGCACACGAGCAGCCCCGGCACCCCGTCCGACCGCAGTTTCCCGACCGCGGCGAAGGCCGCGAGGTCGCCGAGGTCGTCCCCCGCGTACAGGACGGCCCCGGCACCGGACCGGCGCACATGGGCGTCGAGGGCGACCCCCTTGTCCATGCCCGGGGGGCGCAGTTCGAGGACCATGCGCCCCGGTTCGAGAACCAGTCCGTGGCGGGAGGCGAGCGAGGCCATCGGCTCGCGCAGCGCCTCGAAGGCGCCCTGCGGGTCGTCGGCGCGCCGGGTGTGGACGGCCACCGCCCGGCCCTTCTCCTCGATCCAGGCGCCCTGCCGGACGCCGGCGGCCTCCAGGACGCCCGGCAGTTCGGCCCGGGCGGCGGCCACTCCGGGGTGCGCGGCCGGCCCGGTGACCGTGCCGGTGGCGGCGTCCCAGCGCTCGGCGCCGTAGTGGCCGAGCACCACGAGGTGGTCGAGCCCGGGCACTCCCGCGAAGCCCCCGTAGCGGACGGCGGTCCCGGCCGGGCGGCCGGTGACCACGGCCACGGAGGCGACCCTCGGGGCGAGCCGGGCGAGCGCGGGGACCACGCGCTCGTGCGCGCGGGCCTGCTCGGGGTCGGGCACGATCTCGGCGAGTGTGCCGTCGAAGTCGAGGGCCACGACGGTCTCGGCGGGCCGGTCGAGGACGGCCGCGAGTCCGTCGCGGCCCGCGGGGGTGGACGGCGTCGGCAGGGTGTGTGCGTACGGGGAGCTGCCCATGCCCCGACCTTAACGGCGGGATCTGCGTGCGTCCCTGACACGGCGAAGACGGTTCACGGTGACCGGATCGTGTACCAGGGCGCGGGGGTCGTCGAGGAGGGCGTTGAGCAGCTGGTAGTAGCGGACCGGGGAGATGCCGAGCTGCTCCCTGATCGCCCGCTCCTTGGCCCCGGGGCCGGACCAGGTGCGCCGTTCCATGGCGAGCACGGACTGCTCGCGGGCGGGCAGCCCGGTGCTCTGCGGCTCCTCGGTCATACGATCCAACCTATCGCCCGGCACCCCCACCCGGCCCCGGGCCCGGTCCTGGCCCTGGTCCTGGTCCTGGTACCAAGCCCGGGCGCCCCCGGCTCCGTGGGGGCCCAACCCCGGGCCCGGCCCTGGGGCCGGGCCCCGAGCCCCGGGCCCGGTCCTCGCCCGGGCCGCAGGCCTGAATCCGGGCCCCGGGCCCGGCCTACTCGGCCGCCTCGGCCTCGGCCGCGTCGCCGTCGATCTCGGAGAGGGTCGCCGCCACGCTGCCGCCGGGCTCCATCGCCTTGCCGATCTTCTTCTTGATGGTCTCGCTCACGGCCGCCCAGGAGGTCTTGCCGACCGGCGGGAGGACGGAGGTGGGCAGCGCGTGCAGGAACTCGCGCAGGTCCGCGTGCTCCGGGTCCTTCTCCATGGCCTCGGAGGCGGTGACCGTCGGCGGCAGCAGGTCGTTCTGCCGGGCGAAGGCGAGGACGTTGGCGTCGCTGAAGACGTAGTCGAAGAACGCGCCGATCTCCTTGCGGTGGCCGTTCTCCTTGAAGCCCATGATCCAGTCGGCGACGCCCATCGACCCCTTGGCCTCGCCCTCGCGCCCCGGCAGCTCGACCTTGCCGACGTCGACGCCCTCCTTCTCGGCGGCCTGCATCAGGGACGGGTGCCCGTTGAGCATGCCGACCTCACCGCGGGTGAACGCGGCGAAGGCGTCCTTGCGGTTGAGCTCGCCGGGGGCGACCGGCCCGGTCAGGCCGGGCTTGACCAGCTCGTCCCGGAGCCATTCGAAGGCGCTGATGTTGGCCTGGGAGTCGATGGCGTACTTGTCGACCGCGTCGGTGTAGCCGGTGCCGCCGCTCAGCAGCCACATCAGGGTCTCGGCCTGCGCCTCCTCCGGGCCGAGCGGCAGCGCGAAGGGGTAGCGGACCCCGCTGTCCTTGAGCGCCCGGGCGTCCTCGGCGAGTTCGTCCCAGGTCTCCGGCGTGCCCGTGATGCCCGCCTCGGCGAAGAGCTCCTTGTTGTAGAAGAGCAGCCGGGTGGAGGCCGCGAAGGGGAGACCGTACTGGGTGCCCTTGTACTCGCCCGCGTCGGTGAGCGGCACCAGGAAGTTGGACTGCACCGGCACCGACAGCAGCTGGTCGGCCGCATAGAGGCGACCGTCCGCGGCGTAGTCCGCGTAGGCGCCGATCTGGGCGACGTCGGGGGCGTTCCCGGCCTCCACCATCTCGGCGACCTTGCGGTCGACGTCGTTCCAGGACTCGATCTGCACCTCGACCTTGATCCCGGGGTGCTCGGCCTCGAAGGCGGTGGTGAGCTGCTCCCAGTAGACCTTGCTGGTCTGGCCGCCGGAGACGTCGTAGTCGGCGGCGACGAGATGGAGGGTGACATCGCCCGAACCCGTCGCGCCGCACCCTGTCAGCACGGCCGCCATGCCCAGTGCCGCGGTTGCGGCGGTCAGACCTATGAAGGGACGCTGCACTGCTCTCCCCCACCCTCTGCTCGTCGGTTGCGCGCGTCCCCGTCGGCCCCCGTGACGCTCTGCGGATGAACGAAGATTGTCCCACGCATTGCCATGAGGTCTACACCAGTGCCGGTCTCGCTTTCGCAACGTCCCTGCACAACCCCTTCCGCTCCGCGACCGCCGCGCGCCCCACGCAGGCGGGGGGAGGCCCCCTCCGGGCGCCGGCGCACCCCCCTGCCTGCGGGCTTCGCCCCGTCCGAACGGATGGACGAGTTTGTATGGCTTGGCAACAATCTCGCCAAGTGGACTAGACCTATTCGGGTCCTCGGGCGAAACTGTTCCCCGTGAAACACGTCATCGCCCTCGATGTGGGCGGCACCGGCATGAAGGCCGCCCTCGTCGCGGCGGACGGGACCCTCCTGCACGAGCTGCGGCGGGCGACCGGGCGAAAGCGCGGCCCGGACGCCGTGGTGGAGTCGATCCTCGGCTTCGCCGAGGACCTGCGGGCCTACGGGCAGGAGCACTTCGGGGAGCCGGCGCTCGCCGCCGGGGTCGCCGTGCCCGGCATCGTCGACGCCGACCGCGGCATCGCCGTCTACGCGGCCAACCTCGGCTGGCGGGACGTCCCGCTGCGCAAGCTCCTCAGCGAACGGCTGGGCGGAATCCCGGTCGCCCTCGGGCACGACGTGCGCACCGGCGGCCTCGCCGAGGGCCGTATCGGCGCCGGGCTGGGAGCCGACCGCTTCCTGTTCGTCCCGCTCGGCACCGGCATCGCGGGCGCGATCGGCATCGGCGGCACCATCGAGGCCGGCGCCCACGGCTACGCCGGGGAGATCGGGCACATCGTCGTCCGCCCCGGCGGCCCCGCCTGCGGCTGCGGCCAGCGCGGCTGCCTGGAGGCGCTCGCCTCCGCCTCCGCCGTCACCCGCGCCTGGTCCGCCGCCTCCGGCGACCCGGACGCGGACGCGGCGGACTGCGCCGAGGCGGTCGCCTCCGGCGACCCGCGCGCGGTCGCGGTGTGGCAGGACGCCGTCGCCGCCCTGGCCGACGGACTCGTCACGGCCCTCACCCTGCTGGACCCCCGGACCCTGATCATCGGTGGCGGGCTCGCCGAGGCCGGGGAAACCTTGTTCACACCGCTGCGGGCGGCGGTCGAGGAGCGCGTCACCTTCCAGAAACTGCCCGCGATCGTCCCGGCGGCCCTCGGGGACACCGCCGGATGCCTGGGCGCAGGTCTGCTCGCCTGGGATCTACTCGCCACGGAGGTAACCGACTGATGGCCGCTCGCGCCACAGCCACCGTGCTGGCCGGAGCCCGTGTGGTGCTGCCGACCGGCGTCGTCGAGAACGGACGGGTCGTCGTCGAGGGCACGCGGATCGCGGGCGCCGCCGACCCCGGCACTCCCGTGAGGGACCTGTCCGGGCACTGGATCGTCCCCGGGTTCGTCGACATCCACAACCACGGCGGCGGCGGGGCCTCCTTCACCTCCGGCACCGCCGAGGACGTACTGAAGGGCGTCGACACCCACCGCCGGCACGGCACCACCACCCTGGTCGCCTCCACCGTCACCGCGAGCATGGACTTCCTCACCCGGCGGGCCGGGATGCTCTCCGAACTCGTGGAGCAGGGCGACCTGGCGGGCATCCACTTCGAGGGGCCGTTCATCTCCCCCTGCCGCAAGGGCGCGCACAGCGAGGCCCTGCTGCTCGACCCCGAGCCGGCCGAGGTCCGCAGGCTCGTCGACGCCGCACGCGGCACCGCCCGGATGATCACCCTGGCCACCGAACTGCCCGGCGGCATCGACTCCGTGCGGATGCTCGCCGAGCACGGCGTGATCGCCGCCGTCGGCCACACCGACGCCAGCTACGAGCAGACCGTCGAAGCCATCGAGGCGGGCGCCACCGTCGCGACCCACCTGTTCAACGCCATGCCCGGACTCGCCCACCGGGCCCCGGGCCCCATCGCGGCCCTGCTGGAGGACGAGCGGGTCACCGTCGAACTCATCAACGACGGCGTCCACCTCCACCCCGCCGCCCTGGAACTCGCCTTCCGCAGCGCCGGCGCCGGACGCGTCGCCTTCATCACCGACGCGATGGACGCGGCGGGCTTCGGCGACGGGCGCTACGAACTCGGCCCGCTGGAGGTCGAGGTGAAGGACGGGGTGGCCCGGCTGGTGGAGGGCGGCTCGATCGCCGGCTCCACCCTCACCCTGGACACCGCCTTCCGACGTGCCGTCACCGTCGACCGCCTGCCCGTCGAGGACGTCGTGCGGGCCATCTCCGCCAACCCGGCCAGACTGCTCGGCGCCTACGACCGGATCGGCTCCCTGGAACCCGCCAAGGACGCCGACCTGGTGGTCCTGGACTCCGACTTCGTCCTCCAGGGCGTGATGCGCCGGGGCGAGTGGATCGTCGAGCCGAAGGGCGCCTGACGCCGTCTCCGCACCGGCCCCGGACGAGGGGGGGCCGGTGCGGAGGCGGACCCGGGGCTTGGGCCGACCGCCCTCCCTTTGGCATGATCAGGCCCCGTACGAGCTCCGACGCCGCATTCTCGCGAGGTGTGTACGGGTGATCCTGACGGTCACGCTCAACGCCGCCCTGGACATCACCTACCGGGTCCCGGCCCTGACCCCGCACGCGGTCAACCGGGTCGGCGAGGTGCACGAACGGCCCGGCGGCAAGGGCGTCAACGTGGCCCGCGTACTGTCCTCGCTCGGCCACGCCTGCACCGTCACCGGCTTCGCCGGCGGCCACACCGGGGACGTGCTGCGCCGGATGCTCGCCCGCCTCCCGCTCCACGACGCACTGGTGCCCGTCGCGGCACCGACCCGGCGCACCGTCGCCGTGACGGACGACTCCACCGGCGACACCACGCAGCTCAACGAGCCCGGCCCCGCCGTCACCCCCGAGGAGTGGGCCGCGTTCCTCGCCGCCTACGGCACCCTGCTCGACGGCGCCGAGGCCGTCGCCCTCTGCGGCAGCCTGCCCCCGGGCATCCACGTCGGCGCCTACGCCGACCTGGTGCGCCGGGCCCGCGCGGCCGGTGTACCGGTGCTGCTCGACACCAGCGGGGAACCGCTGCGCCGCGGTATCGCCGCCCGCCCCGACCTGATCAAGCCCAACGCGGAGGAGCTGGCGCTGCTGACGGGCTCCCGGGAACCGCGGCGCGCCGTGCGCGACGCCCGCCGCCGGGGCGCGCACGCCGTCGTCGGCTCCCTGGGCCCCGACGGGCTGCTCGCCGCGACTCCCGAGGGGACCTGGCAGGCCGCCCCGCCCGCCGCCGAGCGCGGCAACCCGACCGGCGCCGGGGACTCCGCCGTCGCCGCGCTGCTGTCGGGCCTCGTGGAGGGCCTGCCGTGGCCGGAACGCCTGGCGAGAGCGGCCGCCCTGTCCGCGGCGACGGTACTCGCCCCGGCGGCGGGCGAGTTCGACCGCGGCGCCTACGAGAGGCTGCGCGAGCGGGTGACGGTCACCGCGCACACGGACAACTGACCGCCACCCTGCCCCGGCGCACCGTCAGCGGGGGTCGTCTCCGGCCGGTTTCGTCCCGGTGAGGCACTCCCGGTGAGGCACGTCCCGGTGAGGCACGTCCCGGCGAGGCACGTCCCGGCGAGGCACGTCCCGGCGAGGCACGTCCCGCGGCCCGGACGCGCCACGGCCCCCGCGCGGGGCCTTGGGTTCTAACGGTCCTCGCAACACCCGCGATCTGTGGGAGTTGCGAGGACCGTGGGCGTTGAGCGTGATGATCTTTCGGGGTTGCGGGAGCG